>NZ_JBYIRM010000003.1:0-355128 GCF_057708105.1 Actinacidiphila sp. bgisy144 | reverse complement strand
CAGCCTGACGGGTGCCTGTGCGGCGGCACTTGCCGCGCGTGGCGCGGACACCACCGTCGTCCGTGTGCCTGCCGCGGCCGTGGATCGTGCGGCGGTGGGCGCCGTACTGGGTCAGGTGCTCCAGGACGCGGCGGCACCGGCGGGCGTCGTGTCGCTGCTTGCTCTCGACGAGTCGCCGGTGCCTGGACACTCGGCGGTGCCGCGTGGCTTCGCGGGGACGTTGGCGGTGGTCCAGGCTCTTGGTGACGCGGGGGTGGACGCGCCGCTGTGGGTGCTGACCCGTGGCGCGGTCAGCGCGGCTCCCGGCGAGGCGACCGTGTCCCCGGTGCAGTCCCTGACGTGGGGCTTCGGCCGCGTTGCCGCGCTGGAACACCCCGACCGCTGGGGCGGCGTGGTCGACCTGCCCGCCGGGTTCGACGGGCACGAGGACGACGACGCCCAGGTCACCGCGCGGCTCTGCGCGGTGCTGGCGGGCTGCGGCGAGGACCAGGCCGCCGTCCGCCCGTCCGGGATCTACGGCCGCCGGCTGAGCCGGGCCGACCGCCCGGTCGGCGACGCCGGGCGCTGGACGCCCGGCGGCACCGCCCTGGTCACCGGCGGCACCGGCGCCATCGGCGGGCACGTGGCCCGCTGGCTGGCCGGCCGCGGTGCCCGGCGGCTGGTGCTGACCAGCCGCTCCGGCCCGGCCGCCGCGGGAGTGGCGGCGCGCGCCGCCGAACTTGCCGCCCGCGGCAGCCAGGTCGACGTCTTCGCCTGCGACGTCAGCGACCGCGCCCAGGCGGCCGGGACCCTCGACCGCATCGCGGCGCGGGGCCCCGCCCTGACCACGGTGCTGCACACCGCCGGCATCAACCAGGCCACCCTGGTGCAGGACACCGACCTCGCCGAGACCGACGCCGTCCTCGCCGCCAAGGCGGCCGGCGCGCTGCACCTGCACGAACTGACCCGCGCCCTCGACCTCGACGCGTTCGTGCTGTTCTCCTCGATCTCCGCCACCTGGGGCAGCGGCCTCCAGCCCGCCTACGCCGCCGCCAACACCTTCCTCGACGGCCTCGCCGAGTACCGCAGGGCCCAGGGCCTGCCCGCCACCTCGGTGGCCTGGGGCTCCTGGGGCGGCGGCGGCATGACCGACGAGGAGGGCGCGGCCCAGGGCATACGCCGCGGCCTGATCGTCATGGACCAGGACCACGCCGTGCAGGCGCTCGCCCAGGTCCTGGACGCCGGCGAACCCCAGCTGACCGTCGCCCACGTGGACTGGGAGCGGTTCGCGCCGCCCTTCACCCTGCGCCGGCCCAGCCCGCTGATCGAGCACCTCCCCGACGTCGCGAAGGCACTGGCCGGGGAGCGGCCCGACGCCTCCGCGGGCAGCGCCGCGGACTCCGGACCGGACTCCTCGGCGTCCTGGCGCAAGCAGCTCGCGGGACTGTCCCGCACCGAGCAGCAGCGGACCCTGGTCACCCTCGTCCAGACCCAGGCGGCCGACGTGCTCGACTACGCCTCGCCGGGCGAGGTCGAGGCCACCCGTGCCTTCAGCGACCTCGGCTTCGACTCGCTGACCTCGGTCGAACTGCGCAACCGGCTGAGCGGCGCCACCGGCCTGCACCTGCCCGCCACGCTGATGTTCGACGCCCCCACTCCGGCCGCGACCGCCGACTTCCTGCTCGCCGAACTCGCCGACACGGCCGACCTGGCCGACCAGGAAGGCGCCGCCCGCTCCAACGGGACGCCCGCGCCGACCGGGCCCGCGGACGAACCGCTGGCCATCGTCGGCATGGCCTGCCGCTACCCGGGCGGCGCCACCGGCCCGGAGGAGCTGTGGAACCTCGTCACCGCCGGGGTCGACGCCGTCTCCGTCCTCCCGGCGGACCGCGGCTGGGTCATCGAGGACCGCGAGGGCGACGCCCCGGGCCCCGTCCGCTCCGGCGGCTTCGTCTACGACGCGAGCGGCTTCGACGCCGGCTTCTTCGGGATCAGCCCGCGTGAGGCGGTCTCGATGGACCCGCAGCAGCGGGTGCTGCTGGAGGTGGCCTGGGAGGCGCTGGAGCGGTCCGGGATCGACCCCGCCTCGCTGCGCGGCTCCGCCACCGGCGTGTTCGCCGGCGCCTCCGCCTCCGGCTACGGCTGGAGCTCTGGCGTCCAGAAGGAACTCGACGGCCACCTGGTGACCGGCATCTCCACCAGCGTGGTGTCCGGCCGGGTCTCCTACGTGCTCGGCCTGGAGGGCCCCGCGGTCACCGTGGACACCGCGTGCTCCTCGTCCCTCGTCGCCCTGCACATGGCCTGCCAGGCGGTGCGCTCGGGGGAGTGCTCCCTCGCACTGGCCGGCGGCGTCATGGTGGCGGCCAACCCGCTGCTGTTCGACCAGTTCAGCAAGCAGATGGGGCTGGCCCCCGACGGCCGCTGCAAGCCCTTCTCGGCGGGCGCGGACGGCATGGGCCTGGGCGAGGGCGCGGGCATGCTCGTGGTCGAGCGGCTGTCGGACGCGCGGCGCAACGGCCACAAGGTCCTCGCGGTGGTGCGGGGTTCGGCGATCAACCAGGACGGCGCGTCCAACGGCCTGACGGCGCCGAACGGCCCCTCGCAGCAGCGCGTCATCCGTGCCGCGCTCGCCAACTCCGGTCTGACCGCCGCCGATGTGGACGTGGTGGAGGCGCACGGCACCGGCACGCCGCTGGGCGACCCGATCGAGGCGCAGGCGCTGCTGGCGACCTACGGCCAGGAGCGTCCCGAGGGGCGGCCGCTGTGGCTGGGCTCGATCAAGTCCAACATCGGCCACACGCAGGCCGCCGCCGGTGCGGCGGGCGTCATCAAGATGGTGCTCGCCCTCCAGCACCGCACGCTGCCGAAGACGCTGCACGCGGCCGAACGCTCCCCGCACATCGACTGGACCGCAGGCGACGTCCAACTGCTCACCGGGGCGGAACCCTGGACGGCGGAGGGCCGGGTGCGCCGGGCCGGCGTCTCCTCGTTCGGCATGAGCGGCACCAACGCCCACCTCATCCTCGAGGAGGCCCCCGCCGAGGACGCCGCACCGCTGGACACCGAACCGGTTGAGGCTCCACGGGTGGACGCCGACGAGGCTCCCGCATCGGACCCCGCCGTTCTCGCGTCGGGTGACGTGGCGGCGTGGGTGGTGTCGGGCCGCTCGGAGGAGGGGCTCGCCGCGCAGGCCGGGCGCCTGCGGGACTGGGCCGCGGAACGGCCGGAGCCGGCACCGGCGGACGTGGCGTGGTCGCTCGCGGCGACGCGTTCGGTGTTCGAGCACCGTGCGGTGGTGGTGGCCGGTGACCGGGACGGGTTCGTGGACGGGGTGCGGTGCCTGGCCGCGGGGACCGGGGCGCCGTCGGTCGTCACCGGCACCGCCCGCCCGGCGGGTCGTACGGCGTTCGTGTTCGCGGGTCAGGGTACGCAGTGGATCGGGATGGGGCGTGAACTGCTGGGCGCCTCCCCGTTGTTCGCCGCTCGTCTGGCGGAGTGTGAGGCGGCTCTGGCTCCGCATGTGGAGTGGTCGCTGCGTGACGTGCTGATGGGTGTGGAGGGTGCCCCGGAGTTGGAGGCTGCGGAGGTCGTGCAGCCGGCGTTGTGGGCGGTGATGGTTGCTCTGGCTGCGGTGTGGGAGGCCGCAGGCGTGTCGCCGGACGCGGTGGTGGGTCATTCGCAGGGTGAGATCGCGGCGGCGACGGTGGCGGGGATGCTGTCGTTGGAGGACGCGGCCCATGTGGTGGCGGCTCGTTCGCGTGCGTTGTCGGGGTTGGCGGTGGCCGGGTCGATGGTGTCCGTGGTCATGCCGGTGGGCGCTGTGCAGGAGTTGGTGGACGGCTTCGAGGGTCGTCTGTCGGTGGCGGCGGTGAACGGTCCTGCCGCGGTGGTGGTTTCCGGTGCGCCGGAGGCGTTGGCGGACTTCGAGCGGGAGTTGGCCGCGCGTAGGGCGATGCGGTGGCGTATTCCGTCCACGGATTTCGTGGCGCACTCTCCGGCGGTGGAGCCGTTGGCGGAGCAGTTGCACGGCGAGTTGAGCGGTATCGCGCCTCGCGCCGGTCGGGTGCCGATGGTCTCGACGGTGACCGGTGAGTGGTTGACCGGCGCGGAGGTTGATGCGGGGTATTGGTTTGCGAATCTGCGGCGGACGGTGCAGTTCGAGGGTGCTGTGCGGAGTCTGTTGGCTGCCGGGTACGGGGCGTTCGTGGAGGTGTCGCCGCATCCGGTGTTGACCGCGGCGGTCGCGGAGACGGCGGAGGACGCGGGGGCCGCGGATGTTCTGACGGTGGGGACGTTGGAGCGGGAGAACGCGGGGTCGGCGCGGCTGCTCACGTCCCTCGGGCAGGCGCATGTCGGCGGGCTGCCGGTGGACTGGCGGCGGGTGCTACCGGTCGGTGTGACGGTGGATCTGCCGACGTATGCGTTCCAGCGGCGCCGGTACTGGCTGGAGTCGGCGGGTGCGGCGCCCGTCGTCGGCGGGGATGGTGCGTCGTCGGAGGCGGAGGCCCGGTTCTGGGCGGCGGTGGAGGGTGGTGATCTGGCGGGGATCGCGGAGACGCTGTCCATCGAGGACGAGCGCCACCTGCATGACGTGCTGCCCGCGCTCGCGTCCTGGCGGCGGCGTGAGCGGGAGCGGTCGGTGACGGAGGGATGGCGCTACCGGGTGTCGTGGGTTCCGGTGGCCGATCCGGTGGGCGGGGTGTTGTCAGGTCGGTGGTTGCTGGTGGTTCCGGCAGGTGGTGCCGGTGGTGGGCTGGCGGATCAGTGCCGTGCGGTGGTGGAGGCGCGCGGGGCCGAGGTCGTGGTGGTGGAGGTGGCCGGCGCCGCGAGCCGGGAGGCGGTGGCGGAGCTGGTGCGGGGTGCGGTGCCGGAGGGCGGGTTCGCCGGGGTGTTGTCGTTGCTGGCGGTGGATGAGGCGCCGTTGGAGGGGTACCCGTCGGTGTCGGTGGGGCTGGGCGCGACGCTGGGGTTGGTGCAGGGGCTGGGGGACGCGGGTGTGGGGGCGCCGTTGTGGGTGGCGACGTGCGGGGCGGTGGGCGTGCCGGGTGATGAGCCGGTGCGCGCGGAGCAGACGCAGGTGTGGGGCCTGGGCCGGGTGGTCGGGTTGGAGCACCCGGAGCGCTGGGGTGGCCTCGTGGATCTCCCGGCCGTGTTCGACGGTGCGGACGGCCGGATCGCCGCGCGGTTGGCGGGGGTGCTGGCGGGCTGCGGTGAGGACCAGGTCGCGATCCGTGCGGCGGGCGTGCTGGGCCGGCGGTTGCTGCACGCCGCGTTGCCGGCGGCGCCGGAGCGGGAGTGGAGCCCGCGGGGCAGCGTGCTGCTGACCGGCGGCACCGGCGCCATCGCCGGGCACAGCGCGCGCTGGCTGGCCGGCCGCGGCGCCCAGCGGCTGGTGCTGACCAGCCGGTCGGGCCCGGCCGCCGCCGACGTGGCCGCGCGCGCCGCCGAACTGGCCGCCGGCGGCGCCCGCGTGGACGTCCTCGCCTGCGACGTGAGCGACCGCGCCCAGGTGGCCGGGACCCTCGACCGGATCGCGGCGGAGGGCCCCGCGCTCTCCGCGGTGCTGCACACCGCCGGCATCGGGGAGACCGTGCCGGTGGCGGAAGCCGACCTGGCCGCGACTGACGCGCTCCTGGCCGTCAAGGCGGCGGGCGCCCGGCACCTGGACGAGCTGACCCGCGAACGCGGCCTGGACCTGGACGCGTTCGTGCTCTTCTCGTCGATCTCGGCGGTCTGGGGCAGCGTCGTGCAGCCCGCCTACGCGGCCGCCAACACCTATCTCGACGGCCTCGCCGAACGCCGCAGGGCCCAGGGCCTGGCCGCGACCTCCGTGGCCTGGGGCCCGTGGGGCGGGGGCGGCATGACCGACGACGAGACCGCCGGACGGCTCGCCCGCGGCGGGGTGGCCCTCATGGACGCCGACCTCGCGGTGCAGGCGCTCGCCCAGCTCGTGGACGGCCGCGAGGGGCCGACGACCATCGTGGACGTGGACTGGTCGCGGTTCGCCGTGCCCTTCACGCTGCGCCGGTCCAGCCCGCTGATCGAGAGCCTGCCCGAGGTCGCCGCGGCCCTGGCCGAGGAGGCCGCGGAACCGGCCGGCGACCCGGCCGCGGGCGCCTCGCTCCGCGAGGAACTGGCCGGTCTGCCCCGGGCCGAGCAGCACCGGGCGCTGGTCCGGCTGGTGCAGGCGCAGGCCGCCGCGGTCCTCGACTACGCCGCTCCGGAGGACGTGGAGGCCACCCGCCCCTTCAGCGACCTCGGCTTCGACTCGCTGACCTCCGTCGAGCTGCGGAACCGGCTGAGCGGCGCCACCGGCCTGCAACTGCCGGCCACGCTGCTGTTCGACCACCCCACCCCCGAGGCGGTGGCCGGCCACCTGTGGGACGAGGAGTTCCAGGAGCAGACGGGCCCGGCGTCCCTGGTGGAGGAGGTCGACCGGCTGGGGTCGCTGCTCACCGGCACGGCACCGGACGAGAAGACGTACGACCTGGTCACCGAGCGTCTCCAGGGTCTCCTCGCCCAGTGGAAGGAGACCGGCGCCCCGCAGGGGAGCCAGGCGGTCGCGGACAAGATCGGCTCCGCCTCGGACGACGAGATCTTCGAGTTCATCCACCGGGAACTCGGCCGGTAAATGGCCCACGTCAGGTGCGGACGGCACGTACGCGTTTCACGAACTGGACTGGTGACATCCGATGGCAGATGAAGAGGCCCTCCGCGATTACCTCAAGTGGGTGACGACCGACCTCTACCACACGCGGCAGCGCCTGCGTGAGGTCGAGGAGCGCAGCCACGAGCCCATCGCCCTGGTCGGCATCGGCTGCCGCTACCCCGGCGGAGTCGCGAGCCCGGAGGACTTCTGGAACCTGCTGGCCACCGGCCAGGAGGGCATCGTCGACGTCCCCACCGACCGCGGCTGGGACCTGGAGAAGCTGACGGAGCCGGACCCGGACGGCGGCACGCGCCGCCTCCGGGGCGGCTTCGTCGACGACGCCAGCGGCTTCGACGCCGGCTTCTTCGGCGTCAGCCCCCGCGAGGCCGTCGCCATGGACCCGCAGCAGCGGCTGCTGCTGGAGGTGTGCTGGGAGGCGCTGGAGCGGGCCGGTATCGACCCGAACTCCCTGCGCGGTTCGCAGACCGGCGTGTTCGCCGGCGCGTCGCTGTCCGGCTACGGCTTCGGCACCGACGAGGACCTGGACGTCCACCTGATGACGGGGACCTCCACCAGCGTCATCTCCGGCCGGGTCTCCTACTCGCTGGGCCTGGAAGGCCCCGCGGTGACGGTGGACACCGCCTGCTCGTCGTCGCTGGTCGCGCTGCACCTGGCGGTGCAGGCGGTGCGCTCCGGGGAGTGCACGCTCGCGCTGGCCGGCGGCGTCACCGTCACCACCGTCCCCGTGATGTTCACCCAGTTCTCCAAGCAGCTCGGCCTTGCCCAGGACGGCCGCTGCAAGGCGTTCTCCGCCGACGCCGACGGCATGGGGATATCCGAGGGCGCCGGCATGGTCGTGGTGGAGCGCCTGTCCGACGCGCGCCGCAACGGCCACCCGGTGCTCGCCGTGGTCCGCGGCTCCGCCATCAACCAGGACGGCGCCTCCAACGGCCTCGCCGCGCCCAACGGCCCGTCCCAGCAGCGCGTCATCCGCGCCGCGCTGGCCAGCGCCCGCCTGTCCACCGCGGACATCGACCTGGTGGAGGCGCACGGCACCGGCACCACGCTGGGCGACCCGATCGAGGCGCAGGCCGTACTGGCCACCTACGGTCAGGGCCGGCCGGCGGACCAGCCGGTCCGGCTGGGTTCGGTGAAGTCCAACATCGGCCACACCCAGGCCGGCGCCGGCATCGCGGGCGTGATCAAGCTGGTCCTGTCGCTGCAGCACCAGCGGATGCCGCGGACGCTGCACGCCGAGGAGCCCTCGCCGCACATCGACTGGTCGGCCGGCGACGTCGAGCTGCTGCGCGAGGCCCGGCCCTGGCCCCGGGGGGAGCGCACCCGCCGCGGCGGCGTCTCCTCGTTCGGCGTCAGCGGGACGAACGCGCACGTCATCGTGGAGGAGGCGCCGGCCGAGGAGCCCGCGGAGGCCGACGGCGAGAACGCCCCGGACGCCGCCGCAGTAGAGGAGGACGGCGGCCGCACCGCGGAACCGCTGCTGCCCGGTGCCGGCGCCTGGCTGGTGTCGGCCCGTTCCGCGGAGGGGCTGGCGGCGCAGGCGGACCGGCTGCGGGAGTGGGTGGCGGCCCGTCCGGAGCTGCAACTGGCCGATGTGGCGTGGTCGTTGGCGGCGACGCGTACGGCGTTCGAGCACCGCGCGGTCGTACTCGGTGTGGAACGTGGGGAGTTGCTGGCGGGGGCGCAGGCCGTCGCCGAGGGTGCGTCGTCGGCCTCGGTCGTCTCCGGAGTCGCGCGTTCCGGCGTCCAGGTCGGGCTGGTCTTCGCCGGCCAGGGATCGCAGTGGACCGGCATGGGCCGGGAGTTGTACGGGTCCAGCCCGCTGTTCGCCGAGGTCTTCGACCAGGTGTGCGGGCTCCTGCAAACGGAGTTGGGTGCGGCCGTTCCCGTACGGGATGTCGTGCTGGGCGCCGAGGGTGTGGACGCGGGTCTGGCGGATCAGACGTTGTACGCGCAGACGGGCCTGTTCGCCTTTGAGGTGGCGTTGGCTGCGGTGTTGGAGGCCGCGGGGGTGCGGCCGGATGCGGTGGTGGGTCACTCGGTGGGTGAGGTGGCTGCCGCGTATGTGGCGGGGGTGTTGTCGCTTCCGGACGCCTGCAAGCTCGTGGCGGTGCGGGCGCGGTTGATGCAGGACTTGCCGTCGGGTGGGGCGATGGCGTCGATCAAGACGCCGGAGGCGGAGGTTGTCGCTTCCTTCGCCGAGGTGACCGGTGAGGTCGCGGTCGCCGCGGTGAACGGTCCGGACTCGGTCGTCGTGTCCGGCGCGGTCGAAGCGGTCGACGCGCTGGTGGAGTTGTGGCGCGAGCGCGGTCACCGGGTGCGGCCGCTGCGGGTGTCGCACGCGTTCCACTCGCCCGCCATGGACCCCGTACTCGACGGCCTCGGTGCCACGGCGCAGGGGATCGAGCACAGCCGGCCCAAGGTGCTCTGGGCAGGCGCCCTCAGCGGTGCGTTGGTGTCGGACCCGGACGCCGGGTACTGGACCGCGCAGGCACGGCAGGCGGTCCGCTTCGCCGACGCCGTCGCCGCCCTTGCCAGGGAAGGCGTCTCCGTCTTCCTGGAGGTCGGCCCGGACGGCTCCCTGTCCTCCCTCGGCCCGGACGCGGTCGCCGAAGTGCAGGGCGCGGAGCCCGCGTTCGTGCCGCTCCAGCGCCGTACCGACGAGGGCGTGACCGGCCTGGAGACGGGTTTGGCCCGGGCCTTCGTGCACGGCGCCCCCGTCGACTGGCGGTCGGTGCTGCCCACCGCCACCCAGGTGGAGTTGCCGACGTACGCCTTCCGGCACCAGCGGTACTGGCCGAAGGGCATGATGTCGCTGCCCGGCACCGTGAAGCACGGCGCCGGCGACCCGGCCGAACTCGGGCTGGAAGCGTTCGGCCACCCCATGCTGCGCGCCGTCGTCGAACTCGCCGGCGAGGACCAGCTGGTGTGCACCGGACGGCTGTCCGCCCGCGCCCAGAGCTGGCTGACCGACCACACCCTCGGCGGGGTGGCGCTGCTGCCCGGCACCGGCTTCGTGGAACTCGTGGTCAGCGCGGGCCACCAGGCGGGCTGCCCGGTGCTGGCCGAACTCACCCTGGACGAGCCGCTGACGCTCCCCGCCGACGGTGCCGGCACGCAGATCCAGGTGCTCGTCGGCGCCGCGGACGAGGACGGCCGGCGCCGGGTGGACGTCTTCGCCCGCCCCGACCGCTCCGAGGAGGAGCACAGCTGGGTCAGGTACGCCACCGCCCTCGTCGCCCCCGGCCGCATGCCCGCGCGGCAGCCGGTCAGGACCCCCGCCGACCTCACCGCGTGGCCCCCGCGCAACGCCCGCGCCCTGGACGTCGCCGACCTGTACACGGTGCGGCTCGCCGACGTCTACGGCCCGGCGCTCCAGGGCCTGCGCGGCGTCTGGCAGCGCGGCGACGACGTGTTCGCCGAAGTGGCGCTGCCGGAGGACGCCGGCGCCGCCGACACCTACGGCATCCACCCGGTGCTGCTCGACGCCGCCCTGCTCGCCGACTCCGTCGCCGGGCCGGCCCAGGGCCGCGACAACGCCACCGGACCGGACCGCATCCGCGTGCCGCACGCCTGGCGGGGCGTGGAACTGCACGCCGCCGGCGCGTCCGTGCTGCGGGTCCGGCTGCGCCGGGACGCCGACGGCACCCTGGCGCTGACCGCGGCCGACACCGCCGGCACCATGGTGCTGTCGGTGGACTCCGTCGCGACCCGGCCGCTCTTGGCCGACCAGGTGCGGGCCGACGACGCCTGGGTCCGGGACGCCCTGTTCACCGTCGAATGGCTCCCGCAGCAGCGCGGCGGCTCGCGCGGCAGCGCGGCCAACCCCGCCCTGCACCCGCCGCAGCAGGGGGAGTGGGCCCTGATCGGCGCCGACCGCTTCGCCGCGGCCGAGCAGCTGAACGCCGCCGGGACACCGGTGCGCACCTACCCCGGCGTCGCCGAACTCGCGGCGGCCGCCGCCGCGGGCGCCATCGTGCCGCGCACCGTGCTCGCCTGCCTCAGCGGCGGCGCGGCCGACGACCCGTCCGTCCCGGCGGACCGAAGCGGTGTCGCCGCGGCCGCCCGGCGCGTCACCACCGATACGCTGACGCTCCTTCAGGAATGGCTCGCCGCATCGGAGTTGCAGCCCGCACAGCTCGTCCTGCTCACCCGCGGCGGCGTCCCGGTGCACCCCGGCGAGCGCGTCGCCGACCCGGCGGCGGGCGCCGTACGGGGCCTGCTGCGCTCCGCCCAGATGGAGCACCCCGGCCGCTTCGTGCTCGCCGACCTCCCCGCCGACGGTGACGCCGCCGACACCGCCGCGCTGCCCGCCGCCCTGGCCGTCGGCGAACCCGAACTCGCCCTACGGCAACGGCAGGCGTACGTCCGCCGCATGGTCCGCCCCACCGGCGGACCCGCCTCCGACGACCGCCCCGGGACGCGAGAGACCGCGGGCCCGCGCACGGTACTGGTCACCGGCGGCACCGGAACCCTCGGCGGCGTCGTCGCCCGGCACCTCGCCGCCACCGGCCGGGCCGACGAGGCCCTCCTCCTCAGCCGCTCGGGACCGGCCGCCGCCGGCGTCGCCGCACTGGCCGCCGACGTGGCCGCGCACGGCGCCGACGTGCGGGTCGTCGCCTGCGACGCCGCGGACCGCGACGCGCTGTCCCGCGTCCTGGACGGCATCCCCGCCGGCCGCCCCCTGCGGACGGTCGTGCACACCGCCGGCATCATCGACGACGGCCTCGTCGACTCGCTCACCGCCGAGCAGGTGGCCGCGGTGCTGCGCCCCAAGGTCGACGCCGCCTGGCACCTGCACGAGCTGACCCGCGACAGCGACCTGGACCACTTCGTGCTGTTCTCCTCCGTGGCCTCCGCGTTCGGCGGCGCGGGACAGGGCAACTACGCGGCCGCCAACTCCTTCCTCGACACCCTGGCCGGCCACCGCCGGGCCGCCGGACTGGCCGGCACCGCGCTGGCCTGGGGCCCCTGGATGCCGGAAGCCGGCATCGGCCGGGACCTCGACGAGGTGATGCTCCGCCGCATGACCGGCTCCGGCCTCGCCGCACTCAGCGAGGACGAGGGCCTGACCCTGCTGGACCTGGCCCTGGACCGCCCCGAGGCCGTCCTCGTTCCGGCCCGCCTGCACAAGGCCGGGCTGCGGGCCCAGGCCGCCGCCACCGGTATCCCCACCCTGTGGACGGAACTCGCCGACGACCTCGCCCCGCGCCGGGCCGCCGTCACCTCCGCCGCCGGCGCCACCGCCGCGGCCGGCGCCGACGCAGCCCAGCAACTCCGGGAGCAGCTGTCCGCGCTGACCGGCCCCGAACGCGACCGGCTCCTGCTCGACCTGGTCCGCAGCCACGCGGCCGCCGTCCTCGGCCACCCCTCCGGTGACGCCGTGGAGGCCGGCCGGCCCTTCACCGACCTGGGCTTCGACTCGCTGATCGCCGTCGAGTTCCGCAACCGGCTGAACCCGGCGACCGGCCTGCGCCTGTCGTCCACCCTGGTCTTCGACTACCCCACCCCGGTGGAACTTGCCGCACACCTGCGGGAGCAGCTCGCCGACGACCTCACGGACGCCGCCACTGCCGTCCCGGAGACCTTCGCCGCGTCCGCCGCCGACGAGCCCATCGCGATCGTCGGCATGGCCTGCCGCTTCCCCGGCGGCGTGACCAGCCCGGATGAGCTGTGGCAGATGCTCACCGACGGCACCGAGGGCCTGTCGACCTTCCCCACCGACCGCGGCTGGGACCTCGAATCCCTCTACAACCCGGACATCGAGCACGCCGGCACCTCCTACACCCAGGTCGGCGGCTTCCTCCAGGAAGCCGGCGCCTTCGACCCCGGCTTCTTCGGGATCAGCCCGCGCGAGGCGCTGGCGATGGACCCGCAGCAGCGCCTGCTGCTGGAGACGTCCTGGGAGGCGCTGGAGCGCGCCGGGATCGACCCGGCCACCCTGCGCGGCAGCCGCACCGGCGCCTTCGTCGGCGGCTACGGCTCCTCCTACCTCGCCGTCAGCGTCACCGACGAAGAGGAACTCGAAAGCCTCGGCGCCCACCTGATGACCGGCAACGCCGCCAGCGTGCTGTCCGGCCGCGTCTCCTACACCCTCGGCCTGGAGGGCCCCGCGGTCACCATCGACACCGCGTGCTCCTCCTCGCTCGTCGCCCTCCACCTGGCGGCGCAGGCCCTGCGCGCCGGGGAGTGCTCCCTGGCGCTGGCCGGCGGTGTCACCATCATGGCCAGCCCCGACGGCTTCCTGGCGTTCTCGCACGCCCGGGGCCTCGCGGCGGACGGACGCTCCAAGGCGTTCTCCGACGACGCCGACGGCATGGGCATGGCCGAGGGCGCCGGCATGCTCGTGGTCGAGCGGCTGTCGGACGCCCGCCGCAACGGCCACGAGGTCCTCGCCGTGCTGCGCGGCTCCGCCATCAACCAGGACGGCGCCTCCAACGGCCTGACCGCCCCCAACGGCCCCTCGCAGCAACGCGTCATCCGCGCCGCGCTCGCCAACTCCGCCCTGACCACGGCCGATGTGGACGTGGTCGAGGCGCACGGCACCGGTACGACGCTGGGTGACCCGATCGAGGCCCAGGCGCTCCTGGCCACCTACGGCCAGGACCGCGGCGACCGCGGCTCGCTGCTGCTGGGCTCGGTGAAGTCCAACATCGGCCACACGCAGGCCGCCGCCGGTGTCGCCGGCGTCATCAAGATGGTGCTGGCCCTCCGGCACGAGCAGCTGCCGCAGACGCTGCACGCCGAGGTGCCGTCCTCGCACGTGGACTGGACCGCCGGTGAGGTGCGGCTGCTCACCGAGGCCCTTCCGTGGCAGTCCGACGGCCGGGTGCGCCGGGCCGGCGTCTCCTCGTTCGGCATCAGCGGGACGAACGCGCACGTCATCCTGGAAGAGGCCCCCGCGGCGGAGCCTGTGGAGGCGGCCGGGGAATCCGGGGACTCCTCGGACCCCGAGGCCGCGGCGGTGGCGGCGGTCGCGGTCGCCGTCGTGCCGGACGCCGGCGCCGGGGCCTGGGTGGTCTCCGGGCGCACCGCCGAAGCGCTCGCCGCGCAGGCGGGCCGGCTGCGGGAGTGGGTCTCGGCCCGTCCCGAGCTGCAACCGGCCGACGTGGCCTGGTCGTTGGCGGCCACCCGCTCGGTCTTCGAGCACCGCGCGGTGATCGTCGGCGGTGGCCGCCAGGAACTCCTGTCCGGCCTGGCGAGCGTGGTGTCCGGTACGCCGTCGGGTGCGGTGGTGTCGGGGAAGGCCCGTTCGGCGGCGCGTCCGGTGTTCGCGTTCGCGGGTCAGGGGTCGCAGTGGGTGGGGATGGGGCGTGAGCTGGCGTCGGTGTCGCCGGTGTTCGCGGCTCGGTTGGCGGAGTGTGCGGCGGCTTTGGCGCCGTATGTGGAGTGGTCGCTGCATGAGGTGTTGGCGGGGGCTGAGGGTGCTCCGGCGCTTGAGGCGGCTGATGTGGTGCAGCCGGCGTTGTGGGCGGTGATGGTGTCTTTGGCCGCGGTCTGGGAGGCGGCTGGTGTCGCGCCCGAGGCGGTGGTGGGGCATTCGCAGGGTGAGATCGCGGCGGCGACGGTGGCGGGGATGCTGTCGTTGGAGGATGGCGCGCGGGTGGTGGCGTTGCGGTCGCAGTCGTTGAAGGTGTTGGCGGGTGCGGGCGGGATGCTGTCGGTCAGCAGGTCTGCCGAACAGGTTGAGGAGCGGTTGGCCCGGTTCGGGGACGCTGTCGCGTTGGCGGCGGTCAATGGTCCGTCGGCGGTGGTGGTGTCGGGTGAGCCCGCAGCTCTGGAGGAGTTGAAGGCGGAGTTCGAGGCCGAGGGCACTCGTGCCCGGATGGTGGCGGTGGATTACGCGTCCCACTCGGCGCAGGTGGACCGCCTGGAGGACGAGATCACGTCCGTCCTGGCGGGCATCAACCCTCGTCGGGGCCGGGTGCCCATGGTGTCGGCGATGACCGGGGAGACCCTGACCGGTGAGGAGTTGGACGCGGGGTACTGGTTCCGGAGTCTGCGGGCGACGGTCCATTTCGACCGTGCCGTGCGGACGTTGGCGGCCCGCGGCCACCAGCTCTTCGTCGAGGTCACTCCGCACCCGGTCCTGATGGGTGCCATGAACGACACCCTGGAAGAGGTCGCCCAGGAGGCGGGCCATGGCGCCGAACCCGCTGCCGTCTGCGCGACGTTGCGGCGTGACGAGGGCGGCACGGACCGCCTGGTGACCTCGCTCGCCGAAGCCTTCGCCGGCGGTGCGCCGGTGGACTGGACGTCGGTCCTGCCCGCCGGGCAGCAGGTGGAGCTGCCGACGTACGCCTTCCGCCACCGGCGCTACTGGCCGGAAGGCATGCTGGCGCTGCCCACCGGCGGCTTGGCCGCGACGGGCGGCGGCAGTGCGAGCCCCGATGTCGAGGCCGCGTTCTGGGCGGCCGTCGAGGGCGGCGACCTGACCCGCCTCGGGGGCACCCTCGCGTTGGACGCCGGGCGCCCGTTCCACGAGGTGCTGCCGGCGCTGGCGTCCTGGCGGCGGCGCGAGCAGGACCGTTCCACCACCGCCGGCTGGCGCTACCGGATCACCTGGTCGGCCGTCGCCGAGCCGGACTCCCGGCTGCTGTCCGGCCGGTGGCTGGTGGTGACCCCGGCCGGAGCCGACGACGACACGGCCGGGCAGTGTGTCGCCGCGCTCTCCGCCCGCGGCGCCGAGGTCACACGGGTCGAGGTCCCCGCCGGAACCGCCGACCGGACGGAGACGGCCGAACTGCTGGCCCAGGCCGCCGAAGTGTCCGCCGTCGCCGGTGTGTTGTCGCTGCTGGCGCTGGACGAGACGCCCCTGCCCGACCACCCCGTGGTCACCGCCGGCCTGGCCGGCACCCTCGCGCTCGTCCAGGCACTCGGGGACACCGGCATCGGGGCCCCGCTGTGGCTCGCCACCCGCGGCGCCGTCGCGGCCGGCCGGGGCGAGGCGCTGACGCACCCCGTGCAGGCGCAGGTGTGGGGCCTCGGCCGCGTGGTCGGGATCGAACACCCGGAGCGCTGGGGCGGGTTGGTGGACCTGCCGGAGACAGTGGACGAGCGGGTCGGCGCGCGGCTGGTCGCGGTCCTGGCCGGCTGCGGCGAGAACGAGGTCGCCGTCCGGCGCGCGGGCATCCTGGGACGCCGGCTGTCGAGCGTCGCACGCGGCCGCGGCTCCGCCGACGGCTGGACCCCGCGCGGCAGCGTGCTGCTCACCGGCGGCACCGGGGCGATCGCCGGGCATGTGGCGCGCCGGCTCGCCGGCCGGGGCGCCGAGCGCCTGGTGCTGACCAGCCGTTCCGGCCCCGCGGCCGAGGGCGCGGCGGCGCTGGCCGCCGAACTCGCCGCGGCCGGCACGCGAGTGGACCTCGTCTCCTGCGACGTGAGCGAGCGCCCGGCCCTGTCCTCGCTGCTGGCGCGGATCGCGGCGACCGGCCCGGCCCTGTCGTCGGTGCTGCACACCGCGGCGGTGCTCGACGACGGCGTGGTGGACCGCCTGACCCCGGATCGCCTGGCCTCCGTGCTGCACGTGAAGGTCCGCGGCGCGGAGCTGCTGGACGAGTTGACCGCGGAGCTGGACCTGGACGCGTTCGTGCTGTTCTCCTCGGCGGCCTCCACGCTCGGTGGCCCGGGGCAGGGCAACTACGCCGCGGCGAACGCGTACTTGGACGCGCTGGCGGAGAACCGCCGTTCGCGCGGCCTGGCCGGTCTCTCGGTCGCCTGGGGCCTGTGGGGCGGTGCCGGGCTGGCGCAGTCCAACGAGGCGATCCGCTCCCGTATGCGCCGGACCGCCATGCCGCCGATGGACCCGCAGCTCGCGGTGGAGGCCCTGGTCGAGACCGTCAACGGCCCGCACGCCGCGGTGACGGTGATGGACTTCGACCCGGAGCAGCTGGGATCGGCACCGGGCACGGCGCACGTCCTCGACATGCCGCTGGTCCGTGACATGCCGGAGATCCGGCGGCTGGCCGCAGCCCGCGCCGGTGCGGGCAGCACCGCCGCCGCGCCGCGCGCCGAGGGCGAACTCGCCGCCCGGCTGGCCGGTGTGAGCCGGTACGAGCAGGACCGGATACTGACCGACCTGGTCCGTGCCGAGGCCGCCGCCGTACTCGGCCACGACTCGGCCGACCTGGTGCAGGCCCGGCAGGCGTTCCGCGACCTCGGCTTCGACTCGCTGACCTCCGTCGAACTGCGCAACCAGCTCAACGCGGCGACCGGGCTCCGGCTGCCGGCCACCCTCGCCTTCGACCACCCGACCCCGGTGGAGCTGGCCGCCTTCCTGCACGGCGAACTCGTCGGCGAGCAGGCGCTCGCCGGTCCCGCCGAAACCGCCACGGCCGCTCCGGTGGCCGCCACGGTGGTTGCGGCGACCGAGGAGCCGTTGGCGATCGTGGGGATGGCGTGTCGTTTCCCGGGGGGTGCGGGTTCTCCGGAGGAGTTCTGGGAGTTGCTGTCCTCTGGTGGGGACGCGGTGGGTGGGTTCCCGACGGATCGCGGTTGGGACTTGGAGGGCTTCTTCGACCCGGACGGCACGACGTCGGGTACGTCGTCTACGGAGTCGGGTGCGTTTCTGCGGGATGTGGCGGACTTCGACGCGGGCTTCTTCGGGATCAGTCCGCGTGAGGCGTTGGCGATGGACCCGCAGCAGCGGTTGCTGCTGGAGACGTCGTGGGAGGCGCTGGAGCGGGCGGGGATCGACCCGTCGTCGCTGCGGGGCAGCCGGACCGGCGTCTTCGCCGGCGGCTTCGGCTCCGGTTACGCCATCGGCATGGCCCTGACCGGCCAGGACGGTGCCGGTGTCGAGGGCCACCTGATGACGGGCAACTCGACCAGCGTCCTGTCGGGCCGGGTGTCGTATGTGCTGGGTCTGGAGGGGCCGGCGGTGACGGTGGACACGGCGTGTTCGTCGTCGCTGGTGGCGCTGCATCTGGCGGTGCAGGCGGTGCGGTCGGGTGAGTGCTCGATGGCGTTGGCCGGTGGTGTGACGGTGATGGCCATGCCGTTCTCGTTCGTGGAGTTCTCGCGGCAGCAGGGGTTGTCGGTGGATGGGCGGTGCCGGGCGTTCTCGGAGGATGCGAACGGCACGGGCTGGGCTGAGGGCGCGGGTGTGCTGGTGGTGGAGCGGTTGTCGGATGCGCGGCGCAAGGGGCACAAGGTTCTTGCGGTGGTGCGGGGTTCGGCGGTCAACCAGGATGGTGCGTCGAACGGTCTGTCGGCGCCGAACGGTCCGTCGCAGCAGCGGGTGATCCGCGCCGCCCTGGCCAACGCCCGCCTGACCGCCGCCGACGTTGACGTGGTGGAGGCCCACGGCACCGGTACGACGCTGGGTGACCCGATCGAGGCGCAGGCGCTGCTGGCGACGTACGGGCAGGAGCGTGCCGGGGGTCGGCCCCTGTGGCTGGGCGCGGTGAAGTCCAACATCGGTCACACGCAGGCGGCTGCGGGTGTGGCGGGTGTGATCAAGATGGTGCTGGCGCTCCAGCATGAGCAACTGCCGCAGACGCTGCATGTGAACACGCCGACATCGCACGTGGACTGGTCCGCGGGTGAAGTGCGTCTGCTCGGTGAGCCGGTGGCGTGGCCGGCGGGGGAGCGTCTGCGCCGCGCGGGTGTGTCGGCGTTCGGGATCAGCGGGACGAACGCGCACGTCATCGTGGAGGAGGCGCCGGCCGAGGAACCGGCCGAGGGTGACTCCGCCACGGCTGTGACGGACCCGGACGCGCTGCCCTTGCTGGACGGCGAAGCTGCCGGTGTGTGGGTGGTCTCGGCTCGTTCGGCGGACGGGTTGGTGGCGCAGGCGGGTCGTCTTCGGGAGTGGGTGGCGGCTCGTCCGGCGGTGGAGCCGGTTGATGTGGCGTGGTCGTTGGCGGCGACGCGTACGGCGTTCGAGCACCGTGCGGTCGTGTTGGGCGCGGATCGTGGGGAGTTGCTGGCGGGGGTCCAGGGCATCGCCGCGGGTGTGTCGTCGGCTTCGGTGGTTGCCGGGGTGGCGCGGGCTGATGCCCGGGTGGGGTTGGTCTTTGCGGGTCAGGGTGCGCAGTGGGCGGGGATGGGCCGGGAGTTGTACGCGTCCAGCCCGCTCTTCGCCGAGGTCTTCGACCGGGTGTGCGGGCTGTTGGAGTTGGAGTTGGGCGCGGCGGTTCCCGTGCGGGATGTCGTGCTGGGCGTTGAGGGTGTGGACGCGGGTCTGGCGGATCAGACGTTGTACGCGCAGACGGGTCTGTTCGCCTTTGAGGTGGCGTTGGCTGCGGTGTTGGAGGCCGCGGGGGTGCGGCCGGATGCGGTGGTGGGTCACTCGGTGGGTGAGGTGGCTGCCGCGTACGTCGCCGGGGTGTTGTCGCTGCCGGATGCCTGCAAGCTCGTGGCGGTGCGGGCGCGGTTGATGCAGGAGTTGCCGTCGGGTGGGGCGATGGCGTCGATCAAGGCGCCGGAGGCGGAGGTTGTCGCTTCCTTCGCCGAGGTGACCGGTGAGGCCGCGGTCGCGGCGGTGAACGGTCCGGACTCGGTCGTGGTGTCCGGTGCGGTCGAAGCGGTGGACGCGCTGGTGGAGTTGTGGCGCGAGCGCGGGCATCGGGTGCGTCCGTTGCGGGTGTCGCACGCGTTCCACTCCCTGGCGATGGACCCGGTGCTGACGGAACTGGCTGCTGTTGCAGACGGGATCGCGTTCAGTCGTCCGGAGGTGATGTGGGCGGGTGCTCTGACGGGTGAGTTGGTGTCGGAGCCGGCGGCTGGTTACTGGCCCGGGCAGGTGCGGCAGGCGGTCCGCTTCGCTGACGCGGTCGCGGCCCTTGCCAGGGAAGGGGTGACGGTCTTCCTGGAGGTCGGCCCGGACGGTTCGCTGTCCTCCCTCGGCCCTGACGCTGTGGCCGTCGTGGAGGGTGTGGAGCCGGCGTTCGTGCCGCTCCAGCGTCGTACCGACGAGGGCGTGACCGACCTCGCGACGGGCCTGGCCCGGGCGTTCGTCGAGGGTGCTCCGGTGGACTGGAAGCGGGTGCTGCCCGCCGCCACACCGGTGGAGCTGCCGACGTACGCCTTCCGCCACCAGCGGTTCTGGCCCGAGGGTGTGCTGCCGCTCATGCCATCGGTCGCCGCCGCCGGTGGTGGTGAGAGTGCGACCACCGCCGCGGAGGCGGAGTTCTGGGCGGCCGTGGAGGAGGGCGACCTGGCGCAGGTCGCCGACACTCTGGCGGTGGAGGACGAGGAGCAGCTTCGTACGCTCCTGCCGGCGTTGGCGTCGTGGCGGCGCCGCGAGCTGGACCGGTCGGCCACCGCCGACTGGCGCTACCGGACCGTCTGGTCGCCCGTCACCGAACCCGACCCCCGCGTCCTGGCCGGCACTTGGGCGCTGCTGGCGCCGGCCGGAGCGGCGGAGACGCTGCGGCAGCAGTGCGCGGACGCGCTGACCGCCCGCGGTGCGAAGGTCGCGGTGGTTGAGGTGCCGTCCGGCACGGTGGACCGCGCCGAACTGGCGGCGCTGCTGGGCGAGATGACGGGTGCGGCGGAGATCTCCGGTGTGCTGTCCCTGCTCGCGCTGGACGAGGCGCCGCTGCCGGAGCACCCGGAGGTCAGCGGAGGTGTCGCGGCCACCCTCGGCCTGGTACAGGCGCTCGGCGACGCGGGGATCGGGGCGCCGCTGTGGATCGCGACGTCCGGTGCGGTGGCGGCGGGTCCGGGTGAGGTGCTGGCGCATCCGGTGCAGGCGCAGGTGTGGGGTCTGGGCCGGGTCGTGGCTCTGGAACACCCGGACCGCTGGGGCGGGTTGGTGGACCTGCCGGAGTCGCTGGACGAGCGTGCCGCCGCGCGGCTGGTCGGTGTACTGGCCGGCCGCGGGGAGAACGAGGTGGCCCTGCGGCCCTCCGGGGCCCTCGGCCGCCGGCTGGCCCGCGCCACCCGGCAAGGGTCCGGGACGGGCCTGTCGACACGCGGTACCACGTTGATCACCGGCGGCACGGGTGCGATCGCCGGACACGTGGCGCGCCGGCTGGCCCAGCAGGGTGCCGAACGGCTGGTGCTGACCAGCCGCTCGGGAACTTCGGCCCAGGGCGTCGCCGCTCTCGCCGCCGAACTGGCGCAGGCCGGCTCCGCGGTGGAGGTCATCGCATGTGACGTCAGCGAACGGGTCCCGCTGGCCGCGCTGTTGGACCGGATCGGCGCGACCGGTCCGGAGCTGGCGTCCGTACTGCACACGGCCGCGGTGCTGGACGACGGCGTGGTGGACCGGCTGTCGGTCGCCCGCCTCCGCACGGTCCTGGCGGTCAAGGCCCAGGGTGCCGCTCTGCTGGACGAGCTGACCGCTGACCTGGACCTGGACTCCTTCGTGCTGTTCTCGGCCGCGGCGGCGACGCTCGGCGGCGCGGGGCAGGGCAACTACGCGGCGGCCAACGCCTATTTGGACGCGTTGGCGGAGAACCGGCGGGCCCGGGGGTTGAACGCGTTGGCTGTGGCCTGGGGTGCGTGGTCGGGTGGGGGCATGGCCGAGTCGAGCGGAGCAGTGCGGGCGAGGGTCGAGCGCGGGGCGATGCCGCCGATGGACCCGCAGCTCGCCGTCCGCGCGCTGGACGAGGCCCTGCGCGGGCCGGACACCTGCGTCGCTGTCATGGACGTGGACTGGGCGCGGCTGTCCTCCGGGCCGGGGACCGCGGACGTGCTGCGCAGGCCGCTCGTGCGGGACCTGCCCGAGGTGCGCCGCCTGGCCGCCGCGGCCGACGCCCCGGCCGCCGCCGGGAACGCCGAGGGCGAACTGCCGCGCCGGCTGGCCGGGCTGGACCGGACCGAGCAGGAGCGCCTCCTCACGGAGGTGGTGCGCGGTGAGGCCGCCGTCGTACTCGGACACACCTCGGCCGACGCCGTGGAGGACCGGCGCGCCTTCAAGGACCTCGGCTTCGACTCGCTGACCGCCGTCGAGCTGCGCAACCGGCTCGCCGCGGCGACCGGTCTGCGGCTGCCGTCGACCCTGGTCTTCGACTACCCGACCCCGATGGCACTGGCCGCCTTCCTGCGCGGTGAGCTGACCGGCGGGCAGCCGGACACCGCCGGCGCCCGGGGCGGCGCCCTCGCGGTGGCGGCGCCGTCGGACGAGCCGCTGGCGATCGTCGGCATGGCCTGCCGCTTCCCCGGCGGCGTCGGAAGCCCGGAGGAGTTCTGGCAGTTGCTCGCCTCCGGCGGTGACGCGGTGGGCGGCTTCCCGACCGACCGCGGCTGGGACCTGGAGAACGTCTTCGACCCGGACGGCGAGCGGGAGGGCACCTCCTACGTCGCCCAGGGCGCGTTCCTGCGGGACGCCGCCGAGTTCGACGCGGGCTTCTTCGGGATCAGCCCGCGTGAGGCGCTGGCGATGGACCCGCAGCAGCGGCTCATGCTCGAGACGTCCTGGGAGGCGCTGGAGCGGGCCGGGATCGACCCGGCGTCGCTGCGGGAGAGCGCCACCGGTGTCTTCGCCGGCGGGTTCGCCTCCGGCTACGGGCTCGGCGTGACGCTGGCCGGCCGCGGCGACGAGTCCGGCTCCGAGGGACACGTCCTGACCGGCAACGCCACCAGCGTGCTGTCCGGCCGGGTGTCCTACGTACTGGGTCTCGAGGGCCCGGCGGTCACCGTGGACACCGCCTGCTCCTCGTCCCTGATGGCACTGCACCTGGCGGGCCAGGCGCTGCGCTCCGGCGAGTGCACGCTCGCTCTGGCCGGCGGCGCGACGGTGATGGCCACCCCGGGCACCTTCGTCGACTTCTCCCGGCAGCAGGGCCTCTCGGCGGACGGCCGCTGCCGCGCCTTCTCGGAGGACGCGGACGGCACCGGCTGGGCCGAGGGCGTCGGCATGCTGGTCGTGGAGCGGCTGTCGGACGCGCGGCGCAACGGGCACGAAGTCCTCGCGGTCGTACGCGGCTCGGCGGTCAACCAGGACGGCGCGTCCAATGGCCTCACCGCCCCCAACGGTCCCTCGCAGCAGCGCGTCATCCGCGCCGCCCTGGCCAACGCCCGCCTGACCGCCGCCGACGTGGACGTGGTCGAGGCGCATGGCACCGGCACCCGGCTGGGCGACCCGATCGAGGCCGGCGCACTGCTGGCGACCTACGGCCAGGAGCGTCCCGAGGGGCGGCCGCTGTGGCTCGGGTCGGTGAAGTCCAACATCGGCCACACGCAGGCCGCGGCGGGCGTCGCGGGCATCATCAAGATGGTCCTGGCGTTGCGGCACGAGCAGTTGCCGCAGACCCTGTACGCCGACGAGCCGTCGTCCCACGTGGACTGGACGGCCGGTGAGGTGCGGCTGCTGACCGAGGCCAGGCCCTGGCAGTCCGACGGCCGGGTGCGCCGTGCCGCCGTCTCGGCGTTCGGGATGAGCGGCACCAACGCGCACATCATCCTGGAGGAGGCCCCCGCCGCGCCGGACGCCGCCGACGCCCCCGACGACACCGCGGCACCGGACACCGCACCGGAAGCCCCCGTGCTCTCCGGTGCCGGCGCCTGGCTCCTGTCCGGCCGCACCGCGGACGGACTGGCGGCACAGGCCGGGCGGCTGCGCGAGTGGACCCTCGCCCACCCGGAGCTGCAACCGGCCGACGTGGCCTGGTCGTTGGCGGCCACCCGCTCGGTCTTCGAGTACCGGGCCGTCGTGGTCGGCGGCGACCGCACCGCTCTGCTGAGCGGCCTGGTGAGTCTCGCGTCGGGTACGCCGTCGGGTGCGGTGGTCTCGGGGGTGGCGCGTGCGGACACCCGTCCGGTGTTCGCGTTTGCGGGTCAGGGGTCGCAGTGGGTGGGGATGGGGCGTGAACTGGCGGGTGTGTCGCCGGTGTTCGCGGCTCGTCTTGCGGAGTGTGCGGCGGCGTTGGCGCCGTATGTGGAGTGGTCGCTGCATGAGGTGTTGGCGGGTGCTGAGGGTGCTCCGGCGCTTGAGGCGGCTGATGTGGTGCAGCCGGCGTTGTGGGCGGTGATGGTGTCGCTGGCCGCGGTCTGGGAAGCGGCCGGGGTAGCGCCCGAGGCGGTGGTGGGTCACTCGCAGGGTGAGATCGCGGCGGCGACGGTCGCCGGGATGCTGTCGCTGGAGGACGGTGCGCGGGTGGTGGCGTTGCGGTCGCAGTCGTTGAAGGTGTTGGCGGGTGCGGGCGGGATGCTGTCGGTCAGTAAGTCCGCGGCTGAGGTTGAGGAGCGGTTGGCCCGGTTCGGGGACACCGTGGCGCTGGCGGCCGTCAACGGTCCGTCGGCGGTGGTGGTGTCGGGTGAGCCCGCAGCTCTGGAGGAGTTGAAGGCGGAGTTCGAGGCCGAGGGCACCCGTGCCCGGATGGTGGCGGTGGACTACGCGTCCCATTCGGCGCAGGTGGATCGCCTGGAGGACGAGATCACGTCCGTTCTGGCGGGGATCAGTCCGCGTCGGGGCCGGGTTCCGATGGTGTCGGCGATGACCGGGGAGACCCTGACCGGTGAGGAGTTGGATGCCGGGTACTGGTTCCGCAGTCTCCGTGCGACGGTCCACTTCGACCGTGCGGTGCGGACGTTGGCCAGCCGCGGCCACCAGCTCTTCGTCGAGGTCACTCCGCACCCGGTCCTGATGGGTGCCATGAACGACACCCTGGAGGACGTGGCCCAGGAGGCGGGCCATGGCGCTGAACCCGCCGCCGTCTGCCCGACGTTGCGACGTGACGACGGCGGTACGGACCGCCTGGTGACCTCGTTCGCCGAGGCGTTCGTCCGCGGCGCCGACGTCGACTGGCGTGCCGTCCTGCCCGCCGGGCAGCAGGTGGAACTTCCCACCTACGCCTTCCGCCACAGCCGGTTCTGGCCGGAAGGCATCCTGGCGCTGCCCGTGCCCGGCGCCGTGACCGACACGGACGGGACCTCCGCCGAGGTCGACGCTGCCTTCTGGGCGGCCGTCGAGGGCGGTGACCTGGCCCGGCTCGGCGAGACATTGTCGTTGGACGCCGGGCGCCCGTTCCACGAGGTGCTGCCGGCGCTGGCGTCCTGGCGGCGGCGCGAGCAGGACCGTTCCACCACCGCCGGCTGGCGCTACCGGATCACCTGGTCCGCCATCGCCGAACCGGACGCCGGACTGCTGTCCGGCCGGTGGCTGGTGGTGGCTCCGACCGGTGCGGATGGCGGTGCGGACGGCGGCGCGGCCGAGCAGACCGCGGCCGCGCTCTCCGCGCGCGGCGCCGACGCCGTACTGGTCGAGGTGCCGGCCGGCACCACGGACCGCGACGCGCTGGCCGCCGAGCTCACCGGCCACTCCGAGGCGTCCGCCGTCGCCGGTGTGCTGTCGCTGCTGGCGCTGGACGAGACGCCGCTGCCCGACCACCCGGTGGTGACCGCCGGGGTGGCCGCCAACCTCGCCCTCGTGCAGGCGCTCGGGGACATCGGCATCGAGGCCCCGCTGTGGCTCGCCACCCGCGGCGCCGTGGCGGCCGGCCCGGGGGAGGCGCTGGCCCGCCCGGTGCAGGCGCAGGCATGGGGCTTCGGCCGGGTCGTCGCACTGGAGCAGCCCCAGCGCTGGGGCGGCCTGGTCGACCTGCCGGAGACGGTGGACGAACGGGCCGGTACGCGGCTGGTCGCGGTCCTGGCCGGCTGCGGCGAGAACGAGGTGGCCATCCGGTCCGCCGGGGTACTGGGCCGCAGGATGTCGCGGGTGCCGCGGCGCGAGGTCCGTACGTCCTGGACGCCGAAGGGGACCGTGCTGGTCACCGGCGGCACCGGTGCGATCGCCGGGCACCTGTCGCAGTGGCTGGTCGGCCGGGGCGCCGAACGGATCGTGCTCACGGGCCGCTCCGGCCCCGCGGCCGGCGACGCCGCCGCACGCGCCGCCGAACTGGCCGAGGCCGGTACCCATGTCGACGTCATCTCCTGCGACGTCTCCCGGCGTGCCCCGCTGACCGGCCTGCTCGACTGGATCGGCGGCAGCGGCCCGGCCCTGTCCTCGGTGCTGCACACCGCGGCGGTGCTCGACGACGGCGTGGTGGACCGCCTGACGCCGGCCCGGATGGAAACCGTGCTGGGCGTGAAGGCGCATGGCGCGGAGCTGCTGGACGAGTTGACGTCGGAGCTGGACTTGGACGCGTTCGTGCTGTTCTCCTCGGCGGCCTCCACGCTCGGTGGCCCGGGGCAGGGCAACTACGCCGCGGCGAACGCGTACTTGGACGCGCTGGCGGAGAACCGCCGCTCGCGCGGCCTGGCCGGTCTCTCGGTCGCCTGGGGGCTGTGGGGCGGTGCCGGGCTGGCGCAGTCCAACGAGGCGATCCGGTCCCGCATGCGCCGGATACCGATGCCGCCGATGGACCCGCAGCTCGCCGTCCGGGCGCTCGGCGAGTCCCTGGACGGACCCGAGCCGAACGTCGCCGTCATGGACTTCGACTGGCAGCAGCTGGGCTCCGCACCCGGCTCGGCCGGCGAACTGGAGATGCCGCTGGTCCGCGACATCCCCGAGATCCGCCGGCTGGCCGCCGAGCGCGCCGCCGCGGGGAGCACCGCCCCCCGCGGCGGCGGCGAGGGCGAACTCGCCGCCCGCGTGGCCGGACTGAGCCGGGCCGAACAGGTCAGGGTGCTGACCGACGCCGTACGCGCCGAGGCCGCCGCCGTGCTCGGGCACGCCTCGGCGGACAGCGTGCAGGCCCGGCAGGCCTTCAAGGACCTGGGCTTCGACTCGCTGACCGCGGTCGAATTGCGCAACCGCCTCGGCGCGGTGACCGGGTTGCGGCTGCCGGCCACCCTGGTCTTCGACCACCCCACCCCGACCGCCCTCGCCGAACGGCTCCGCACCGAGCTCGCTCCCGAGGAGTCGGTGGAAGCACCGCTCCTCACCGAACTCGACCGACTGGAGGCCGCCTTGCGCTCCGGTCCGGTGGACGCGCCGGTGCGGGAGGAAGCCACCGCCCGGCTGCGGAGGCTGCTGGAACTCGTCGGGGAGCAACCCGGCGACCGCGGCAGGAAGCGGAGCGCGGCCGCCATCGACGACGCCTCGGACGACGAACTCTTCGCCTTCGTCGAGGAATTCGAGTGACACCCGCCCGGCCTTGACCGGCCCCGGCCCGACCGGTCCCGGCCCGCACCCCTCGGGGCGGGCTCACCCCAGAACTCAGCTGAAACGTCATTGTGCAAGGAGCGCACCGTGTCCAACGAAGACAAGCTTCGCAGTTACCTCAAGCGAGCCATCGCGGACGCCCAGGACGCCCGCGGCCGGCTGCGCGAGGTGCAGGAGCAGGCGGCGGAGCCGGTCGCCATCGTGGGCATGGGGTGCCGTTTCCCGGGCGGTGTGAGCAGCCCGGAGGAGTTTTGGCAGCTGCTGTCCTCCGGCGGTGACGCGGTGGGCGGCTTCCCCACCGACCGCGGCTGGGACCTGGAGGGCATCTACGACCCCGACGGCGAGCGCGAGGGCACCTCGTACGTCGCCCAGGGCGCGTTCCTCAAGGGCGTGGCCGACTTCGACCCGGCCTTCTTCGGGATCAGTCCGCGTGAGGCGCTGGCGATGGACCCGCAGCAGCGCCTCCTGCTGGAGACGGCCTGGGAGACGCTGGAGCGCGCGGGCATCGACCCGTCGACCCTGAAGGAGAGCTCGACCGGTGTCTTCGCCGGCGGCTTCGCCTCCGGGTACGGCATCGGCCTCTCCTGGGCGGCCGGGCCGGAGGGCTCGGGTGTCGAGGGCCACCTGATGACGGGCAACGCCACCAGTGTGCTGTCCGGCCGGGTGTCCTACGTCCTGGGTCTGGAGGGGCCCGCGGTGACGGTGGACACGGCGTGCTCGTCGTCGCTGGTGGCGCTCCATCTGGCGGTGCAGGCGCTGCGGTTGGGCGAGTGCTCGCTCGCGCTGGCCGGCGGCGTCACCGTGCTGGTGTCGCCCGGCACGTTCGTGGAGTTCTCCCGGCAGCAGGGGCTGTCGGCGGACGGCCGCTGCCGTGCGTTCTCCGAGGACGCGGACGGCACCGGCTGGGCCGAGGGCGTCGGCATGCTCGCCGTCGAGCGGCTGTCCGACGCCCGCCGCAACGGCCACAAGGTCCTTGCGGTGCTGCGGGGTTCGGCGGTCAACCAGGACGGCGCGTCCAACGGCCTGTCGGCACCGAACGGGCCCTCGCAGCAGCGGGTGATCCGCGCCGCGCTGGCCAACGCACGGCTGTCGGCCGCGGATGTCGACGTGGTCGAGGCGCATGGCACGGGCACCACGCTGGGCGACCCGATCGAGGCGCAGGCGCTACTGGCCACCTACGGCCAGGACCGCCCCGAGGACCGCCCGGTGTGGCTGGGCGCGGTGAAGTCCAACATCGGCCACACCCAGGCCGCCGCCGGTGTCGCCGGCGTCATCAAGATGGTGCTGGCCCTCCAGCACGAGCAGCTTCCGCAGACCCTGCACGCGAGCGAGCCGACATCGCACGTCGACTGGTCCGCGGGTGAAGTGCGGCTGCTGGACGAGTCCGTGGCGTGGCCGACCGGGGAGCGCCCGCGTCGGGCGGGCGTGTCGGCGTTCGGGATCAGCGGGACGAACGCGCACGTCATCCTGGAGGAGGCCCCCGCCGAGGAACCCGCCGTGGACGGCGAGGAGCCGGACACCGGTGCGGCGCCCGCCGCGACTCCCGTGCTCTCCGGTGCCGGGGCGTGGCTGCTGTCCGGCCGTACCGCGGACGGGTTGGTGGCGCAGGCGGGTCGTCTTCGGGAGTGGGTGGCGGCTCGTCCGGTGGTGGAGCCGGCGGATGTGGCGTGGTCGTTGGCGGCGACGCGTACGGCGTTCGAGCACCGTGCGGTCGTGTTCGGCGGCGATCGTGGGGAGTTGCTGGCGGGGGTGCAGGGGCTGGCTGCGGGTGTGTCGTCGGCTTCGGTGGTTGCCGGGGTGGCGCGGGCTGATGCCCGGGTGGGGTTGGTCTTTGCGGGTCAGGGTGCGCAGTGGGCGGGGATGGGCCGGGAGTTGTATGGGTCCAGTCCGGTGTTCGCCGAGGTCTTCGACCGGGTGTGCGGGCTGTTGGAACTGGAGTTGGGCGCGGCGGTTCCCGTGCGGGATGTCGTGCTGGGCGTTGAGGGTGTGGACGCGGGTCTGGCGGACCAGACGTTGTATGCGCAGACGGGGTTGTTCGCGTTCGAGGTGGCGTTGGCTGCGGTGTTGGAGGCTGCGGGGGTGCGGCCGGATGCGGTGGTGGGGCATTCGGTGGGTGAGGTGGCTGCTGCCTACGTCGCCGGGGTGCTGTCGCTGCCGGACGCGGCCAAGTTGGTGGCGGTACGTGCCCGGTTGATGCAGGAGTTGCCGTCGGGTGGGGCGATGGCGTCGATCAAGGCGCCGGAGGCGGAGGTTGTGGCCTCCTTCGCCGAGGTGACCGGTGAGGTCGCGGTCGCGGCGGTGAACGGTCCGGATTCGGTCGTGGTGTCGGGTGTGGTGGAAGCGGTGGACGCGCTGGTGGAGTTGTGGCGCGAGCGCGGGCATCGGGTGCGGCCGTTGCGCGTGTCGCATGCGTTCCACTCGCCGGCGATGGACCCGGTGTTGGCGGAGCTTGAAGCGGTCGCCGATGGGATGAGGTTCAGTCGTCCGGAGGTGATGTGGGCGGGTGCTCTGACGGGTGAGTTGGTGTCGGAGCCGGAGGCTGGTTACTGGCCTGGGCAGGTGCGGCAGGCGGTGCGTTTCGCCGACGCCGTCGCGGCCCTTGCCAGGGAAGGCGTCTCCGTCTTCCTGGAGGTCGGCCCGGACGGTTCGTTGTCTTCCCTCGGCCCTGACGCTGTGGCCGTCGTGGAGGGTGTGGAGCCTGCGTTCGTGCCGCTCCAGCGTCGTACCGATGAGGGCGTGACCGGCCTGGAGGTCGGGTTGGCCCGTGCGTTCGTCGAGGGTGCTCCGGTGGACTGGAAGCGGGTGCTTCCGCAGGGCGAGGCGGTGGAGCTGCCGACGTATGCCTTCCGCCACCAGCGGTTCTGGCCCGAGGGCGTCGTCTCCCTCGCGCCGCCCGCAGCCGGGGGCGGCGCCGACAGGATCGTGGCCAGCACCGAGGCGGAGGCCGAGTTCTGGGCCGCCGTCGAAGGGGAGGACCTCGCCCGTCTCACCGAGACCCTCGACGTCGACGGCGCCCTCTCCTTCCGGGAGGTGCTGCCGGCCCTGGCGTCCTGGCGGCGCCGCGAGCTGGACCGGTCGCTGACCGCGAACTGGCGTTACCGCACCTCGTGGACGGCTGTCCCGGAACCCGACGCGGCGGTGTTGTCGGGCACGTGGCTGCTCGTGGTGCCGGCCGGCGCCGAGGGCGAGGCGCGGCAGCGGTGCGCCGACGCGCTGGCGGCCCGCGGTGCCGAGGCCGTGGTGGTCGAGGTGCCGTCCGGCACCGTGAACCGCGCTGAACTGACCCTGCTGCTCCGTGAGATGGCTGGTTCGGCGGAGGTCGCCGGGGTGCTGTCGCTGCTCGCGCTGGACGAGGCGCCGCTGCCGGACCGCCCGGCCGTGACCGCCGGACTGGCGGCGACGCTGGCCCTGGTGCAAGGCCTCGGGGACGCGGGCATCGAGGCGCCGCTGTGGCTTGCCACTTCTGGTGCGGTGGCGGCGGGTCCGGGTGAGGTGCTGGCGCATCCGGTGCAGGCGCAGGTGTGGGGTCTGGGCCGGGTCGTGGCTCTGGAACACCCGGACCGCTGGGGCGGGTTGGTGGACCTGCCGGAGTCGCTGGACGAGCGTGCCGCCGCACGGCTGGCCGGTGTATTGGCCGGCTGCGACGAGAACGAGATGGCCTTCCGGCCCGCGGGACTCCTCGCCCGCCGGCTCGCGCGCGTGACACGGCGTACCGCGGGCGAGGACCGTACGGCCCTCGGCACCACGCTGATCACCGGCGGTACGGGTGCGATCGCCGGACACGTGGCGCGCCGCCTCGCCGGCCGGGGTGCCGAACGGCTGGTGCTGACAAGCCGTTCCGGCGCTTCGGCGCAGGGCGCCGCCGCTCTCGCCGCCGAACTGGCGCAGGCCGGTTCCGCGGTGGAGGTCGTCGCGTGTGACGTGGCCGAACGGGCTCCGCTGGCCGCCCTGTTGGACCGGATCGACGCGACCGGCCCGCGGCTCGCGTCCGTACTGCACACCGCCGCCGTCCTGGACGACGGGATGCTGGACGGCCTCGACGCGTCCCGCCTGGAGACGGTGCTGCGGGTGAAGGCCCAAGGGGCCGCCCTGCTCGACGAGTTGACCGCCGACCGCGACCTGGAGAGCTTCGTGCTGTTCTCCGCGGCCGCCGCCACGCTCGGCGGACCCGGCCAGGGCAGCTACGCGGCAGCCAACGCCTACCTCGACGCGCTGGCGGAGCACCGCCGCTCCCGCGGCCTGGCCGGCCTGGCCGTGGCCTGGGGGCCCTGGAGCGGCGGCGGCCTCGCGGAGACCGGAGAGGCGGCCCGCGCGCGGATGCGCCAGATGCCGCTGCCCCCGATGGACCCGCAGCTCGCGGCCCGCGCCCTGGACGAGGCGATGGCGGGCTCCGACGCCACGCTGACCGTCATGGACGTCGACTGGGACCGGCTGGGGTCCGACGCGGGCGCCGCCGGCGTGCTGGGACGGCCGCTGCTCCGCGACCTGCCCGACGCCCGCCGCCTGCTCGCGGCCGCGGAGAACACGCTCACCGTGGTCCACGCCGAGGGCGAACTCGCCCGGCGGCTCGCCGGGATGGGCCGCTCCGAGCAGGAACGCGTCCTGACGGACCTCGTACGCGGCGAGGCGGCCGTCGTGCTCGGGCACACCTCGGCCGACGCGGTCGAGGACCGGCGCGCCTTCAAGGACCTCGGCTTCGACTCGCTCACTTCGGTCGAGCTGCGCAACCGCCTCAACGCCGCGACCGGTCTGCGGCTGCCCGCCACCCTCGTCTTCGACTACCCGACCCCCCAGGCGCTCGCCGCCTTCCTACGAGGCGAACTGACCGGCCGCCAGGGCGCTTCCGCCCCCGTGGTCACCGTGGCCGCGGTCGCCGTGGACGAGCCGGTGGCGATCGTCGGCATGGCCTGCCGCTTCCCCGGCGGCGCCGGAACCCCCGAGCAGTTCTGGGACTTCCTCACCTCCGGCGGCGACGCGGTGGGCGCCTTCCCGACCGACCGCGGCTGGGACCTGGAAGGCGTCTTCGACCCGGACGGCGAACGCGAGGGCACCTCCTACGTCGCCCAGGGCGCGTTCCTGCGCGAAGTGGCCGACTTCGACGCCGACTTCTTCGGGATCAGCCCGCGCGAGGCGCTGGCGATGGACCCGCAGCAGCGGCTCATGCTCGAGACGTCCTGGGAGGCGCTGGAGCGGGCCGGGATCGACCCGGCGACCCTGCGGGAGAGCGCCACCGGTGTCTTCGCCGGCGGCTTCACCTCCGGTTACAGCTTCGGGCTGGCGCTGGCCAACCAGGGCGACTCCGGCTCCGAGGGGCACTCGCTCACCGGCAACGCCACCAGTGTGCTCTCCGGCCGGGTCTCCTACGCCCTCGGCCTCGAGGGCCCCGCCATGACCATCGACACCGCCTGCTCCTCCTCCCTGGTCGCGCTCCACCTGGCCATCCAGGCGCTGCGCTCCGGCGAGTGCACGCTCGCCCTGGCCGGCGGCGCCACCGTGATGGCCACCCCGGGCACCTTCATCGACTTCTCCCGCCAGCAGGGGCTTTCGGCCGACGGCCGCTGCCGCGCCTTCTCCGAGGACGCGGACGGCACCGGCTGGGCCGAGGGCGCCGGCATCCTCGTGGTCGAGCGGCTGTCGGACGCCCGGCGCAACGGGCACGAGGTCCTCGCGGTGGTGCGGGGTTCGGCGGTCAACCAGGACGGCGCGTCCAACGGCCTCACGGCGCCCAACGGCCCCTCGCAGCAGCGCGTCATCCGGGCGGCCCTCGCGAGCGCCGGGCTGACCGCCGCCGACGTGGACGTCGTCGAGGCACACGGCACCGGCACCAAGCTCGGCGACCCGATCGAGGCCGGCGCGCTGCTGGCGACCTACGGCCAGGAGCGGACCGCGGACCGGCCGCTGTGGCTGGGCTCGGTGAAGTCCAACATCGGCCACACACAGGCCGCGGCGGGCGTCGCGGGCATCATCAAGATGGTGCTGGCCCTCCGGCACGAGCAGCTGCCGCAGACCCTCCACGCCGACGAGCCGTCCTCGCACGTCGACTGGACGGCCGGCGCGGTCCGGCTGCTGAGCGAGCCGGTGGCATGGCCGACCGGTGAGCAGCCGCGCCGGGCCGCTGTGTCCTCGTTCGGGATGAGCGGGACGAACGCGCACGTCATCCTGGAGGAGGCCCCGGCGCCGGAGCCCGAGGAGGCCGAGGCGGCCGCTTCGGAGCCTGACGGCACGGCGGGCGAGCTGCCGGTGCTGTCGGGCGACGGTGCCGGTGCCGGTGCGTGGCTGGTGTCGGGCCGTTCGGCAGCGGGCCTGGCGGGGCAGGCGGAGCGGTTGCGGGAGTGGGTCGACGGTCGTCCGGGCCTCGAACCGGCGGATGTGGCGTGGTCGTTGGCCGCCACCCGTTCCGCCTTCGAGCACCGGGCCGTGGTCGTGGGTGGTGACCGGACCGCGCTGCTGAGCGGCTTGGAGAGCCTTGCCGCGGGTGTCCCGGCAGGCGCGGTCGCCTCTGGCCGGGCCCGTTCGGCGGCGCGTCCGGTGTTCGCGTTCGCGGGTCAGGGGTCGCAGTGGGTGGGGATGGGGCGTGAACTGGCGTCGGTGTCGCCGGTGTTCGCGGCGCGCCTTGCGGAGTGTGCGGCGGCGTTGGCGCCGTATGTGGAGTGGTCGCTCGATGAGGTGTTGGCGGGTGCGGAAGGTGCCCCGGCGTTGGAGGCGGCTGATGTGGTGCAGCCGGCGTTGTGGGCGGTGATGGTGTCGCTGGCCGCGGTCTGGGAGGCGGCTGGTGTCGTGCCCGAGGCGGTGGTGGGTCACTCGCAGGGTGAGATCGCGGCGGCGACGGTGGCGGGGATGCTGTCGTTGGAGGATGGCGCGCGGGTGGTGGCGTTGCGGTCGCAGTCGCTGAAGGTGTTGGCGGGTGCGGGCGGGATGCTGTCGGTCAGCAAGTCCGCGCCTGAGGTTGAGGAGCGGTTGGCCCGATTCGGGGACACTGTCGCGCTGGCGGCGGTCAATGGGCCCTCGGCGGTGGTGGTGTCGGGTGAGCCCGCAGCCCTGGAGGAGTTGAAGGCGGAGTTCGAGGCCGAGGGTGTCCGGGCGCGGATGGTGGCGGTGGACTACGCCTCCCACTCGGCGCAGGTGGACCGCCTGGAGGACGAGATCACGTCCGTCCTGGCGGGCGTCAACCCCCGTCGCGGCCGGGTCCCCATGGTGTCCGCGATGACCGGCGAGACCCTGACCGGTGAGGAGCTGGATGCCGGGTACTGGTTCCGCAGTCTCCGGGCGACGGTCCACTTCGACCGTGCGGTGCGGACATTGGCGGACCACGGCCATCAGCTCTTCGTCGAGGTGACCCCGCACCCGGTCCTGATGGGTGCCATGAACGACACCCTGGAAGAGGTCGCGCGGGAAGCGGGCCCGGGCGTGGTGCCGGGTGCGGTGTGCGGGACGCTGCGGCGGGACGAGGGCGGCGCCGTACGGCTGCTGACCTCGCTGGCCGAGGCGTACGTCCACGGCGCCGGTGTGGACTGGGAGTCCGTGCTCGCCGCGGGGAAGCGGGTCGAGCTGCCGACGTACGCCTTCCAGCACGAGCGCTTCTGGCCGCAGGGGACGCTGTCCCTGGCGATGTTCACCTCCGGCGGGGACGCGGCGTCCCTGGGCCTGGGCGCGGTGGGCCACCCGCTGCTGGGCGCGGCGGTCGAACTGGCCGGTGGCGCCGGGCTGTTGTGCACGGGCCGGATCTCGCTGCGGACGCACCCGTGGCTGGCCGACCACGCCGTGGGCGGCATGGTGCTGCTGCCCGGCACCGGCTTCGTGGAGCTGGCCGTACGCGCCGGCGACCAGGTGGGCTGCGGGGTGCTGGAGGAGCTGACGCTCCAGGCGCCGCTGGTGCTGCCGGCCGATGGCGGGGTGCGGGTGCAGGTGGTGCTCGCCGAGGCGGACGCCGAGGGCCGCCGTACGGTCGAGGTCTTCTCCCGGCCCGACACCGCCGACTCCGCGGACCCCGCGCAGATCTGGACGCAGCACGCGAGCGGTTCGCTCGCACCCGTCGGCGCGGGCCCGGTGGACGCCGGGACGGCGGACGACTTCGCCATGTGGCCGCCTTCGGGCGCCGTCGCGCTCGACGTCGACGGCCTCTACACCGAGCTGCTGGCCGACGTGTACGGTCCCGCGTTCCACGGCCTGCGGGCCGCCTGGCGGCGCGGCGAGGACGTCTTCGCCGAGGTGGCGCTGCCCGAGGACGCGGCGCGGGACGCGGCCGCGTTCGGCATCCACCCGGCGCTGCTCGACGCGGCCCTGCACGCCTCGCTCCTGCCGGGCTCGCCCATGCCCGGCGGGGCGGAGGACGCCGCCGGGCAGCCGGGCGGGGTCCGGATGCCGTTCGCCTGGACGGGCGTCGAACTCCACGCGACCGGCGCCTCGGTGCTGCGGGCCCGGCTGCGCCAGGGCCCCACGGGCGGACTGGAACTGACCGCCGCGGACCCCCAGGGGGCCCCGGTCGTCACCGTGCAGTCGCTCGTCAGCCGCCCGGTCGCCGCCGACCAGCTCCAGGACGCCGGCCACCCCGCCGGCGACACCCTGTTCGTCGAGGAGTGGGTGCCGCTGACCGAGGGCCCCGCCGTGGACGGCGAGTGGGTGCTCGTCGGCGACGACCGCTTCGACGTGGTCGGGGAACTGCGCACGGCGGGCGTCCCCGTACGGGGCTTCGCCGCCGTCGCCGAGGTGGCCGCCGCGGTGGAGGCGGGCGATGTCGCGCCGCAGCTGGTGCTGGTGTGCGTCGACGGCACCCCGACCGGCGCCGGCACGGTGCCGGACACGACCCGGCGACTGACCGGCGAGGTCCTGGAACTGGCCCAGGAGTGGCTGGCCGCGCCGCGCCTGGAGTCCGTGCCGCTGGCCGTGGTGACCCGCGGCGCCGTGGCCGCCGCGGACGGCGCACCCGTGGTGGACCTCGCGGCGGCCGCGGCACGCGGCCTGCTGTCCTCGGCGCAGTCGGAGAACCCCGGCCGGCTGCTCCTGGTGGACCTGCCCGCCGACGAGGACGCCCCCACCGGTCAACTCGCCGCCCTGCCGCGGTTCCTCGCCACCGGCGAGCCCGAGCTGACCCTCCGCGGCCGGACCGCGTACGGGCGCCGGCTGAACCGTCCGTCTGGTGCCGGGACAGCGGTTGAACAAGCCGCTGACCTCGCCGATCACGCCGATCACGCCGACCTTGCCGACAGCGGCCCGCGCACCCTGCTGGTGACCGGCGGCACCGGCACCCTCGGCGGCCTGGTGGCCCGTCACATGGTGGTCACCGGGCGGGCCCGCGCGGTGGTGCTGACCAGCCGGTCGGGACCGGCGGCCGCGGGCGTCGCGGTGCTGGCCGCGGAACTGGCCGCCCTCGGCGCGCGGGTCAGCGTCGTGGCGTGCGACGTGGCGGACCGCGACGCGCTGGCCGCGCTGCTGGCGGGCATCCCCGCCGACTGCCCGCTGGGCTCGGTCGTCCACGCCGCCGGCATCATCGACGACGGCGTGATCGGCACCCTCACCCCGCAGCGGCTGGCCGCGGTGCTGCGGCCGAAGGCGGACGCCGCCTGGCACCTGCACGAACTCACCCGGGACAGCGACCTGGAGCACTTCGTCCTGTTCTCCTCGGCCGCCGCCCCGCTCGGCGCCCCCGGACAGGGCAACTACGTCGCCGCCAACGCCTTCCTGGACGCTCTGGCCCGGCACCGCCGGGCCGCCGGCCTGGCCGGACTCTCCCTGGCGTGGGGCCCGTGGGTGCACGAAGCGGGTATCGGCCGCGACCTGGGCGAGCAACTCCTCTCCCGCATCACCCGCTCCGGACTCACCGCCCTCGGTGCCGACGAGGGCCTGGCCGTCCTGGACACCGCGCTGGAGCGCAGCGCGACCCGCGGCGAGGGCGCCCTCGTGCCGGCCCGGCTCGACGTCGCCGGCCTGCGCGCGCAGGCCGCGCGCAGCGGTGAGGTCCCGCCGCTGTGGCGGCGGCTGGCCGGCACCCCCGGGCGCCGCACCGCCGCCGCGGCGGCCGGCGGCACCGACGCCGCGCAGGCGCTGCGCCGCCGGCTCGCCGGCCGCACCGGCCAGGAACGCGACCGGATGCTGCTGGAACTGGTGCGCACGCTGGTCGCCGCGGTGCTCGGCCACGCCTCCGTCGACGCGGTCGAGCCCGCGCGGGCCTTCACCGACCTCGGCTTCGACTCGCTCACCGGGGTCGAACTGCGCAACCGGCTGCGGACCGAGACCGGTCTGCGGCTGCCCGCCACCCTCGTCTTCGACTACCCGACGCCCGTGGCCCTGGCCGCGCTGCTCGGCGACGAACTCGCGGGCGAGGTGCCCGCCGCGGCCGGACCCGCGCTGCCCTCCGGCACGGCGGTCGACGAGCCGATCGCCGTCGTCGGCATGGCCTGCCGCTTCCCGGGCGGCGCCACCGGCCCCGAGGAGCTGTGGGAGCTGCTGGCCGGCGGCACCGACGCGATCGGGACCTTCCCGGCCGACCGCGGCTGGGACCTCGACGCGGTCTACCACCCGGACATGGGCCACCCCGGCACCTCCTACACCTGCGAGGGCGGCTTCGTCCTGGACGCCGGCGCCTTCGACCCGGCCTTCTTCGGAATCAGCCCGCGTGAGGCACTGGCCATGGACCCGCAGCAGCGGCTGCTGCTCGCGACGTCCTGGGAGGCATTCGAACGGGCCGGCATCGACCCGGCGACCCTGCGCGGCAGCCAGACCGGCGCCTTCGTCGGCGGCTACGGCTCCGGCTACGCAGAGGCCAGCCTCGAGAGCGCCACGGACTTCGACGGCGTCGACGGGCACCTGGCGACGGGCAACGCGACCAGCGTGCTGTCCGGCCGCCTCTCCTACACCCTCGGCCTCGAAGGCCCCGCGGTGACCATGGACACGGCGTGCTCCTCGTCCCTGGTGGCGCTGCACCTGGCCGCGCAGGCCCTGCGCTCCGGCGAGTGCACGCTCTCCCTGGCCGGCGGCGCCACCGTGATGGCCACCCCCGACGCCTTCGTGGGCTTCTCCCAGGCCCGCGGCCTGGCGGCCGACGGGCGCTCCAAGGCGTTCGGCGCCGGCGCCGACGGCATGGGCATGGCCGAAGGCGTCGGCATGCTCGTCCTGGAGCGACTGTCGGACGCCCGGCGCAACGGCCACAAGGTCCTTGCCGTGGTGCGGGGTTCGGCGATCAACCAGGACGGCGCGTCCAACGGCCTGACGGCGCCCAACGGCCCCTCGCAGCAGCGCGTGATCCGCGCCGCGCTGGCCAGCGCGCGGCTGTCGGCCGCCGACGTGGACGTGGTGGAGGCCCACGGCACCGGCACCCGGCTCGGCGACCCCATCGAGGCGCAGGCGCTGCTGGCCACCTACGGCCAGGACCGTCCCGCGGACCGCCCGGTGCTGCTGGGTTCGGTGAAGTCCAACATCGGCCACACGCAGGCCGCGGCCGGTGTCGCCGGCGTGATCAAGATGGTGCTGGCGCTCCAGCACGAGCAGCTCCCGCAGACCCTCTACGCCGACGAGCCCTCCCCGCACATCGACTGGTCCGCGGGACAGGTGCGCCTGCTGACCGAGTCCGTGCCGTGGCCCGCCGGCGAGCGGCCGCGCCGGGCCGGTGTGTCCTCCTTCGGCATGAGCGGCACCAACGCCCACGTCATCCTCGAGGAGGCACCCGCCGCCGACGCCGCCCCCGAACCCCCACGGACGCGGACCGCGCCCCCGCTGGTGTCCGGTGCCGACGCGTGGCTGGTGTCGGGCCGGTCCGCGGAGGCGCTGGTGGCGCAGGCCGGGCGGCTGCGGGAGTGGGTGGCCGGGCGTCCGGGTCTTGAGCCGGCGGATGTGGCGTGGTCGTTGGCGGTGACGCGTTCGGCTTTCGAGCACCGGGCGGTGGTGGTCGGTGGTGACCGGGCCGCGTTGGTGGGCGGGTTGGAGAGTTTGGCGGCGGGTGTGCCGTCGGGTGCGGTGGTGTCAGGTACGGCGCGTGCCGTGGGGCGTCCGGTGTTCGTCTTCCCGGGTCAGGGGTCGCAGTGGGTGGGGATGGGCCGTGAACTGGCGGGTGTGTCCCCGGTGTTCGCGGCTCGGCTGGCGGAGTGTGCGGCGGCGTTGGCGCCGTATGTGGAGTGGTCGCTGCACGATGTGCTGGCGGGTGCGGAAGGCGCCCCGGCACTTGAGGCCGCCGATGTGGTGCAGCCGGCGTTGTGGGCGGTGATGGTGTCGCTGGCCGCGGTCTGGGAAGCGGCCGGTGTCGCGCCCGAGGCGGTGGTGGGTCACTCGCAGGGTGAGATCGCGGCGGCGACGGTGGCGGGGATGCTGTCGTTGGAGGACGGCGCGCGTGTGGTGGCGTTGCGGTCGCAGTCGCTGAAGGTGTTGGCGGGTGCGGGCGGGATGCTGTCGGTCAGCAAGTCCGCGCCTGAGGTTGAGGAGCGGTTGGCCCGGTTCGGGGACACCGTGGCTCTGGCGGCGGTCAATGGTCCGTCGGCGGTGGTGGTGTCGGGTGAGCCGGGTGCGTTGGAGGAGTTGAAGGCGGAGTTCGAGGCCGAGGGCACCCGGGCGCGGATGGTGGCGGTGGACTACGCCTCCCATTCGGCTCAGGTGGATCGCCTGGAGGCGGAGATCACGTCGGTCCTGGCGGGGATCAGTCCGCGTCGGGGCCGGGTCCCGATGGTGTCGGCGATGACCGGCGAGACCCTGACGGGTGAGGAGTTGGACGCCGGCTACTGGTTCCGGAGTCTTCGGGCGACGGTGCACTTCGACCGTGCGGTGCGGATTCTGGCGGGTGAGGGTCAGCGGGTCTTCGTGGAGGTGTCGCCGCATCCGGTGTTGTTGAGTGCGATGACGGAGTCGTTGGAGGAGGTTGCCCAGGAGGCGGGTCCGGGTGCGGTGCCAGGTGCGCTGTGTGGGACGTTGCGCCGGGACGACGGTGGTGCGGGGCGGGTGCTGACGTCGCTGGCCGAGGCGTACGTCCACGGCGCCCCAGTGGACTGGACGGCCGTCCTGCCCGTGGCCGGGACGGTCGAGCTGCCGACGTACGCCTTCCGGAACCGGCGGTTCTGGCCCGACAGCCTTCCCGTCGCGGAAGCGGGCCCGAAGTCGACGGGGAGCGACGCGAGTTCCGCGGTGGAGGCCGAGTTCTGGGCCGCCGTCGAGGGCGGGGACCTCAACCTGCTCGACGAGACGCTGGTACTCGACGGCGGCCGTCCGATCAGCGAGGTGCTGCCGGCCCTGGCGTCCTGGCGGCGCCGTGAACTGGACCGTACGGTGGCCGCCGGCTGGCGCTACCGCACCGGATGGACCCCCGTCGCTGAGCCCGATGCGGCGGTGTTGTCGGGCACGTGGCTGCTCGTGGTGCCGGCCGGCGTCGAGGGCGAGGTGCGGCAGCGGTGCGCCGACGCGCTGGCGGCCCGCGGCGCGCAGGTCGAGGTGGTCGAGGTGCCGTCCGGGGTCGTGGAGCGTGCCGAACTGGCGGCGCTGCTGGGCGAGATGGCTGGTTCGGCGGAGGTCGCCGGGGTGCTGTCGCTGTTGGCGTTGGACGAGGCGCCGTTGGCGGAGTTCCCGGCGGTGAGCGCCGGGCTGGCGGCGACGTTGGGGTTGGTGCAGGGGCTCGGTGATGCCGGGGTCGGGGCGCCGTTGTGGGTGGCGACGTGCGGTGCGGTGGCGGCCGGTCCGGGTGAGGTGCTGGCCCACCCGGTGCAGGCGCAGGTGTGGGGTCTGGGTCGGGTGGTCGGTATGGAGCATCCGGAGCGGTGGGGTGGGTTGGTGGACCTGCCGGTGGAGTTGGGTGATCGGGCGGGTGTGCGGCTGGCGGGGGTGCTGGCCGGTTGTGACGAGAACGAGGTGGCCATCCGTACGGCCGGCGTCCTGGGCCGGCGGATGTCGCGGGTGCCGCGGCGCGAGACCCGTACCCCCTGGACACCGCGCGGGACCGCGCTGATCACCGGCGGCACCGGCGCGATCGCCGGACACGTCGCGCGCTGGCTCGCCGACCGGGGCGCCGAACGCCTCGTCCTGGCGGGCCGTTCCGGCCCGGCCGCCGAGGGGATCGCGGCACGCGCCGCCGAACTGGCCGCCGCCGGCACCCGGGTCGACGTCGTGTCCTGCGACGTGAGCGACCGGCTGCCGCTGTCCGGGCTGCTGGAGTGGACCGGGCGCAGCGGCCCCGCGCTCTCCGCCGTCCTGCACACCGCCGCCGTCCTGGACGACGGGATGCTGGACGGCATGCGGCCGGCGCGGCTCCAGACCGCACTGGAGGTGAAGGCACACGGCGCGGCGCTGCTGGACGAGCTCACCGCCGACCTGGACCTGGACGCCTTCGTCCTGTTCTCCTCCGCCGCCTCCACCCTGGGCTCCGCGGGCCAGGGCAACTACGCTGCGGCGAACGCGTACTTGGACGCGCTGGCGGAGCACCGCCGCTCCCGCGGGCGCGCCGGTCTCTCGGTCGCGTGGGGCCTGTGGGGCGGTGCCGGGCTGGCGCAGTCCAACGAGGCGATCCGCTCCCGTATGCGCCGGCTCCCCATGCCGCCGATGGACCCGCAGCTCGCCGTCCGCGCACTGGCCGAGTCGCTGGCGGGCCCCGAGCCCGTCGTGACCGTCATGGACGTCGACTGGCAGCAACTGGCCGCCGGCTCCGGCGCCGTCGACCTGGCCGACCAGCCGCTCGTGCGCGACCTCCCGGAGGTCCGCGCGCTGGCCGCCGTCGGCCTGACCGCCGGCACCGCCCCGGCGGGCGGCGCCGAGGGCGAACTCGCCCGCCGCGTCACCGGACTGGCACCGGCCGAGCAGGAGCGCGTGCTGACGGACGTGGTCCGCGCCGAGGCCGCCGCCGTACTGGGGCACTCCGCGGCGGACGGCGTGCAGGCCCGGCAGGTCTTCCGCGACCTGGGCTTCGACTCGCTGACCGCGGTCGAGCTGCGCAACCGCCTCAACAAGGCCAGCGGACTGCGCCTGCCCGCCACCCTTGTCTTCGACTACCCGACCCCGGTGGAGCTGGCCGCCTTCCTGCGCGACGAACTGGTCGGCCGGCAACTGGACACGGCCGCTCCGGTGGCCGCCACGGTGGTTGCGGCGACCGAGGAGCCGTTGGCGATCGTGGGGATGGCGTGTCGTTTCCCGGGGGGTGCGGCATCCCCGGAGGAGTTCTGGGAGTTGTTGTCCTCTGGTGGGGACGCGGTGGGTGGGTTCCCGACGGATCGCGGTTGGGACTTGGAGGGCTTCTTCGACCCGGACGGCACGACCGCGGGCACGTCCGCCACGGAGTCGGGTGCGTTTTTGCGGGACGTGGCGGACTTCGACGCGGGCTTCTTCGGGATCAGTCCGCGTGAGGCGTTGGCGATGGACCCGCAGCAGCGGTTGCTGCTGGAGACGTCGTGGGAGGCGCTGGAGCGGGCGGGGATCGACCCGTCGTCGCTGCGGGGCAGCCAGACCGGCGTCTTCGCCGGCGGCTTCACCTCCAGCTACGGGCTCGGTGTCTCCGCGGTCGCCGGTGAAGAGGGCTCGGGCGTCGAGGGGCACCTCATGACGGGCAACGCCACCAGTGTGCTGTCGGGCCGGGTGTCGTATGTGCTGGGTTTGGAGGGGCCGGCGGTGACGGTGGACACGGCGTGTTCGTCGTCGCTGGTGGCGCTGCATCTGGCGGTGCAGGCGGTGCGGTCGGGTGAGTGTTCGATGGCGTTGGCCGGTGGTGTGACGGTGATGGCCATGCCGTTCTCGTTCGTGGAGTTCTCGCGGCAGCAGGGGTTGTCGGTGGATGGGCGGTGCCGGGCGTTCTCGGAGGATGCGAACGGCACGGGCTGGGCCGAGGGTGCGGGCATGCTGGTGGTGGAGCGGTTGTCGGATGCGCGGCGCAAGGGGCACAAGGTCCTTGCGGTGGTGCGGGGTTCGGCGGTCAACCAGGATGGTGCGTCGAACGGTCTGTCGGCGCCGAACGGTCCGTCGCAGCAGCGGGTGATTCGTGCGGCGTTGGCCAGTGCGCGGTTGTCGGCGGCTGATGTGGATGTGGTGGAGGCGCACGGCACCGGTACGACGTTGGGTGACCCGATCGAGGCGCAGGCGCTGCTGGCGACGTACGGGCAGGAGCGTGCCGGGGGTCGGCCCCTGTGGTTGGGCGCGGTGAAGTCGAACATCGGTCATACGCAGGCGGCTGCGGGTGTGGCAGGTGTGATCAAGATGGTGCTGGCGCTCCAGCACGAGGAGTTGCCGCGCACGCTGCACGTGGATGAACCGTCCTCGCATGTGGACTGGTCGGCGGGTGAAGTGCGTCTGCTCGGTGAGCCGGTGGCGTGGCCGGCGGGGGAGCGTCTGCGTCGGGCGGGTGTGTCGGCGTTCGGGATCAGCGGGACGAACGCGCACGTCATCCTGGAGGAAGCCCCCGCCGAGCAGGACACCGCCGGCAACACAGGGGCACCGGTCATCGCACCGGCAACCCCGGTGCTCTCCGCGGCTGGTGTGTGGCTGCTGTCGGGCCGTACCGCGGACGGGTTGGTGGCGCAGGCGGGTCGTCTTCGGGAGTGGGTGGCGGCTCGTCCGGCGGTGGAGCCGGCGGATGTGGCGTGGTCGTTGGCGGCGACGCGTACGGCGTTCGAGCACCGTGCGGTCGTGTTGGGCGCGGATCGTGGGGAGTTGCTGGCGGGGGTCCAGGGGCTGGCTGCGGGTGTGTCGTCGGCTTCGGTGGTTGCCGGGGTGGCGCGGGCGGATGCCCGGGTGGGGCTGGTCTTTGCGGGTCAGGGTGCGCAGTGGGCGGGGATGGGCCGGGAGTTGTACGCGTCCAGCCCGCTCTTCGCCGAGGTCTTCGACCGGGTGTGCGGGCTGTTGGAGTTGGAGCTCGGGGCTGATGTGCCGGTCCGGGATGTGGTCTTGGGCTCCGAGGGTGTGGACGCGGGTCTGGCGGATCAGACGTTGTACGCGCAGACGGGGTTGTTCGCGTTCGAGGTGGCGTTGGCTGCGGTGTTGGAGGCTGCGGGGGTGCGGCCGGATGCGGTGGTGGGGCACTCGGTGGGTGAGGTGGCTGCGGCGTATGTGGCCGGGGTGTTGTCGCTGCCGGACGCCTGCAAGCTCGTCGCGGTGCGGGCGCGGTTGATGCAGGAGTTGCCTTCGGGTGGGGCGATGGCGTCGATCAAGGCGCCGGAGGCGGAGGTTGTCGCTTCCTTCGCCGAGGTGACCGGTGAGGTCGCGGTCGCGGCGGTGAACGGTCCGGATTCGGTCGTGGTGTCGGGTGTGGTGGAAGCGGTGGACGCGCTGGTGGAGTTGTGGCGGGAGCGGGGTCGCCGGGTGCGGCCGTTGCGGGTGTCGCATGCGTTCCACTCGCCGGCGATGGACCCGGTGTTGGCGGAGCTTGAAGCGGTCGCGGATGGGATGAGGTTCAGTCGTCCGGAGGTGATGTGGGCGGGTGCTCTGACGGGTGAGTTGGTGTCGGAGCCGGAGGCTGGTTACTGGCCTGGGCAGGTGCGGCAGGCGGTGCGTTTCGCCGACGCGGTCGCGGCCCTTGCCAGGGAAGGGGTGTCGGTCTTCCTGGAGGTCGGTCCGGACGGTTCGTTGTCTTCTCTCGGTCCGGATGCTGTGGCCGTCGTGGAGGGTGTGGAGCCGGCGTTCGTGCCGCTCCAGCGTCGTACCGATGACGGCGTGACCGACCTCGCGACGGGCCTGGCCCGGGCGTTCGTCGAGGGTGCTCCGGTGGACTGGAAGCGGGTGCTGCCCGCCGCCACACCGGTGGAGCTGCCGACGTATGCCTTCCGCCACCAGCGGTTCTGGCCTGAGGGCGTGCTGCGCCTCGGGCCCCCGGCGGCCGCCGGCGGGGACGGCGCGAGCACCCCGGCCGAGGTGCAGTTCTGGGCGGCCGTGGAGGAGGGCGACCTTGCGCAGGTCGCCGACACCCTGGCGGTGGAGGACGAGGAGCAGCTTCGTACGCTCCTGCCGGCGTTGGCGTCGTGGCGGCGTCGCGAGTTGGACCGGTCGCTGACGGCGAACTGGCGTTATCGCACCTCGTGGACGGCTGTCTCGGAGCCCGATGCGGCGGTGTTGTCGGGTACGTGGCTGGTGGTAGTGCCGGCCGGCGTTGAGGGCGAGGTGCGGCAGCGGTGCGCGGACGCGCTGGCGGCCCGCGGTGCCGAGGCCGTGGTGGTCGAGGTGCCGTCCGGGGTCGTGGAGCGTGCCGAACTGGCGGCGCTGCTGGGCGAGATGGCGGGGACGTCGGAGGTCTCCGGGGTGCTGTCGCTGTTGGCGTTGGACGAGGCGCCGTTGGCGGAGTTCCCGGCGGTGAGCGCCGGTCTGGCGGCGACGTTGGGGTTGGTGCAGGGGCTCGGTGATGCCGGGGTCGGGGCGCCGTTGTGGGTGGCGACGTGCGGTGCGGTGGCGGCTGGTCCGGGTGAGGTGCTGGCCCGTCCGGTGCAGGCGCAGGTGTGGGGTCTGGGTCGGGTGGTCGGTATGGAGCATCCGGAGCGGTGGGGTGGGTTGGTGGACCTGCCGGTGGAGTTGGGTGATCGGGCGGGTGTGCGGCTGGCGGGGGTGCTGGCCGGTTGTGACGAGAACGAGGTGGCCATCCGTACGGCCGGCGTCCTGGGCCGTCGCCTGGGACGCGCCGCGCAGGTCCAGGGTGCCCCGGACCCGGCGCCCCTCGGCACCACGCTGATCACCGGCGGTACGGGTGCGATCGCCGGGCACGTCGCGCGCTGGCTGGCCGGCCGGGGTGCCGAACGGCTGGTGCTGACCAGCCGTTCGGGCGCTTCGGCGCAGGGCGCCGCCGCTCTCGCCGCCGAACTGGCGCAGGCCGGTTCCGCGGTGGAGGTCGTCGCGTGTGACGTGGCCGAACGGGCCCCGCTGGCCGCGCTGTTGGACCGGATCGACGCGACCGGCCCGGCGCTGGCGTCCGTTCTGCACACCGCCGCCGTCCTGGACGACGGCGTGCTGGACCGCCTCGACGCGTCCCGCCTGGAGACGGTGCTGCGGGTGAAGGCCCAAGGTGCCGCCCTGCTCGACGAGTTGACCGCCGACCGCGATCTCGACGCCTTCGTGCTGTTCTCCTCGATCGCCTCCACGCTGGGTGCCCCGGGCCAGGGCAACTACGCGGCCGCCAACGCGTACTTGGACGCGCTGGCGGAGCACCGCCGGTCCCGCGGGCTCGCCGCTCTCACCGTGGCGTGGGGTGCGTGGGCCGGTGGCGGCATGGCCGAGTCCAGCAGCACTGTGGAGGCACGGGTCAAGCGCGGCCCGATGCCCGCGATGGACCCGCGGCTGGCCGCCCGCGCGCTCGGCGAGGCGCTCCAGGGCCGGGATGCCGCGGTGACCGTGATGGACGTGGACTGGGCGCAGTTGGCGTCCGGTTCCGCCGCCGCGGAGACCCTGACCCGCCCGGTGATGCGCGACCTGCCCGAGGTGCGGCGCCTGGCCGCCGCCGGGGAGCTCACGGCCACCGCGGCCCGCCCGCAAGGGGCGCTGGCGCAGCGGCTGGCCGGGCTGGGCCGTCCCGAGCAGGAGCGCCTCCTCACGGAGGTGGTGCGCGGCGAGGTGGCGACCGTCCTCCAGTACGCCTCGGCCGCCGCGGTGGAGGAGCGGCGCGCCTTCAAGGACCTCGGCTTCGACTCGCTGACCGCCGTCGAGCTGCGCAACCGCCTCAACGCCGCCACCGGCCTGCGGCTGCCGTCCACCCTGGTCTTCGACTACCCCACCCCGATGGCACTGGCCGCCTTCCTGCGCGGTGAGCTGACCGGCGGGCAGGCGGACGCCGCGGCCCCGGTGACCACCGGCGTGGTGCTGCCAGCCGACGAGCCCATCGCCGTCGTCGGCATGGCCTGCCGCTTCCCCGGCGGCGCCGGGAGCCCGGAGGAGTTCTGGCGGCTGCTCGGCTCCGGCCAGGACGCCGTGGGGGCCTTCCCGACCGACCGCGGCTGGGACCTGGAGAGCCTCTACGACCCCGACGGCGAACGCGAGGGCACCTCGTACGTCGCCCAGGGCGCGTTCCTGCGCGACGCGGCCGACTTCGATGCCGACTTCTTCGGGATCAGTCCGCGTGAGGCGTTGGCGATGGACCCGCAGCAGCGGCTGCTGCTGGAGACGTCCTGGGAGGCGCTGGAGCGGGCCGGGATCGACCCGGCGACCCTGCGGGAGAGCGCCACCGGTGTGTTCACCGGCGGGTTCGCCTCCGGGTACGGGATCGGTCTGTCCATGGCGGGCGACGAGTCCGGCTCCGAAGGGCACGTCCTGACCGGCAACGCGACCAGCGTGCTGTCCGGCCGGGTGTCCTACGTACTGGGTCTGGAGGGCCCGGCCGTCACCGTGGACACGGCGTGCTCCTCGTCGCTCGTGGCGCTGCACATGGCCGCGCAGGCGCTGCGCTCCGGCGAGTGCACGCTGGCGCTCGCCGGTGGCGCCACGGTGATGACGCACCCGGGTACCTTCATCGACTTCTCCCGGCAGCAGGGGCTGTCCATGGACGGGCGGTGCCGCGCGTTCTCGGAGGACGCGGACGGCACCGGCTGGGCCGAGGGCGCCGGCATGCTGGTCGTGGAGCGGCTGTCGGACGCGCAACGCAACGGCCACGAGGTCCTCGCCGTGCTGCGCGGCTCCGCGATCAACCAGGACGGCGCGTCCAACGGCCTGACCGCCCCCAACGGTCCGTCGCAGCAGCGGGTGATCCGCGCCGCCCTCGCCAACGCCCGCCTGACCGCCGCCGACGTGGACGTGGTCGAGGCGCACGGCACCGGTACGACGCTGGGTGACCCGATCGAGGCGCAGGCGCTGCTGGCCACTTACGGGCAGGAGCGTCCCGAGGGGCGGCCGCTGTGGCTGGGCTCCGTCAAGTCCCACATCGGCCACACGCAGGCCGCGGCCGGTGTCGCCGGCGTGATCAAGATGGTGCTGGCGCTCCAGCACGAGCAGTTGCCGCAGACGCTGCACGCCGACGAGCCGTCCTCGCACGTCGACTGGACGGCGGGCGACATCCGGCTGCTGACCGAGGCCAGGCCCTGGCAGTCCGACGGCCGGGTGCGCCGGGCCGGTGTCTCGGCGTTCGGGATGAGCGGCACCAACGCGCACATCATCCTGGAGGAGGCCCCCGCCGCGCCGGACGCCGCCGAGCAGTCCGACGGCATGGCGGCTGACCCGGCCGCGCCGACGGCAGCGGTGGTGACCGGCGCCGGCGCCGGTGCGTGGCTGGTGTCGGGCCGGTCCGCGGAGGCGCTGGCCGCGCAGGCGGAGCGGCTGGGGGAGTGGGTCTCGGCCCGCCCCGAGCTGCAACCCGCGGATGTGGCGTGGTCGTTGGCGGTGACGCGTTCTGCTTTCGAGCACCGGGCGGTGGTGGTCGGTGGTGATCGGGCCGCGTTGGTGGGCGGGTTGGAGAGTTTGGCGGCGGGTGTGCCGTCGGGTGCGGTGGTGTCGGGTACGGCGCGTGCCGTGGGGCGTCCGGTGTTCGTCTTCCCGGGTCAGGGGTCGCAGTGGGTGGGGATGGGGCGTGAGCTGGCGTCGGTGTCGCCGGTGTTCGCGGCTCGGTTGGCGGAGTGTGCGGCGGCTTTGGCGCCGTATGTGGAGTGGTCGCTGCATGACGTGTTGGCGGGTGCGGAAGGTGCCCCGGCGTTGGAGGCGGCTGATGTGGTGCAGCCGGCGTTGTGGGCGGTGATGGTGTCGCTGGCCGCGGTGTGGGAGGCGGCTGGTGTCGCTCCTGAGGCGGTGGTGGGTCACTCGCAGGGTGAGATCGCGGCGGCGACGGTGGCGGGGATGCTGTCGTTGGAGGATGGCGCGCGGGTGGTGGCGTTGCGGTCGCAGTCGTTGAAGGTGTTGGCGGGTGCGGGCGGGATGCTGTCGGTGAGCAAGTCCGCGCCTGAGGTTGAGGAGCGGTTGGCCCGGTTCGGGGACACCGTGGCGTTGGCGGCCGTCAACGGTCCGTCCGCGGTGGTGGTGTCCGGTGAACCCGCAGCGCTGGAAGAACTGAAGGCGGAGTTCGAGGCCGAGGGTGTCCGGGCGCGGATGGTGGCGGTGGACTACGCCTCCCACTCGGCGCAGGTGGACCGGCTGGAGGAGGAGATCACGTCGGTCCTGGCGGGGATCAACCCCCGTCGGGGCCGGGTCCCGATGGTCTCGGCGATGACCGGCGAGACCCTCACGGGTGAGGAGTTGGACGCCGGCTACTGGTTCCGGAGCCTGCGGGCGACGGTGCACTTCGACCGTGCGGTGCGGATTCTGGCGGGTGAGGGTCAGCGGGTCTTCGTGGAGGTGTCGCCGCATCCGGTGTTGCTGGGTGCGATGACGGAGTCGTTGGAGGAGGTTGCTCAGGAGGCAGGTCCGGGTGCGGTGCCAGGTGCGCTGTGTGGGACGTTGCGCCGGGACGACGGTGGTGCGGGGCGGGTGCTGACGTCGCTGGCCGAGGCGTACGTCCACGGCGCCCCGGTGGACTGGACGGCCGTCCTGCCCGACGGGCAGCAGGTGGAACTGCCCACCTACGCCTTCCGGCACGAGCGGTTCTGGCCGAAGGGCGTCCTCGGCGGGCTCGGCGCCAAGGCAGGCGGCGACGCGCTGTCGCTGGGTCTGGGGGCCGTGGGCCACCCGCTGCTCGGCGCGGCCGTCGAACTCGCCGGTGGCGCAGGGGTGGTGTGCATGGGCCGGCTGTCCCTGCACACGCACGCCTGGCTGGCCGACCACGCCGTGGGCGGCATGGTGCTGCTGCCCGGCACCGGCTTCGTGGAGCTGGCCGTACGCGCCGGCGACCAGGTCGGCTGCGGTGTCCTGGACGAACTGACGCTCCAGGCGCCGCTGGTGCTGCCCGCCGACGGCAGCGGCATCCAGGTCCAGGTCGTGGTGGCAGCGCCCGGTGGTGAGGGCCACCGCGCGGTCGAGGTATTCTCCCGTCCGGAGGGCGCGGCCGCACAGCAGCCGTGGACCCTGCACGCGAGCGGTGCCCTCGTCCCCGGCGAGGCGCTTGGGACGCCCGATCCCGACCTCGCGGCCTGGCCGCCGCGCAACGCCGCACCGGTGGACGTCTCGGACGTCTACCCCGTACGCCTCGCTGAGGTCTACGGCCCCGCCTTCCAGGGCCTGCGGGCGGCCTGGCGGCGCGGGCAGGACCTCTTCGCCGAGGTGGCACTCCCCGAGGAAATAGCCCAGGATGCGGCCGCGTTCGGCCTGCACCCCGCGCTGCTCGACGCGGCGCTGCACGTGTCCGTCCTCGCGGACGGCTCTGCCGCGGACGGGCCGGGCGAGGCCACCATGCCGTTCGCGTGGTCCGGCGTGGAACTGCACGCGGGCGGTGCCTCGGCGCTGCGGGTGAAGCTGCGGCAGGACGCCCAGGGCACCATCGCGATGACGGCCGCGGACACCACCGGCGCCCCCGTGGTGTCGGTCGAGTCGCTGGTGCGGCGCCCCATCCCGGTGGCCCAACTGCACGCCGGACGAAACGAGTTGGGCGACTCGCTGTTCGTACCGAAGTGGACCGCGGTCAGCGCGGGCGAGGCCCCGGCCGGCGCGTGGGCGCTGCTCGGCGCCGACACCTGCCGGCTGGCCGACGGCCTGGCCGCCGCCGGAGTGGCGCTGACCGCCTTCGACGGCCTCGCCGAGCTGGCCGCGGCCGCCGAGGCCGGCCCGGCCGACCTCCGTACCGTCCTGGTCTGCGCCGACGCCCTGTTCGGCACGGGCACCGGCGACGCGGGGGCGGAGTTCCCCGCCGCGGTACGCGACTCCGGCGGCGCCGCACTCCGCTTCCTCCAGGACTGGCTGGCCGAACCCCGGCTGGAGGACACGCAGTTGGTGCTCGTCACCCGCGGCGCCGTCGACACGGCCGCCGGCGAGCAGCTGGCGGACCTGGCCGGAGCGGCCGTACGCGGCCTGCTGCGCTCGGCGCAGGCCGAGAACCCCGGCCGGATACTGCTGGCGGACCTCCCCGCGGACGCCGGCGCCCCGGCCGACAGCGGCGCCCCCGCGGACGCCGACGCCCCCACCGGCACCGCCGCCCCTGCCGACAGCGGCACTCCCACCGGCACCGGCGGCGAGGTGGCGCTGCTCCCCGCCGCGCTCGGCACCGGCGAACCCGAGATCGCGCTCCGCGACGGGACCTGCTTCGGCAGGCGCCTGACCCGGCCCGAAGGCGCGGTCACGGCGGTCGAGTGGCCGTCCGCGCCGCAGGCCGACCCCGCCGCCCGCGCGCTGCTGGTGACCGGTGGCACCGGAACCCTGGGCGGGCTGGTCGCCCGGCACCTCGTCGCGACCGGACGGGCCGGCGGCGTGGTGCTCACCAGCCGTACCGGCCCGGCCGCCCCCGGAGCGGCCGCGCTCGCCGCCGGACTCGCCGAACTCGGCGTGTGGGCGCAGGTCACCGCCTGCGACGCCGCCGACCGGGACGCGCTGGCCGCCGTCCTGGACGGCATCCCCGACGGCAACCCGCTGGGCTCCGTGGTGCACGCCGCCGGCGTCGTGGACGACGGCCTGGTCACCACCCTGACGCCGGAGCGGCTGTCCGCGGTGCTGCGGCCGAAGACCGACGCGGCCTGGCACCTCCACGAACTGACGGCCCACCTGGACCTCGAGCGGTTCGTGATGTTCTCCTCCGCCGCGGTCACCTTCGGCGCGCCCGGCCAGGGCAACTACGTGGCCGCGAACTCCTTCCTCGACGCCGTCGCCGCCCACCGCAGGGCCGCCGGACTCGCCGGCATGTCCTTGCAACTCGGCCCGTGGGCCCACGAGGCGGGCATCGGCCGCAACCTGGACGCCACCTCGCTCTCCCGCATCGACCGCGCCTTCGTGCCGCTGTCCGCCGACGAGGGACTGGTCGTCTTCGACGTGGCGCTGGACCGCGACGAAGCGGTGCTCACCCCCGCCCGGCTCGACGCGGCCGCGCTGCGCGGGCAGATGGGCGCCGGGGCGGACGTGCCGCCGGTGTGGCGCGCCCTGGCCGGCGGGGCGCCCGCCCGCCGCGCCGCCGTGTCGACCGGTGCCGCCGTCGCGGGCGCCGGAGCCGACGCCGGCGACGCGCTGCGCCAGAAGCTGGCGTCGGTGTCCGGCACCGAACGCGACCGGCTGCTGCTGGAGCTGGTGCTCGCCCACACCGCCGCCGTCCTGGGCCACGCCTCGCCCGCCGCCATCGACCCCGGCCGCTCCTTCACCGACGTCGGCTTCGACTCGCTGATCGCGGTCGAGCTGCGCAACCGGCTGAAGGCGGAGACCGGGCTGCGGCTGCCGGCCACGCTGGTCTTCGACCACCCCACCCCGGCCGCTCTCGCCGCCATGCTGCGCGCGGAACTCGCCGGCGAACTGCCCGCCGCCGCGTCCCCCGCCGTCCCCGCGGCGCTGCTGCCGGTCGCGGACGAGGCCATCGCCATCGTCGGCATGGCCTGCCGCTTCCCCGGCGGGGCGGCCGGACCGGAGGAGCTGTGGCAGCTCCTGGCGTCCGGCGCGGACGCCATCGGGCCGTTCCCCCGCGACCGCGGCTGGGACCTGGAGATGCTCCAGGACCCGGCGGCCGAGCGCACCGGCAAGACGTACGAGCAGGTCGGCGGGTTCGTGCAGGACGCCGCCTCCTTCGACGCCGGGTTCTTCGGGATCAGCCCGCGTGAGGCGCTGGCGATGGACCCGCAGCAGCGGCTGCTGCTGGAGACCTCCTGGGAGGCGTTCGAACGGGCCGGCATCGACCCCTTGTCCGTACGCGGCAGCCAGACCGGCGCGTTCGTCGGCGGCTACTCCTCCCGCTACGCCAACGACGTGCCGCTGGAGGGCACCGGCATCGCCGAAGGGCACCTGGCCACCGGCAACGCCACCAGCGTGCTGTCCGGCCGCCTGTCCTACACCTTCGGGCTCGAAGGGCCCGCGGTGACGATCGACACCGCGTGCTCCTCGTCCCTCGTCGCCCTGCACATGGCCTGCCAGGCGCTGCGCAGCGGCGAGTGCTCGCTCGCCCTCGCCGGCGGCGTCACGGTCAGCGCCACCCCGGACGTGTTCATCGCCTTCGCCACGGCCGGCGGCGTGTCGCTGGACGGCCGCTGCCGCTCCTTCGCCGCCTCGGCCGACGGCTCCGGCTTCTCCGAGGGCGCGGGCATGCTCGTGGTCGAGCGGCTGTCCGACGCCGAGCGCAACGGGCACAAGGTTCTTGCGGTGGTGCGGGGTTCGGCGATCAACCAGGACGGCGCGTCCAACGGCCTGACGGCGCCCAACGGGCCGTCCCAGCAGCGCGTCATCCGCGCCGCGCTCGCCAACGCCCGCCTGACCACCGCCGACGTCGACGTGGTCGAGGCCCACGGCTCCGCGACCACCCTGGGCGACCCGATCGAGGCGCAGGCGCTGCTGGCCACTTACGGGCAGGAGCGTCCCGGGGACCGGCCGCTGTGGCTGGGTTCGGTGAAGTCCAACATCGGCCACACGCAGGCCGCGGCGGGCGTCGCGGGGATCATCAAGATGGTGCTGGCGCTCCAGCACGAGCAGTTGCCGCGCACGTTGCACGTGGACGAGCCGACCCCGCACGTGGACTGGTCCGCGGGTGCGGTGGAGCTGGTGGCGGAGCCCGTGCCGTGGATCAGCGGCGACCGGGTGCGCCGGGCAGGCGTGTCCGCGTTCGGCATGAGCGGCACCAACGTCCACGTCATCCTGGAGGAGGCCCCGGCCCCGGCCCCGGCCCCCGACTCCGACCCCGGGGCGGCCGACGCCCCCGCCGCGCCCGCGCTGCTGGGCGACGGCGAGGCCGGCGCGTGGCTGGTGTCCGGCCGTACCGCCGACGGGCTCGCCGCCCAGGCCGAACGGCTCCACGCCTGGGCCGCCGCCCGCCCCGAGGCCGAACCCGCCGACGTGGCCTGGTCGTTGGCTGCCACGCGTTCGGTGTTCGAGCACCGTGCGGTGGTGGTCGCCGGTGACCGGGACGGGTTCGTGGACGGGGTGCGGTGCCTGGCCGCGGGGACCAGGGCGCCGTCGGTCGTCACCGGCACCGCCCGCCCGGCGGGTCGTACGGCGTTCGTCTTCGCGGGTCAGGGTACGCAGTGGATCGGGATGGGGCGTGAACTGCTGGGCGCCTCCCCGTTGTTCGCCGCGCGTCTGGCGGAGTGCGAGACGGCTCTCGCCCCGCATGTGGAGTGGTCGCTGCGTGACGTGCTGATGGGTGCGGAGGGTGCGCCCGAGTTGGAGGCCGCGGAGGTCGTGCAGCCCGCGCTGTGGGCGGTGATGGTCTCCCTTGCCGCGGTCTGGGAAGCGGCGGGGGTCACTCCCGACGCTGTCGTCGGCCACTCGCAGGGTGAGATCGCGGCGGCGACGGTGGCGGGCATGCTGTCGCTGGAGGACGCCGCACTCGTGGTCGCCGCGCGCTCCCGCGCGCTGTCCGGGCTGTCGGTGGCCGGATCGATGGTGTCCGTGGTCATGCCGGCCGCCGCCGTGCAGGAACTGGTCGATGGCTTCGACGGCCGACTGTCGGTGGCTGCCGTGAACGGTCCTGCCGCCGTCGTGGTCTCCGGCGAACCGGAGGCGCTGGCGGACTTCGAACGCCAACTGGCCGCGCGCAGGGCGATGCGGTGGCGTATTCCGTCCACCGATTTCGTGGCGCACTCTCCGGCGGTGGAGCCGTTGGCGGAGCAACTGCACGGCGAGTTGAGCGGGATCACTCCCCGCGCCGGTCGGCTGCCGATGGTCTCGACGGTGACCGGTGAGTGGCTCACCGGCGCGGAGGTTGACGCGGGGTACTGGTTCGCGAATCTGCGGCGGACGGTGCAGTTCGAGGGTGCTGTGCGGAGTCTGCTGGCTGCCGGGTACGGGGCGTTCGTCGAGGTGTCGCCGCACCCCGTGCTGACCGCGGCCATAGCCGAAACGGCAGAGGACGCGGAGGTCGAGGATGTTCTGACGGTGGGGACGTTGGAGCGGGAGGATGCCGGGTCGGCGCGGCTGCTGGTGTCGTTCGGGCAGGCGCATGTCGGCGGGCTGCCGGTGGACTGGCGGCGGGTTGTGCCGGTCGGTGTGACGGTGGATCTGCCGACGTATGCGTTCCAGCGGCGCCGGTACTGGCTGGAGTCGGCGGGTGCGGCGCCCGTCGTCGGCGGGGATGGCGCGTCGTCGGAGGCGGAGGCCCGGTTCTGGGCGGCCGTGGAGGGCGGTGACCTGGCGGGGATCGCGGAGACGCTGTCCATCGAGGACGAGCGCCACCTGCACGACGTGCTGCCCGCACTCGCGTCCTGGCGGCGCCGCGAACGCCGCCGCTCGGAGACGGCGGGCTGGCGCTACCGGACGACCTGGTCGCCCGTCACCGCCGCCGGGTCCGCGTGGCTCACCGGCCGGTGGCTGCTCGTCGCCCCCGCCGGCGCCGCCGCCGAACTCGTGGAGTGGACCGCTTCCGCGCTGGCCGCCCGCGGCGCCGAGACCGTGACGGTCCGGGTGCCGGCCGGGACCGTACCGCGCGGCACCGTCGCCGAACTGGTCGGCCGGGCGACGGCGGGCACCGAGCCGCTGTCCGGGGTGCTGTCGCTCCTCGGCCTCGACGAGGCGCCGCTGCCCGGGCAGCCCGCCGTGACCGCCGGCCTCGCCGGCACGCTGGGCCTGCTCCAGGCGCTGGGCGACGCCGGGGTGGAGGCGCCGCTGTGGCTGCTGACCCGCGGCGCCGTCGCCACCGGCCCCGGCGAGCACCTGGCCAGCCCGCTCCAGGCGCAGATCTGGGGCTTCGGCCGGATCGCCGCCCTGGAACACCCGGACCGCTGGGGCGGGCTGGTCGACCTGCCGGAGACGGCCGACGACCGTACCGGCGCGCAGCTGGCGGCCGTACTGGCCGGCACCGACGAGAACCAGGTCGCGATCCGGGCGGTCGGAACGATGGGCCGCAGGCTGGCCCACGCCCCCCAGCCCCCGGCCGGCGAGGGGTGGCGTCCCGCGGACGGCACCGCGCTCATCACCGGCGGCACCGGCGCGCTCGGCGGGCACGTGGCACGCTGGCTCGCCGACCGCGGCGCCGAACGGCTCGTGCTCACCAGCCGTTCCGGCCCCGGCGCCACCGGCGTCGCGGCGCAGGCGGCCGAACTGGCCTCCTGCGGCGCCCGCGTGGACGTCCTCGCCTGCGACACCGCCGACCGCGCCGAGCTGGCCGCCCTCCTCGGCCGCGTCCCGGCGGACGGCCCCGCGCTGTCCACCGTGGTGCACACCGCCGCGGTCCTGGACGACGGCGTGATCGACGCCCTCTCGCCCGAGCGGCTGGAGACGGTGCTCGCCGCCAAGGCCGCCGGCGCCGCACACCTCGACGAGCTCACCGCCGACCTGGACCTCGACGCCTTCGTGCTGTTCTCCTCCGTGGTGGCCACCACCGGCGCGCCGGGCCAGGCCAACTACGGTGCCGCCAACGCCTACCTGGACGCCCTCGCCCAGCACCGGCGCGGCCGCGGCCTGCCCGCGCTCGCCGTGGCCTGGGGCCCGTGGGCCGCGGGCGTGGCGCAGAGCTCCGAGGCCGCGCGGCAGCGGCTCGCCCGCAACGACTGGGAAGAGGTCATGGACCCCGACCTGGCGGTCCGGGCCCTGGGCGAGGCACTGGACGGCCGCGACACCGCACTGACGGTGATGAACATCGACTGGACGGCCGTCCTCGCCGAGCCGCAGGAGTCCGCGGACCTGGTGCACGCGCCCTTCATGCGTGACCTGCCGGAGGTGCGGCGGCTCGCCGCGCTGCTGGCCGTCGCCCCGTCCGCCCCGGCCGAACGGGACCTGGCGGACCGGCTGGCCGGCCTGACCCGGGCCGAGCAGCGGCGGGCCCTGACCGCACTGGTGCAGGACAAGGCCGCCCGGGTGCTCGGCCACACCACACCCGACGCCGTACAGGCCGGCAGCGCCTTCAGCGAACTCGGCTTCGACTCCCTGACGTCGGTGGAACTGCGCAACGACCTCAGTGCCGCCACCGGCCTGCGGCTGCCGGCGACCCTGCTCTTCGACTACCCGACGCCCACCGCCCTGACCGGCTACCTGGCGGAGCAACTCCTGGGCGCCCGGCCCGAGGACACCCCGGCGCAGTCCGCGGTGCCCGCCACCATCGCCGCCGACGAGCTGATCGCGATCGTCGGCATGGCCTGCCACTACCCCGGCGGCGTGGCCGGCCCCGACGACCTGTGGAACCTGCTCGCCACCGGCGGTGACGCCATCTCCGGCTTCCCGGACGACCGCGGCTGGCACCTGGAGTCGCCCGACGGCACCGAGTTCGACACCGTCGGCGGCTTCGTGCAGGACGTCAGCGGCTTCGACGCCGGGTTCTTCGGGATCAGCCCGCGTGAGGCGCTGGCGATGGACCCGCAGCAGCGCCTGCTGCTGGAGACGTCCTGGGAGGCGCTGGAACGGTCGGGCATCGACCCGATGTCGCTGCGGGGCACCGCCACCGGCATGTTCGTCGGCGGCTACGCCTCCGGTTACGGCCGCGACGGCGACTTCGAGGGCGCGGCCCACCTCATCACCGGCAACGCCACGAGCGTGCTGTCCGGCCGGGTGTCCTACGCCCTCGGCCTGGAGGGCCCCGCGGTCACGGTGGACACGGCCTGCTCGTCCTCGCTCGTCGCCCTGCACATGGCCACCCAGGCGCTGCGCACCGGGGAGTGCTCGATGGCACTCGTCGGCGGTGTCACGATCATGGTCACCCCGGACGGCTTCATCGGCTTCAGCGAGCAGAGCGGCCTCGCGATGGACGGCCGCAGCAAGGCGTTCTCCGCCGACGCCGACGGCATGGGCTTCTCCGAGGGCGCGGGCATGCTCGTGGTCGAGCGGCTGTCGGACGCCCGGCGCAACGGCCACAAGGTCCTCGCGGTGGTGCGCGGTTCGGCGGTCAACCAGGACGGCGCGTCCAACGGCCTGACCGCCCCCAACGGCCCCTCGCAGCAGCGCGTCATCCGCGCCGCGCTGGCCACCTCCGGCCTGTCGGCGGCGGACGTCGACGCGGTGGAGGCCCACGGCACCGGCACCAAGCTCGGCGACCCGATCGAGGCGCAGGCGCTGCTGGCGACGTACGGCCAGGAGCGTCCCGGGGACCGGCCGCTGTGGCTGGGTTCGGTGAAGTCCAACATCGGCCACACGCAGGCCGCGGCGGGCGTCGCGGGGATCATCAAGATGGTGCTGGCGCTCCAGCACGAGCAGTTGCCGCGCACGTTGCACGTGGACGAGCCGACCCCGCACGTGGACTGGTCCGCGGGTGCGGTGGAGCTGGTGGCGGAGCCGGTGCCGTGGCCCAGCGGCGACCGGGTGCGCCGGGCCGGCGTCTCCTCGTTCGGCCTGAGCGGCACCAACGCGCACGTCATCCTGGAAGAGGCCCCGGTAGCCGCCGAGGCAGCCGAGGTCCCCGAGGCCCCGGAGGACGCCGGCTGGTCCGGCAGCGCGGTGGTCCTCCCCGGCACCGCCCACGCGTGGCTGGTGTCCGGCCGCTCGGCGGCGGGCCTGTCGGGCCAGGCGGAGCGGCTGCGGGAGTGGGTCGACGAGCGTCCCGAGCTGCAACCGGTGGACCTGGCCTGGTCGTTGGCGGCGACCCGTTCCGCCTTCGAGCACCGGGCCGTGGTCGTGGGGGGTGACCGGACCGACCTGGTGAACGGTCTGGTGAGTCTCGCGTCGGGTACGCCGTCGGGTGCGGTGGTCTCGGCGGTGGCGCGTGCGGACACCCGTCCGGTGTTCGCGTTCGCGGGTCAGGGGTCGCAGTGGGTGGGGATGGGGCGTGAGCTGGCGTCGGTGTCGCCGGTGTTCGCGGCTCGTCTTGCGGAGTGTGCGGTGGCGTTGGCGCCGTATGTGGAGTGGTCGCTGCATGACGTGTTGGCGGGTGCGGAAGGCGCTCCGGCGCTTGAGGCGGCTGATGTGGTGCAGCCCGCGCTGTGGGCGGTGATGGTGTCGCTGGCCGCGGTCTGGGAAGCCGCCGGTGTCGCCCCCGAGGCGGTGGTGGGTCACTCGCAGGGTGAGATCGCGGCGGCGACGGTGGCGGGGATGCTGTCGTTGGAGGACGGTGCTCGGGTGGTGGCGTTGCGGTCGCAGTCGTTGAAGGTGTTGGCGGGTGCGGGCGGGATGCTGTCGGTGAGCCGGTCTGCCGAACAGGTCGAGGAGCGGTTGGCCCGGTTCGGGGAGAGCGTGGCTCTGGCGGCGGTCAATGGCCCTTCGGCGGTGGTGGTGTCGGGCGAACCCGCAGCTCTGGAGGAGTTGAAGGCGGAGTTCGAGGCCGAGGGCACCCGGGCGCGGATGGTGGCGGTGGATTACGCGTCCCACTCGGCGCAGGTGGACCGCCTGGAGGACGAGATCACGTCCGTTCTGGCCGGGATCAACCCCCGTCGCGGCCGGGTTCCGATGGTGTCCGCGATGACCGGGGAGACCCTGACCGGCGAGGAGTTGGACTCCGGTTACTGGTTCCGCAGTCTCCGTGCGACGGTCCATTTCGACCGTGCGGTGCGGACGTTGGCGGGTCGAGGCCATCAGCTCTTCGTCGAGGTGACCCCGCACCCGGTCCTGATGGGTGCCATGAACGACACCCTGGAGGACGTGGCCCAGGAGGCCGGTCACGGCGCTGAACCTGCCGCCGTCTGCCCGACGTTGCGCCGCGACCACGGCGGCACCGAACGCCTGCTGACCTCGCTGGCCGAGGCCTTCGTCCGCGGCGCGGACGTCGACTGGCGTGCCGTCCTGCCCGCCGGGCAGCAGGTCGAGCTGCCGACGTACGCCTTCCAGCACGAGCGCTTCTGGCCGAAGCAGACCGCGGCCGCCTTCGGCGGGGACGCGGTGTCGCTCGGCCTGGGCGCGGTGGGCCACCCGCTGCTCGGCGCGGCCGTCGAACTGGCCGGTGGCGCAGGGGTGGTGTGCACGGGCCGGTTCTCGGTACGGACACACCCGTGGCTGGCCGACCACGCCGTCGGCGGGGCCGTGCTGCTGCCGGGTACGGGCTTCGTGGAGTTGGCCGTACGCGCCGGCGACCAGGTGGGCTGCGGGGTGCTGGAGGAGCTGACGCTCCAGGCGCCGCTGGTGCTGCCGGCCGACGGCGGGGTGCAGGTGCAGGTGGTGCTCGCCGAGGCGGACGCCGAGGGCCGCCGGACGGTCGAGGTGTTCTCCCGCCCCGACGCCTCCGACGGGCCGCAGGTGTGGACGCAGCACGCCGCCGGTGTGCTCGCCCCGGCCACGGGCGGAGCGGCGGCCGAGGCGGACTTCGCGGTGTGGCCGCCGCGGGACGCCGCCGAGATCGACGTCTCCGGCCTCTACCAGGCCGCGGGCGAGAACGCCTACGGCTACGGCCCGGTCTTCCAGGGCCTTCGGGCCGCGTGGCGCCGCGGTGCGGACGTCTTCGCCGAGGTGGCGCTGCCGGAGGACGCCGCGGCCGACGCTGCCGCCTTCGCCCTCCACCCGGCGCTCCTGGACGGGGCGTTGCACGCCGCCGCCCTGGTCGAGGGCACGGACCGGAACGAACCGGGCGAGGTGCGGCTGCCGTTCGCCTGGACGGGCGTCGAACTGCACGCCGCCGGCGCCTCGGTGCTGCGGGCCCGGCTGCGCCGCGACGCGCAGGGCGCACTGGTCGTGACCGCCGCGGACCCGGCGGGCCAGCCCGTGGTGTCCGTCGCGTCGCTCATCACCCGCCCGGTGCCGGCCGCGCAACTGCGCTCCGCGGACGCGGGAACGGCCGACGCGCTGTTCGGGGTCGAGTGGGCCGAGGCCGCCCCGGGCGCGGCCGTCACCGGCGCGTGGGCGCTGGTGGGCACCGACCGCTTCGGCGTGGCCGAGGCACTGGCCGCAGCCGGCACACCGGTCCGCCGCTTCCCCGGCATCGGCGAACTGGCCGCCGCCGCGGAGGCGGGGGACATCGCGCCCGCCGTCGTCCTGTCCTGCGCCGGGGGCGACGCGCAGGACACGGACCCGGCCCGGGCCGCGGCCCGCGCGACCGGGGAGACGCTGGGGCTGGTCCAGGAGTGGCTGGCCGAACGGCGCCTGGACGACGCCCGGCTGGTGCTTCTCACCCGCGGCGGCGTGGCCGTCGCGGCCGGTGAGGGCGTCGCCGACCTGCCGGCGGCCACCCTCTCCGGGCTGGTGCGCTCGGCGCAGTCGGAGAACCCGGACCGGCTGGTCCTGGTCGACCTGCCGACCGGCGGCTCCGCCGCGTACGCCGCCTTGCTGCCGACGGCACTGGGTGGCGAGGAGTCCGAGCTGGCCGTCCGGGACGGCAAGGTGTACGGGCGCCGGCTGACGCGTCCTTCGGGTGCGCTGGTGGTGCCGGAGGGGCCGTGGCGGCTGGAGCCGGACGCGGGCGGTTCGCTCGCGGGCCTGTCGGCCGTTTCCGCCCCGGAGGTCTCGGAGGCACCGGCGGCGGGGCAGGTGCGGGTCGCGGTGGGCGCCGCGGGGCTGAACTTCCGCGACGTGCTGATCGCCCTGGGGATGTACCCCGGCGGCGGCATGATGGGCAGCGAGATCGCCGGCACGGTCCTCGACACCGGCGACGGTGTCGGCCGGCTGGTCCCGGGCGACCGGGTCATGGGCCTCGCCGAGGGCGCCTTCGGGCCCACGGCCGTCACCGACGCCCGCCACCTGGTGCGCATCCCCGACGGCTGGTCCTTCGCCGAAGCGGCCACCGTCCCCAGCGCCTTCCTGACGGCCTGGTACGCGCTGGTGGAGTTGGCCGACGCGAAGTCGGGGCAGCGGGTGTTGGTGCACGCGGCCACCGGTGGTGTGGGCATGGCGGCGGTGCAACTGGCGCGGTACCTGGGCCTTGAGGTGTTCGCCACGGCGAGCCCGGCGAAGTGGCCGGTGCTGGCGGGGATGGGCATCGACGAGGCGCACCGGGCGTCGTCGCGTGACGCCGGGTTCGAGGCGGCGTTCCTGGCGGCCACCGACGGGGCCGGTGTGGACATCGTGGTGAACTCGCTGGCCGGTGAACTCACCGACGCCTCGCTGCGGTTGCTGCCGCGCGGTGGCAGCTTCGTGGAGATGGGACGCACCGACGTCCGCGACGCCGACAAGGTGGCCGCGGAGCAGCCCGGCGTCCGCTACCGGGCCTTCCAACTCGCCGAGGCCGGCCCCGACGCGCTGGCCGCCATGCTCGAAGGAGTCATGGAGCTGCTGGCCGCGGGCGAGTTGCGGCCGCTGCCGCTGCGGGCCTGGGACGTACGCAGGGCACCGGACGCCTTCCGCCACATGCAGCACGCCCGGCACACCGGGAAGATCGTCCTGACCCTGCCCGCGGGAGCCGCCGTGGCCCCGCGGGTCACCCCGGCCCCTGCCCGTACGGCGCTGGTCACCGGCGGCACCGGCACGTTGGGCGGCCTGGTCGCACACCACCTGGCCACCACCGGCCGGGCGGACGCGCTGCTGCTGACCAGCCGTTCGGGCCCCGCCGCCAAGGGAGCGGCGGCGCTGGCCGCGCAACTCGCTGAATCCGGCGCCGCGGTGGACGTCGTGGCCTGCGACGCCGCCGACCGCGGAGAGCTGGCCGCCGTGGTCGCCGGCATCCCGGCCCACGCCCCGCTGCGGACCGTGGTCCACACCGCCGGACTCCTCGACGACGCCACGGTGGCGTCGCTGACCCCGGAGCGCCTCACCACGGTGCTGCGGCCGAAGGCGGACGGCGCCTGGAACCTGCACACGCTGACCCGGGGACTCGACCTGGACCACTTCGTGCTCTTCTCCTCCGCCGCGGCCGCCTTCTCCAGCCCCGGCCAGGGCAACTACGTGGCCGCCAACGCCTTCCTCGACGCCCTCGCCGCCGAGCGCAGGGCGGCCGGACTGCCCGGCACCTCACTGGCCTGGGGCATGTGGGCCGACGCCAGCGCACTGACCGGGCGGCTCAGCGCGTCCGAACGCAAGCGCATCCAGCGCGGCGGCGTCACCGCGCTCACCGCCGGCGAGGGACTGGCGCTGCTGGACCTGGCCCTGGCCAGGGACGAGGCGCTGCTGATGCCGGCCAAGCTCGACCTGGCCGGACTGCGGGCCCAGACCGCCGGCGGCACCCAGGTCCCGCCGCTGTTCCGGGCCCTGGTCACGGCGGGCACCGGCCGGCGCAGCGCCGCCGGAGCCGGCACGGGCGGCGGCAGCGCCGACGCGCTGCGCCAGCAACTGGCCGGACTGACACAGGCAGAGCGCACCCGGCTGCTGGCCGACCTGGTCCGTACCCACGTCGCTGCCGTCCTCGGGCACGCCTCCACGGAGACGGTCGAGGCGGGCCGCGCCTTCACCGACCTCGGCTTCGATTCGCTGACCGCCGTCGAACTGCGCAACCGGCTCACCACGGCCACGGGGCAGCGGCTGCCCGCCACCCTGGTCTTCGACTACCCCAACACCGTGGAACTCGCCGCCTTCCTGCTGGAGAAGTTGGCGCCGGAGCTTGTTGAACAGAGCGCGCCGGACGCCGCGGAGGAGAAACTGCGCACGGCGCTCGCGACCGTTCCGCTGTCCAGGTTCCGCGAGGCCGGGCTGATGGACGCGCTGATGCGGCTCGCCGGTGTCCGCGACGACGCCCTGCTCGGTGACGAGGAGGAGCCGAGCGGCGACATCGACGCGCTGGACGCCGACAGCCTGATCCGCCTCGCCCTGGAGGGGGACGCGGAGTGAGGGCGCGCGGAGTGCGGGCGCGGACGACGCCGGAGAGGACACCGCGGACGGCGCCGCGAAGGACATGGGTGATGTGCGATGCGTGGAGGCAGCGATGACCGGACAGGCTGACAAGCTCCTGGAAGCGCTGCGTGCCTCCGTGAAGGAGACCGAGCGGCTGCGGCAGCAGAACCGCCGGCTCGTCTCGGCGGCGTCGGAACCGCTGGCGATCGTCGGCATGAGCTGCCGGTACCCGGGCGGGGTCAGCACGCCCGAGGACCTCTGGCGGCTGCTGTCCGCCGGCGGGGACGCCATCTCCGGCTTCCCCACCGACCGGGGCTGGAACGCCGACAGCGTCCACGACCCCGACCCGGACCACCCGGACGCCTCGCCCGTGGCCGAGGGCGGCTTCCTCCAGGACGTCGGCGGCTTCGACGCCGACTTCTTCGGGATCAGCCCGCGCGAGGCGCTGGCGATGGACCCGCAGCAGCGGCTGCTGCTGGAGACGTCCTGGGAGGCGCTGGAGCGCGCCGGGGTGTCGCCCACCTCGCTCCGCGGCTCCCAGACCGGCGTGTTCGTCGGCGTCGCCTCCTCCGACTACCACGCCAACCCGGCCCTGCACACCGACGACCTGTACTGGCACCTGATGACCGGTGGCGCGGTCAGCGTGATGTCGGGGCGCATCTCCTACCTGCTCGGGTTGCAGGGGCCCGCGGTGTCGGTGGACACCGCCTGCTCGTCGTCCCTCGTCGCGCTGCACCTGGCCGCCCAGGCCCTGCGGTCGGGGGAGTGCTCGCTGGCGCTCGCCGGCGGCGCCACCGTCATGGCGTCCCCCGTCGGGCTCATCGGCTTCTCCCGCCAGAGCGGCCTGGCCGCGGACGGCCGGTGCAAGGCGTTCTCCGCCGACGCCGACGGCATGGGCATGGGCGAGGGCGCCGGCATGCTCGTCCTGGAGCGGCTGTCGGACGCCCGGCGCAACGGCCACAAGGTCCTCGCGGTGGTGCGCGGTTCGGCGGTCAACCAGGACGGCGCGTCCAACGGGCTCACCGCCCCCAACGGCCCCTCGCAGCAGCGCGTCATCCGCGCGGCGCTGGCCGGCGCCCACCTGACCACCGCGGACGTGGACGCGGTGGAGGCGCACGGCACCGGCACGACGCTGGGCGACCCGATCGAGGCGCAGGCGCTGCTGGCCACCTACGGCCAGGACCGTCCCGAGGGCCGTCCGATGTGGCTGGGGTCGGTGAAGTCCAACATCGGCCACGCCCAGCAGGCCGCCGGTGTCGCCGGTGTCATCAAGATGGTGCTGGCGCTCCAGCACGAGCAGCTGCCGCAGACCTTGCACGCCGACGAGCCCTCCCCGCACGTGGACTGGAGCGCCGGGGACGTCCGGCTGCTGACGGAACCGGTGCCGTGGCCCGGCGGGGAGCGCGTACGGCGGGCCGGCGTCTCCTCCTTCGGCCTCAGCGGCACCAACGCCCACGTGGTGCTGGAGGAGGCCCCGGCGCAGACCGAGGAAGCGGACACCGACACCGCCCCGGCCGCGCCGCAGGTCGTCTCCGGTGCGCGGGCGTGGGTCGTCAGCGCCCGTTCGGCGGCGGGGTTGGCCGCGCAGGCGGAGCGGTTGCGGGAGTGGGTCGACGGGCGTCCGCATCTCGAACCGGCAGATGTGGCGTGGTCGTTGGCGGCGGCCCGGTCGGTGTTCAAGCACCGGGCGGTGGTGGTGGGTGGTGACCGGGCCGACCTGGTGAACGGTCTGGTGAGTCTCGCGGCGGGTGTGCCGTCGGGTGCGGTGGTGTCGGGGGTGGGGCGTGCGGAGGTACGCCCGGTGTTCGCGTTCGCGGGTCAGGGGTCGCAGTGGGTGGGGATGGGCCGTGAACTGGCGGGTGTGTCGCCGGTGTTCGCGGCTCGCCTTGCGGAGTGTGCGGCGGCGTTGGCGCCGTATGTGGAGTGGTCGCTCGATGAGGTGTTGGCGGGGGCTGAGGGTGCTCCGGCGTTGGAGGCGGCTGATGTGGTGCAGCCGGCGTTGTGGGCGGTGATGGTGTCTTTGGCGGCGGTGTGGGAGGCGGCCGGTGTTGCTCCCGAGGCGGTGGTGGGTCACTCGCAGGGTGAGATCGCGGCGGCGACGGTGGCGGGGATGCTGTCGTTGGAGGATGGCGCGCGTGTGGTGGCGTTGCGGTCGCAGTCGTTGAAGGTGTTGGCGGGTGCGGGCGGGATGCTGTCGGTGAGCAGGTCTGCCGCGCAGGTTGAGGAGCGGTTGGTCCGGTTCGGGGACACCGTGGCTCTGGCGGCGGTGAACGGGCCTTCGGCGGTGGTGGTGTCGGGTGAGCCGGGTGCGTTGGAGGAGTTGAAGGCGGAGTTCGAGGCCGAGGGCGTCCGGGCGCGGATGGTGGCGGTGGACTACGCCTCCCATTCGGCGCAGGTGGACCGCCTGGAGGACGAGATCACGTCCGTCCTGGCGGGCATCAACCCTCGTCGGGGCCGGGTGCCCATGGTGTCGGCGATGACCGGGGAGACGCTGACCGGTGAGGAGTTGGATGCCGGTTACTGGTTCCGGAGTCTCCGTGCGACGGTCCATTTCGACCGTGCCGTGCGGACGTTGGCGGCCCGCGGCCACCAGCTCTTCGTCGAGGTCACTCCGCACCCGGTCCTGATGGGTGCCATGAACGACACCCTGGAGGACGTGGCCCAGGAGGCCGGTCACGGCGCTGAACCCGCCGCCGTCTGCCCGACGTTGCGCCGCGACCACGGCGGCACCGAACGCCTGCTGACCTCGCTCGCCGAGGCGTTCACGGCCGGCGCCCCCGTGGACTGGACGTCCGTCCTGCCCGCCGGTGACCTGGTAGAGCTGCCGACGTACGCCTTCCAGCACGAGTGGTTCTGGCCGAAGGCGACCGGGGCCGCCCCCAGCGGTGACCCGGCGGCCCTCGGACTCAGGGCGGTGGACCATCCGCTGCTGGGCGCGGCCGTCGAACTGGCCGGCGGGACGGGCACGGTGTGCACCGGCCGCCTGTCGGTGCGCACCCATCCGTGGCTGGCCGACCACGCCGTCGGCGGCGTGGTGCTGCTGCCCGGCACGGCCTACGTCGAACTGGCGGTCCGCGCCGGCGACCAGGTCGGCTGCGGCCTGCTGGAGGAACTCACCCTCCAGACGCCGCTGACGCTCCCCGCCGACGGTGGCGCCGTCCAGATCCAGGTGGTGCTGGCCGGCGCCGGCACGGACGACCGCCGTACCGTCGAGGTGTTCTCCCGCCCCGACACGCCGGACCTGACGCAGGTGTGGACCCGGCACGCGAGCGGCCTGCTCGCGCCCGCCGCGCAACCCGCGGCGGCCGACGCGGACTTCGCCGTCTGGCCGCCCCGCGGGGCCGCGGCCGTCGACGTCTCCGGTCTCTACCAGGCCGCGAACGAGGGCCCGTACGGCTACGGCCCGGCGTTCCAGGGCCTGCGCGCGGCGTGGCGGCGCGGCGAGGACGTCTTCGCCGAGGTGGCGCTCCCCGAGGAAGTGGCGCAGGACGCGGCCGCCTTCGGCCTGCACCCCGCCCTGCTCGACGCCGTCCTGCACGCCGCGTTCCTGACGGGCGGCAGCGCCGAGGGCGCCGCCGACGAGGTGCGGCTGCCGTTCGCCTGGACCGGCGTCGAACTGCACGCCTCCGGCGCCTCGGTGCTCCGCGCCCGCCTGCGCCGCGACGCCGACGGCACCCTGACCGTGCGCACCGCCGACCCGGAGGGCCGCCCGGTGCTCTCCGTGGCCTCCCTCGTCACCCGCCCGATGGCCGCGGACCACCTCGGCTCCGCGGGTGCCGCCGTGGCCGACGCGCTGTTCAGCGTCGCCTGGACGCCGATCACCAGCGGCGAGGCGGCGGCCGGTGAGATGGCGGCCGGTGAGACGGCGGCCGGCGGGTGGGTCCTGCTCGGCGCCGACCGGCACGGCGCCGCCGAGGTGTTGGCGCGGTCCGGCACGGCGGTGCGGACCTTCCCCGACCTGGACGAACTGGCCGCCGCCGTCGAGGCGGGGGACATCGCGCCCGCCGTCGTCCTGTCCTGCGCCGCGGGCGCCGCGCAGGACACGGACCCGGCCCGGGCCGCGGCCGGTGCGACCGCGGAGACCCTGCGCCTGCTCCAGCAGTGGCTGGCCGAGGAACGGCTCGGCGACGCCCGGCTGGTGCTCCTCACCCGCGGGGCCACCGCGGTCTCCGCCGGAGAGGGCGTCGCCGACCTGCCGGCCGCCGCCGTCTCCGGGCTGGTGCGCTCGGCGCAGTCGGAGAACCCGGACGCCCGGCTCCTGCTGGTCGACCTCCCGGCCACCCGCGCCGCTGAGCAGGCCGCCGTACTCCCGCAGGCCGTCGCCGCCGGGGAGTCCGAAGTGGCGGTCCGGGACGGCAAGGTGTACGGGCGCCGGCTGACGCGTCCTTCGGGGGCGCTGGTGGTGCCGGAGGGGCCGTGGCGGCTGGAGCCGGACGCGGGCGGTTCGCTCGCGGGCCTGTCGGCGGTCGCTGTCCCGGAGGCCTTGGCGGCACCGGCGGCGGGGCAGGTGCGGGTCGCGGTGGGCGCCGCGGGGCTGAACTTCCGCGATGTGCTGATCGCGCTGGGGATGTATCCCGGCGGCGGCGTGATGGGCAGCGAGATCGCCGGCACCGTGGTGGAGGTCGGTGAAGGCGTCGACCGCCTCGCCCCCGGTGACCGGGTGATGGGCGTCGCGCAGGGCGGCTTCGGACCGTCCCTCGTCACCGACGCCCGCCAGCTGGTCCGCGTCCCCGACGCGTGGACCCTCGCCGAGGCGGCGTCGGTGCCGACCGCGTTCCTGACGGCCTGGTACGCGCTGGTGGAGTTGGCCGACGCGAAGTCGGGGCAGCGGGTGCTGGTGCACGCGGCCGCCGGTGGTGTGGGCATGGCGGCGGTGCAACTGGCGCGGTATCTCGGCCTTGAGGTGTTCGCCACGGCGAGCCCGGCGAAGTGGCCGGTGCTGGCGGGGATGGGCATCGACGAGGCGCACCGGGCATCGTCGCGTGATGCCGGGTTCGAGGCGGCGTTCCTGGCGGCCACCGACGGGGCCGGTGTGGACATCGTGGTGAACTCGCTGGCCGGTGAACTCACCGACGCCTCACTGCGGTTGCTGCCGCGCGGTGGCAGCTTCGTGGAGATGGGACGCACCGACGTCCGCGACTCCGACAAGGTGGCCGGGGAACTGCCGGGCGTCCGCTACCGGGCGTTCGACCTCGGGGAGGCGGGACCCGTCGCGCTGGGTGCCATGCTCGAAGGGATCGTGGAGCTGCTGGCCAGGGGCGAGTTGCGGCCGCTGCCGCTGCGGGCCTGGGACGTACGCAGGGCGCCGGACGCCTTCCGCCACATGCAGCACGCCCGGCACACCGGGAAGATCGTCCTGACCCTGCCCGCGCTCCTGTCCGCGCACCTCTCCGCGGCTCGGCCCCCGCAACCGGCCCCGCGCGCCGCCCGTACGGCGCTGGTCACCGGCGGCACCGGCACGTTGGGTGGCCTGGTCGCACACCACCTGGCCACCACCGGCCGGGCGGACGCGCTGCTGCTGACCAGCCGTTCGGGCCCCGCGGCCAAGGGAGCGGCGGCGCTGGCCGCGCAACTCGCCGAATCCGGCGCCGCGGTGGACGTCGTGGCCTGCGACGTCGCCGACCGTGAGGCGACCGCCGCCGTCCTGGCCGGCCGCCCGCTGCGGACCGTGGTCCACACCTCCGGCGTGCTGGACGACGGCACCGTGGCGTCGCTGACTCCGGAGCGCCTCACCACGGTGCTGCGGCCGAAGGCGGACGGTGCCTGGAACCTCCACGAGCTCACCCGGGAACTCGCCCCCAACCTTGAGGACTTCGTGCTGTTCTCGTCCTCGGCGGCGGCGTTCGGGGTGCCCGGGCAGGGCAACTACGTGGCCGCCAACGCCTTCCTCGACGCGCTCGCCGCCGAGCGCCGCGCCGCCGGACTGCCCGGCGTCGCGCTGGGCTGGGGCCTGTGGGCCGACGCCAGCGGCCTCACCGGGCAGTTGACGGACGCCGACCGGTCTCGCATGTCCCGCAACGGCGCCCTCGCGCTGAGCGCGCAGGAAGGCATGGCGCTGCTGGACCTCGGCCTGGCCGCCGACGAGGCGGCGCTGGTGCCGTCCCGGCTCGACCTGGCGGGACTGCGCGCCCAGGCAGCCCGGAGCGCGGAGATCCCGCCGCTGTGGCGGGCGCTGGTCGGCGCCGGACGGCGGACCGCCGCCGGTGCCGGCGGCGGCAGCGCCGACGCGCTGCACCAGCAACTGGCCGGCCTCCCGGAGCAGGACCGGACACGGCTGCTGACCGGCCTGGTCCGCACCCATGTCGCGGCCGTCCTCGGGCACGCCTCGGCGGAGGCGGTCGATCCCGGCCGCGCCTTCACCGACCTCGGCTTCGACTCGCTCACCGCCGTCGAACTGCGCAACCGCCTCACCACGGCGACCGGGCTGCGGCTGCCCGCCACCCTCGTCTTCGACTACCCCAACCCGCTCGCGCTCGCCGGCCACCTGCGGTCCCGCATCATCGGCGACGGCGAAGGCGACGGGCAGGCCGCGGCGGCGCCCCAACTCCCCACCGTCCAGGCCGCTTCCGGCGACCCGCTCGCCATCGTCGGCCTCGCCTGCCGCTTCCCCGGCGACGCCAACGACCCCGACGCGTTCTGGCGGCTGCTCGCCGACGGGAAGGACGCCGTCGCCCGCTTCCCCGAGGACCGCGGCTGGGACATCGACGGCCTCTACGACCCGGACCCCGACAGCGTGGGCACCTCCTACGCGACCGACGGCGGCTTCGTCGCGGACGCCGGCGGCTTCGACGCCGACTTCTTCGGGATCAGCCCGCGCGAGGCGCTGGCCATGGACCCGCAGCAGCGGCAGATCCTGGAGACCTCCTGGGAGGCGCTGGAGCGGGCCGGCATCGACCCGTCGTCGCTGCGCGGCAGCCAGACCGGCGTCTTCGTCGGCGGCTTCGCCTCGGCCTACGGCATCGGCCTGGCCGCCGCGGGCGACGGCAGCGAGGGCAACGCCACCACCGGCTTCGCCACCAGCGTCCTGTCCGGCCGGATCTCCTACGCGCTCGGCCTGGAGGGCCCCGCGGTGACGGTGGACACGGCCTGCTCGTCGTCCCTCGTCGCGCTGCACCTCGCCGCCCAGGCGGTCCGGGCCGGGGAGTGCTCCCTGGCCCTCGCGGGCGGCACCACGATCATCTCCACCCCGGACGGCATCATCGGGTTCAGCCAGCAGCGCGGCCTGGCCGTGGACGGCCGGTGCAAGGCGTTTGGCGCCGGCGCCGACGGCATGGGCTTCGCCGAGGGCACGGGCATGCTCGTGGTCGAACGGCTCTCGGACGCGCGGCGCAAGGGCCACAAGGTCCTTGCGGTGCTGCGGGGTTCTGCGGTCAACCAGGACGGCGCGTCCAACGGCCTCACGGCGCCCAACGGCCCCTCGCAGCAGCGCGTGATCCGGGCGGCGCTCGCCAACTCCGGCCTGAGCACGGCCGATGTGGACGTGGTGGAGGCGCACGGCACCGGTACGACGTTGGGTGACCCGATCGAGGCGCAGGCGCTGCTGGCCACCTACGGCCAGGACCGTCCCGAAGGGCGGCCGCTGCTGCTGGGCTCGGTGAAGTCCAACATCGGCCACACGCAGGCCGCCGCCGGTGTCGCCGGCGTGATCAAGATGGTGCTGGCGTTGCAGCACGGTGCGCTGCCCCGCACCCTGCACGCCGACGAGCCCTCCCCGCACGTGGACTGGAGCGCCGGGGAGGTCCGGCTGCTGACGGAACCGGTGCCGTGGCCCGGCGGGGAGCGCGTACGGCGGGCCGGGGTGTCCTCCTTCGGCCTGAGCGGCACCAACGCGCACGTCATCCTGGAGGAGGCCCCGGCGCCGGAGCCCGAGGAGGCCGAGGCGGCCGCTTCGGAGCCCGACGGCATGGCGGGCGGGCTGCCGGTGCTGTCGGGCGACCGTGCTGGTGCGTGGCTGGTGTCGGGCCGTTCGGCGGCGGGACTGGCCGCGCAGGCGGAGCGGCTGCGGGAGTGGGTCGACGAGCGCCCCGAGCTGCAACCCGCGGACGTGGCGTGGTCGTTGGCGGTGACGCGTTCTGCTTTCGAGCACCGGGCGGTGGTGGTCGGTGGTGACCGGGCCGCGTTGGTGGGCGGGTTGGAGAGTTTGGCGGCGGGTGTGCCGTCGGGTGCGGTGGTGTCGGGTACGGCGCGTGCCGCGGGGCGTCCGGTGTTCGCGTTCGCGGGTCAGGGGTCGCAGTGGGTGGGGATGGGGCGTGAGCTGGCGTCGGTGTCGCCGGTGTTCGCGGCTCGGTTGGCGGAGTGTGCGGCGGCTTTGGCGCCGTATGTGGAGTGGTCGCTGCATGAGGTGTTGGCGGGTGCTGAGGGTGCTCCGGCGTTGGAGGCGGCTGATGTGGTGCAGCCGGCGTTGTGGGCGGTGATGGTGTCGCTGGCCGCGGTCTGGGAAGCCGCCGGTGTCGCGCCCGAGGCTGTCGTGGGTCACTCGCAGGGTGAGATCGCGGCGGCCACGGTCGCCGGGATGCTGTCGCTGGAGGACGGTGCCCGTGTGGTGGCGTTGCGGTCGCAGTCGTTGAAGGTGTTGGCGGGTGCGGGCGGGATGCTGTCGGTGAGCCGGTCCGCGGGCGAGGTCGAGGAGCGCTTGGCCCGGTTCGGGGACACCGTGGCGTTGGCGGCGGTCAATGGGCCTTCGGTGGTGGTGGTGTCGGGTGAGCCCGCAGCTCTGGAGGAGTTGAAGGCGGAGTTCGAGGCCGAGGGTGTCCGGGCGCGGATGGTGGCGGTGGATTACGCGTCCCACTCGGCGCAGGTGGACCGCCTGGAGGACGAGATCAGGTCGGTCCTGGCCGGGATCACCCCCCGTCGCGGCCGGGTTCCGATGGTGTCGGCGATGACTGGCGAGACCCTGAACGGTGAGGAGTTGGACGCCGGTTACTGGTTCCGTAGTCTCCGTGCGACGGTCCATTTCGACCGTGCGGTGCGGACGTTGGCGGACCACGGCCACCAGCTCTTCGTCGAGGTCACCCCGCATCCCGTCCTGATGGGTGCCATGAACGACACCCTCGAAGAGGTCGCGCGGGAAGCGGGCCCGGGCGCCGAACCCGCCGCCGTCTGCCCGACGTTGCGCCGCGACGACGGCGGCGCGGAGCGCCTGCTCGCCTCGTTCGCCGAGGCGTATGTCCACGGCGCGCCGGTCGAGTGGCGCACTGTCCTGCCCGCCGGTGACCTGGTAGAGCTGCCGACGTACGCCTTCCAGCACGAGTGGTTCTGGCCGAAGGCGGCCGGCGTCGCCCCCAGCGGTGACCCGGCTGCCCTCGGTCTCGGGGCGGTGGGCCACCCGCTGCTGGGCGCGGCCGTCGAACTCGCGGGCGGCGCGGGGCTGGTGTGCACCGGCCGCCTGTCGGTGCGGACCCATCCCTGGCTGGCGGATCACGCCGTGGGCGGCGTGGTGCTGCTGCCCGGTACGGGCTTCGTGGAGTTGGCCGTGCGCGCCGGTGACCAGGTGGGCTGCGGGGTGCTGGAGGAGCTGACGCTTCAGACGCCGCTCGTCCTGCCCGCCGACGGTTCGGGAGTCCGGCTCCAAGTGGTGCTCGCCGAGGCGGACACCGAGGGCCGCCGGACCGTCGAGGTGTTCTCCCGCCCCGACAACGCCGACCCCGCCGCCACCGCCGACTCCGCGCAGGGCTGGACGCAGCACGCGAGCGGCCTGCTCGCGCCAGCCGTCGAACTCGCCGATGCCGACGAGGACTTCGCGATATGGCCGCCTGCCGGGGCCGCGGCCGTGGACGTCTCCGGACTGTACGAGGCCGCGAACGAGGGCCCGTACGGCTACGGCCCGGCGTTCCAGGGCCTGCGGGCGGCGTGGCGGCGCGGCGGGGATGTCTTCGCCGAGGTGGCGCTCCCCGAGGAAGCGGCGCAGGACGCGGCCGCCTTCGGCCTGCACCCCGCGCTGCTCGACGCGGTCCTGCACGCCGGGGTCCTGCACGGCGCGGACGCTCCGGCCGAACCCGGGCCGGTGCGGCTGCCGTTCGCCTGGACGGGCGTCGAACTGCACGCCTCCGGCGCCTCGGTGCTCCGCGCCCGGCTGCGCCGCGACCCCGACGGCGTACTGTCCCTCACCGCCGCGGACCCGACGGGGCAGCCCGTGGTATCCGTCGCGTCGCTCATCACCCGCCCGGTGGCCGACGGCCGCCTCGCCGCCCCCGACAGCGCCGCGCTGGACGCCCTGTTCACCGTGGAGTGGGTCCGACTGGCCGGGGCGCGGCCCCCGGCCGGGGAGTGGGCGCTGCTCGGCGCCGACCGCTTCGGTGCCGCCGAGGCGCTCGGCAGCGCGGGGACGGCGCCGCGGAGCTTCGCCACGCCCGGCGATGTCGCCGCCGCGGTGGCGGGCGGGGAGTACCGGCCCGCCGTCGTCGTGACCTGTGCCGGGGCCGAGGACGACGGCAGCAGCGACCCGGCGGCGGCCGCGACCCGCGCCACGGGCGGGACGCTGCGCCTGTTGCAGGAGTGGCTGGCCGAGGAGCACCTGAACGATACCCGCCTGGTGCTGCTGACCCGCGGCGGGGCCGCCGTCACGGCCGCCGAGGGCGTACCGGACCTGTCGGCCGCCGCGCTCGCCGGTCTGGCGCGGTCCGCGCAGGCCGAGCACCCGGACCGGCTGGTCCTCGTGGACCTCCCGGCCCAGGGCACCGCGGAGCAGATCGCCCTGCTGCCCGAGGCCCTGGGCAGCGGGGAGCCCGACCTGGCGATCCGCGGCGGCGCCGTCCACGGGCGGCGGCTGACCCGTCCATCCCGCGCCACGACGGCAGTTGAACGCCCCGCGGACCGCGCCGCCGAGCCGGCCGCGGGCCTGCCGCGGCCGGAGGAGTCCGGTGCCCGCTGCGCGCTGGTCACCGGCGGGACGGGCACGCTCGGCGGGCTGGTGGCGCGCCACCTGGCGGCGACGGGCCGGGCAGACCACCTAGTGCTGACCAGCCGGTCGGGTCCCGGCGCCGCCGGTGCGGCCGAACTGGCCGCGGACATCGCCGGGTCGGGCGCGGCCGTCGAGGTGGTGGCGTGCGACACCGCCGACCGCGGCGACCTGGCCGCCGTGCTCGCCGCGGTGCCGACGCGGGCCGGCTTGCGGACCGTGGTGCACACCGCCGGGGTGCTGGACGACGGCACGCTGGCCTCGCTGACCCCCGAGCGGGTGGCGGGCGTGATGCGCCCCAAGGCCGGCGGTGCCTGGAACCTCCACGAGCTCACCCGGGAACTCGCCCCCGGCCTCGAGGACTTCGTGCTGTTCTCGTCCTCGGCGGCGGCGTTCGGGGTGCCCGGGCAGGGCAACTACGTGGCCGCCAACGCCTTCCTCGACGCGCTCGCCGCCGACCGCAGGGCCGCCGGGCTGCCCGGCACGTCGCTGGCCTGGGGCCTGTGGGCGGACACCAGCGGCCTCACCGGGCAGTTGACGGACGCCGACCGCTCCCGCATGTCCCGCGGCGGCGCGGTCGGGCTCAGCGCCCGGGAGGCCCTCGGCCTGCTGGACCACTGCCTGAACCGGGACGAGGCGCTGCTCGTGCCGTCCCGCCTGGACCTGGCGGCCCTGCGCGCCCAGGCGGCCACCGCCGCCGAGGTGCCGCCGCTGTGGCGGGCGCTGGTCACCGCGGGCACCGGACGCCGCAGCGCCGCCGGAGCCGGCGACAGCGGCGCGGACCCGCTCCAGCGGCAACTGGCCGCGCTGCCCGCCGCCGAACGCGACGAACTGCTGCTGAATTTGGTGCGGGCCCATGTCGCCGCGGTCCTGGGACACGCCTCGGCGGAGGCGGTCGAGCCGGGCCGCGCCTTCACCGACCTCGGTTTCGACTCGCTCACCGCCGTCCAGTTGCGCAACCGGCTGAGCAGCGCGACCGGTCTGCGGCTGCCCGCCACGCTCGTCTTCGACTACCCCACCCCGGCCGCGCTCGCCGGCCACCTCCGCGGCCGCCTCGCCGACACTGCCGACGCCGCGGCCCCCGGCCCGCGCACCGCGACCGCCCCCGCCCCGGCGCAGGCCGCGCCGCAGGACGACCCGATCGCCATCGTCGGCATGAGCTGCCGCTTCCCCGGCGGCATGGCGAGCCCCGAGGACCTGTGGCGCACTCTCGCCGAAGGCGCCGACGCGATCTCGGAGTTCCCCACCGACCGCGGCTGGGACCTGGCGGGGCTGTACGACCCGGACGCCGCGCACAGCGGCACCTCCTACACCAGGGCCGGCGGGTTCGTGCAGGACGCCAGCGCCTTCGACGCCGGCTTCTTCGAGATCAGCCCGCGCGAGGCGCTGGCCATGGACCCGCAGCAGCGGCTGCTGCTGGAACTGTCCTGGGAGGCGTTCGAACGGTCCGGCATCGACCCGTCCACGCTGCGCTCCAGCCCCACCGGCACCTTCGTCGGCGGCTACACCTCCGGCTACGAGATGAGCGTGCTCGCCCACGGCGACAGCGAGTCCGAGGGGCACCTGATGACGGGGATCGCCACCAGCATCCTGTCGGGCCGCCTCGCCTACAGCTTCGGGCTGGAGGGCCCGGCCGTCACCGTGGACACCGCCTGCTCGTCGGCGCTGGTGGCGCTGCACCTGGCCGCGCAGTCGCTGCGGGCGGGGGAGTGCTCACTCGCCCTGGCCGGCGGGGTGACGGTCATGGCCACCCCCGGCACCTTCGTGGAGTTCTCCCGGCAGCGCGGTCTGGCCGCCGACGGCCGCTGCAAGGCGTTCGCCGCGGCGGCCGACGGCACCGGCTTCGCCGAGGGCGCCGGGATGCTCGTGGTCGAGCGGCTGTCGGACGCCCGCCGCAACGGGCACCCGGTCCTGGCGGTGCTGCGCGGCTCGGCCATCAACCAGGACGGCGCGTCCAACGGCCTGACCGCCCCCAACGGCCCCGCCCAGCAGCGCGTCATCCGCGCCGCGCTGGCCAACGCGGCCCTCACGCCCGCCGACGTCGACGCGGTGGAGGCCCACGGCACCGGCACCCGGCTCGGCGACCCCATCGAGGCGCAGGCGCTGCTGGCCACCTACGGCCAGGACCGCCCCGAGGACCGGCCGCTGTGGCTGGGCTCGATCAAGTCCAACATCGGCCACACCCAGGCCGCCGCCGGTGTCGCCGGCGTCATCAAGATGGTGCTGGCGCTGCGGCACGAGCAGTTGCCCCGCACCTTGCACGTGGACGCGCCGTCCCCGCACGTGGACTGGGCCTCCGGTGAGGTGCGGCTGCTCACCGACCCCGTGCCGTGGCGCGCCGCGGACCGGCCCCGCCGCGCGGGCGTCTCCTCGTTCGGGATCAGCGGCACCAACGCCCACGTCATCCTCGAAGAGGCCCCCGTGCCGCCCGCCGGGGCTCCCGCGGGGCCGGCGCGCGCTGCCGCGCCGGACCGCCCGGCCGGCCCCGGGCCGCTGCCGGCCCTGCCGTTGCCGCTGTCCGCCCGCACCCCCGAGGCGCTGCGGGCCCAGGCGGCCCGGCTGCGCGAGTTCCTGCTCGCCCACCCCGAGGCGGACGCCCTGGACGTCGCGTTCTCGCTGGCCACCACCCGCACCGCCTTCGACCACCGCGCGGTGCTGCAGGGCGCGGACCGGGACGCGCTGCTGGCGGGCCTCGCGGTGGCCGCCGCCGGGGTGCAGACCAGGGACGTGGCAACCGGCTGCGCCACGGCGGGCCGCAAGGCGCTGTTCGTCTTCCCCGGCGACACCGCGGGTACCGGCGGCGGCGCGGACCTCGCCGGCGCCCTGCGGTTCGACGCCGCGGCGGCGCTGCTGGACCGGTCGCCGGTCTTCGCCGACCGGATCGCCGACTGCGAGCGGGCGTTGGCGCCGTATGTCGACTGGAAGGCGGCCGAGGTGCTGCGGGCCGGCGACGACAGCCCCGCGCTCGGCGATCCGCGGGTCCGCCGTCCCCTGCTGTGGGCGGTGCTGGTGTCGCTCGCCGCGCTGTGGCGCTCCGCGGGTGTGCACCCGGCCGCGGTCGCCGGGCACGGCGTCGGCGAGATCGCCGCCGCCCAGGTGGCCGGCGTGCTGACCACTGAGGAGGCGGCGGAACTGGCCGCGCGGCCCGGCGACCGCGCCGCCGCGGTGCGCCCGCGGGCCGGGACGGTGCCACTGTTCTCCACCCGCGCCATGGACTGGGTGGACGGCGGCGCCCTGGACGGCGGGCACTGGCTGCCCGACGCGCGGGAGGAACCCGCCCTTCCCGCGGACGCGTTGGCCCAGGCGCTGGTGGCAGCGGGGTACGGCGCGTACGTCGAGGTCGGCCCCGACCCGCAGGTGACCGCCGCCCTGGCGCAGGCCGCGGCGGCCGTGGAGCGCGGCGCGGGCGACCGCGAGGGCGCCCCCGTCGTCACCGCGACCCTGCGCGGCGCGGAGAGCGGGCTGCGGACGTTCACCTCGGCGCTGGCCGCGCTGTACGTGCGGGGCGTCAGCGTGGACTGGGCGGCGGTGCTGGGCGGCGGACGCCGGGTCGACCTGCCCACGTACGCCTTCCAGCGGCAGCGGTACTGGCCGCAGCCCCCGGCCGCACCGGCCACCCCGGCTGCTCCCGCACCGTCCGCCGCCGGTGCGGCCTCGCCCGGCGAGCAGCGGTTCTGGGCCGCGCTGGCCGAGCAGGACATGGCCGCGCTGACCGAACTTCTCGGCGCGGGCGAGCCGTTGCGGGCGGACATGCCGCTGGGCGCCGTACTGGAGCGGCTGGCCGCCTGGCGCCGCGAGAGCGCCGCAGACGCCCCCGCCGGGCCCGCCGCCGGGCCTTCCGGCAGTCCCGCCGGCACTCCCGCGAACAGCGGCGACGGCGCGGGGGAGCAGGGCGCGCCCGACGGCGGCGCGCACTGGCGGCAGCGCCTGGCCGAAGTCACCCCGGCGGAGCGCCAGGAACTGCTGAGCGAGCTGGTCCGGCAGGAGATCGCGGTGCTCCTCGGATACGACACCTGCGACGCCGTACCGCAGTACGCCGATGTCTTCGAACTCGGTATGACCTCCATGTCGGCCGTTCAACTGCGGGAAAGGATGAACGAGCTGACTGGACTTACACTCCCGGAGGGCTTCGTCTATGACCTCTATATGCCGGAAGCCATCGCGGAGTTCCTGCTCGGTGAGCTTGCGGCCGCCCTTCGGGAAGGCACTCCCGAAGACCGGTGAGAGGTTCCCGGACATCCGGGAGAAACCGACGTCCGACCGGTTCTCGCTCCTCGGTGCGGCATGCCGTGGTGCGGGACGCAGGCAAGCCAAACTCCGATGATGGGATGAAAAAGTGCCGAACGAGAGTGCCTGGAGCGTCATCGCCGAGCCCGCCTCGAACGCGCTCGTACTCGGCGTCGACTTCCCCGCGGCCGGGCGCCACGAGGCGGGCTTCGAGGACCTCGTCGCGGGCGTGGGCGCCGGCTGGTCGGGCCTGGGCGTGCTCCAGACCTCGCCGCCGCCGGTGCGGCTGGCCGACCGCCCGACCGGCGACTCCTACACCGAGCACTGGATGCACGCGGGGGACTGGGAGAAGTACGAGGTCAAGGCGGTGCTCGGGTACTGCGTCGGCTCCGTGTACGCCGGCAAGGTCGCCGAGCGGCTGGCCGAGATCCACGGCCGGATGCCGCAGATCCTGCTCTTCGACGCGCAACTCGCCGACCTGCAACTGCTGGAGTCGGAGATGCACAAGATGATCGGGCAGGCCGGCCCGGTGCTCACCGCCGAGGAGGCGGAGCAGGGCCGCAAGCAGGCCGGCGAGATCGTCGCAGCGCCGTCCATCACGATGGCCGACGCGGCCGGGCAGATGGTCGACCTGTACCGGGGCATGGCCAGTTCCGCGTTCCGGCGGATCGGGCTCTCGGAGTCCCGCTGCGAAGAGATGGTGCTGCTTTTCGAGTCGTACATGACCTGGCTCGCGGCCTCCTCCGAGGTCGATCCCGGCAAGGCCTGGGAAGGCGCCATCGGCTTCACTTCGGCCGACTACGCCGAATTGGAGAAAACCGGCGCCACCACCGTCGTGAACGCCACCGCGACAATTGGCCGCCGCATACCGATCGATATCGGCCATGCCGACCTCCTGCGGGACGGAGCGACGGTCCGCGCGCTTCTCGCCCACGCCGAATTCTGACCGACATGGACTTCCAGCCCGACCCGCCGGCGCGTGCCCCCGAGCCCGCGGCCGCGCCCCCGGCGGCCGATCCGCGCCCCGCGGCCACCACCGCCAAGGAGAAGGCGCTCTGGCTGCTGGAGCAACTCGTCCCCGGCACCGGGGTGAACAACCTGGGCCTGGCGCTCCAGGTCAGCGGCCGGCTGCGCCCGGACGTCCTGGGCGCGGCCCTGGCGGTGGTGGCCGGACGCTACGAAGTCCTGCGTACCGTGTTCCGCGCGCGCGGCGCCGAACTGCACAAGGACGTCGTCCCGGCCGGGGAGTTCGCCGTTCCCGTCGAGCCGCTGGAGCTGTCGGGCGGGCCGGTGGCGGACGACCTGACGGCCTTCGTCGACCGGCCCTTCCCCCTCGACGGGCGGCCCCTGATCCGGGTCGGCACCGCCGCCACCGCCGACGGCGACCTGCTCTGCGTGGCCGTGCACCACCTGGTGTTCGACATGGTCTCGGTCGGGGTCCTGCTCCAGGCGCTGATCCCGGTCTACGACGCCGTCGCGGCCGGCCGCCCGCTGCCCGCGGAAGCCACCGCCCCGGTCCCGGCGCTGGCCGAACCCGAGCCGCGCCCCGCCGACCTCGACCACTGGCGCCAGGCCCTCGACGGCTTCGACCCGACCGGGCTGGACCTGTGGTGCGGCACCCCGCGCGGCCGGCAGCCGATGCTCGCGGGAGCCAGCACCACCCGCACGCTCGGCCCCGCCGCGCAGCAGGCCGCCGTCGCCTTGCAGCGGGCGGTACGCGCCCCGACCGGCGCGGTGATGCTCGCCGCGTACGCCGCGCTCCTCGCCGCCCACGGCGCCGGGCCCGACCTGGTGATCGGCTCCCCGGTCGACGTCCGCGGCGGGCAGAGCGGCGCCATCGGCTACCACGTCAACGTCGTGCCGATCCGTATCCGCGTGGACCTCGCCGGCGGCTTCCGCGACCTCGCCCGCCAGGCCCGGGACGCCTTCCTCGGCGCGATGGCGCACGCCCGCACCCCCGTGGACGAGATCACCGCCGGACTGCCGGGGATCGGCACGTCCTGGCAGACCCAGCTCTTCCGCCACCTGTTCAACTTCCTCCCGGACCGGCCGGTCGGCGAGCTGCGGGTGGACGGCATGCCGGCCCGGCTGCTGGCGGTGCAGAACCCGCACAGCAAGTTCGACCTGGAACTGGTCGGCTCCCCGGCCGGCGCGGAACTGATGCTCCGTCACTCCGAGACGCTCACCCGCGACGGCGCCGACGCCCTGCTGGCCCGGTTCGAGGACCTGCTCGTTGCGGCGGCCCAGGACCCCGACCGGCCCCTGGCGGTGACGGCCGGCTGGAGCGCCGCCGACCGCGCCACCGTCGAGCGGGCCCACACCGCCGCCGCGTCCGGCCAACCGGCCGCCGTCGACGCGGCCTTCCGCGCCCGCGCCCACAGCGCACCGGCCGACCCGGCGGTGCTGGATGGCGTACAGGCCCTCGACTATGGCCAGGTGGACGCGTCCGCGGACGCCGTCCGCGACCTGCTCGCGGCCGCCGGGATACGCGCCGCGGACGTCGTGGCGGTCGCGGCGCCGCCGGCCGCCGCGACCGCCGCCGCGCTCGGCTGCTGGCGGGCCGGCGCGGTCTGCCTGCCCCTCGACCCCGCCGAGGACCCGGCGCTGCTCGCGCGACGGGCCCGGCAGGCCGGCGCGAAGGCCGTCGTCACCGGGCCGGGGCTGCACCTGCCCGCCGACGCGGACCCGCCCCCGGTCCTTCCGCTGCCCGCGCCCGCCGCCGGGAAGTCCACCGCACCCGGCGACGCGTCCGGCGCGGCACCCGCCCCGGACACCACCGCCGGCCTGCTGCCCGCCGACGAGGACGCCGGGCGCCCGGCCGGCACCGCCCTGAGCCACGCGGCCCTCGCCGCCACCGCCGCCGACCTCGCCCGCGAACTCGGCGTCCGGCCCGGCACCTGCGTGCTCAGCCTCGCCCGCCCCGGCACCGCGGAAGCGCTCCTGGACACCGCGCTGGCCCTGACCACCGGCGGCCGCCTCGTCACCGCCCCCGAGCAGGCCCGCGGCGACGCCGACGCCCTGCACGCGGTCGCCCAGCAGCACACGGCCGGCGTCCTCGTCGTCCCCCCGGGCACCCCGCCCGCCCTGCTGGAGGACCTGGGCGGCCGGCTGCCCGGCCTGACCGTGCTCGCCGCGGGCGACGACCTGTCCCCCCGGGCCGTGCAGGAACTCCTCGCCGCGGACTGCCGGCTGTACACCGGCTACAGCACCCCGCAGAGCGCCGGCTGGGCCCTGCTGGGCCGGGTCACCACCCCCGACGGCACCCGCGGCGGCCGGCCGGTCGCCGGCACCCGGGCCTTCGTCGCCGCCCCCGACGGACGCGAACTGCCCGTCGGCGTACGCGGCGAACTGTGCCTCGTACGCGCCGGAACAGCCCCCGGCGAAGCCGGCGAACCGCGCCACCGCACCGGCCGGACCGCCCAGTGGCAGCCGGACGCCACCCTCACCTGGCACCCCCGCACCGCACCCGGCGCGGCTACCGCCACCGAACCCGCCGAAGGCGCCGCGGCCGACGACCCGCTCGTCGCCGACCTCGTCGGCATCTACCGGGAACTCCTGGGCGCCGACGCCGACGCCACCGCGCACACCCACTTCTTCGACGCCGGCGGCCACTCGCTGCTCGCCGCCGTGCTGACACAGAAGGTCGAGGACCTCACCGGCACCGCGCTCCAACTGCGCGACGTGTTCGACCACCCGACCCCCGCAGCCCTCGCCGCGAGGGTACGCGGATGACCCGGAACCAGCGGGCCGCCGGACCCGGCACCGGCCGGCCGGAACCGGGCCCACCGACCCCAGGGAAGAGACCATGAGCACAGCTTTCGATGAGCACCGGCTCGCCGTCGTCGGCGCCGGCGTGATGGGCACGAACATCTCGGCACTGGCCCTCGGCCACGGCGTCGACGTCGTCCTGGTCGAGGTGGACGAGACCGCGCTCGACCGGGCCCGCGGCACCGTACGGCAGAAGCTGCGGCACGCCCAGCTGATGGGCGTCCTGCCCGAGGGCCGCCCGCAGGGCACCCTCACCACCACCGCGTCGCTCGACGACATCGTGGATGCCCACACCGTCGTCGAGGCCGTCACCGAGGTCGCCGACGTCAAGAAGGAGGTGCTCAGCGCCGCCTCCAAACTCGTCGCGCCCGGCACCACCCTGATCTCCAACACCTCCTGCATCCCCATCGACGAGATGGCCGAGTGGACCGCGCGCCCCGAGGACCTGCTCGGCGTGCACTTCATGAACCCCTCGTACATGATCAAGATGGTGGAGGTCATCCGCGGCCCGCGGACCTCCCCCGCCGTCCTGGAACGCGCCACCGACCTGCTCGCGCTGCTCGGCCGGGAGTCCCTCGTCATCGAGGACTCCGCCGGCTTCGTGATCAACCGCCTGCTGCACCCGCTGATCAACACCGCGGCCATGCTCGTCCAGGAAGGCGTGGCGTCCGTCGAGACCGTCGACCGCCTGCTGGAAGGCTGCCTCGGCCACTCCACCGGCCCGCTGCGCACCGGCGACCTCATCGGCCTGGAGAACCTCGTCGACTCCCTCAACGTGCTCTACGAGCGCCGCGGCGACGAGAGCTGCCGCCCCTGTGACCTGCTGCTCGCCAAGGTGCGCGACGGCGACCTCGGCCGGAAGACCGGCCGCGGCTTCTACGACTACGGAAAGGTCGCGTCATGACCACCGAACGCGAAACCACCACGCTCACCGCCGAGACCCTCCACAAGGAGCTCCTCGACTTCCTCTCCGAGCGCATCCAGACCACCGTCGAACTCGACCAGGACCTGTTCTCCTCCGGCCTGGTCTCCTCCATGTTCGCCATGCAACTCGTCGTCCACCTCGAGGAGGCGTACGACATCGCCATCGTCGGCGGCGACCTCAAGCTGGACAACTTCCGCACCGTGCAGAGCATGACGGACCTGGTGCTGCGCCTGCAGGGCAGCGCGGAGACGGACTGAGATGCCCGCGACCCTGACCGACGAGCAGGCCCTGGTCACCAGCCTCGTGGGTGACCGGGCGGCCGGCTGGGACGTCGCCGGCGAACTGCCCGTCGACGTGCTGCGCACCCTGGGCAGCCGCGGCCTGCTCTGCGCCCAGGTCCCCACCCGCTTCGGCGGCCTGGGCCTGAGCAGCGCCGACAACGGCGAGTTCACCGCCCACGTCGGCAGCCTGTGCAGCTCCCTGCGGTCCGTGATGACCTCCCAGGGCATCGTCGCCTGGACCGTCCAGCGCTTCGGCGACCGCGAGCAGCGGCGCGCCCTGCTGGCCGAACTGACCGGCGGGAAACTCACCGCGGTCGGCTTCAGCGAACCGGGCGCCGGCAGCGACCTGGCGGCCATGCGGACCAGGATCAAGGCCGACGGCGACGGGTTCGTCGTCGACGGCGCGAAGAAGTGGGTCACCGGCACCCGTTACGCCGACTTCGTGCTGATCGTCGGCCGCTACGGCGACAGCGACGGCGCGGCCGCCGCCGTCGTCCCCGTCGACGCCCCCGGCGTCCACATCGACCCGGTCCCGCACCCGATGGGCTGCCGCGCCGCCGGCCACGCCGACATCCGCCTCGACCAGGTCCGGCTGCCCGCCTCGCACATCCTCGGCGGCGGCGGACAGCCGCTGTCGATGCTGTTCACCACCGCGCTGTCCTACGGGCGGATGTCCATCGGCTGGGGCTGCGTCGGCATCCTGCGGGCCTGCCTGGCCGCCGCCGGCCGCCACGTGCAGCAGCGGCACCAGGGCGACGTGGCACTCGCCGAGCACCAACTGGTCCGCGGCCACCTCGCCGACATGCTCGTCGCCGAACAGGTCGCCCTGCGCGCCTGCGAGCACGCCAGCCGGCAGTGGGACGCCGCCGCCCCCGACATGGGCACCATGGCCGTCCTCGCCAAGCACGTCAGCGCCGAACACGCCGCACGCGCCGCCGCCACCGCCGTCCAACTGCTTGGCTCCACCGGCGCCTCCGACGGCCACGTGGTGGCCCGCGCCTTCCGAGACGCCAAGCTCATGGAACTGATCGAGGGCAGCAACGAGATCTGCCGGCTGATCCTCGCCGACCACGTCCTTTCCACCACGAAGACCGGCTGAGCACCCGCCCGGCCCCGCCCCACCCCGCGCACGTACCGCCGTCCGCGCCCGCCCGTTACCACCCTCGGCTCGCGTCCGCGGGTGCGCGACACCCCGACGCGAGCCAAGCCCGTAGGAGAACCCGTGGCCGACAAGCCCACCCTCGTGAAGTGCCTGGTCTGGGACCTGGACAACACCGTCTGGGACGGCACCCTGCTGGAGGACCCGAGCGTCGAACCGTTCCCAGGCATCCTCGACACCCTGGTCGAACTGGACTCCCGCGGCATCCTGCACTCGGTGTCCAGCAAGAACGACCACGACCTGGCCTGGAAGCGGCTGGAGGAACTGGGCCTGGCCGAGTACTTCGTGCACCCGCGGATCGGCTGGGGCCCCAAGTCCGACGCGGTCCGCGAGATCGCCGAACGCCTCAACTTCGCCGAGAAGACCATCGCGTTCATCGACGACCAGCCCGCCGAGCGCGCCGAGGTCACCTACGCCGCCCCCGACGTCCGCTGCTACCCCGCCGACCAGGCCACCTCACTCCCTGGACGGCCCGAGTTCAGCCCGGAGACCATCACCGTCGACTCCCGCCGCCGCCGCGAGATGTACCAGGCCGGCGCCCGCCGGGAAGCCGAGAAGGAGACCTTCAAGGGCCCCGACGAGGACTTCCTGCGCAGCCTCGACCTGGTCATGGAGATCAAGCGCGCCGACCAGGAGGACATCTCCCGCGTCGAGGAACTCACCCTGCGCACCAGCCAGATGAACGCCACCGGCGTCCACTACTCCGACGCCGCACTGCGCGCCCTGCTGGCCGACCCCGACCACGAGGTGCTCACCGTCACCCTCACCGACCGCTTCGGCCCGCACGGCGCGGTCGGCGTACTCCTGCTGGAGCGCCACCCCGAACTGTGGCACCTCAAGCTGCTCGCCACCTCCTGCCGGGTGGTCAGCTTCGGCGCCGGCGCGGTCATCCTCAACTGGCTCATCGACCAGGCCGCCCGGGCCGGCGTCCACCTCGCCGCCGACTTCCGGCGCACCGACCGCAACCGCATGATGGACATCGCCTACCGCTTCGCCGGCTTCGCCGACGACCCCTGCGCCTGCCTCGCCGTGCTCGGCGAACCCGCCGCGGAGGGCGTCCAGCAGCTCCACCTGCACGCCGAGCGCCGCGACGCCCCGACCACGATGCGGCTCACCGCCCCCGAACTGGCCGCCGCGGCAGGCGAGAAGGACCCGGTCGGCTGACGCCCACCGCCCCGCACGCCCTCCCGCCCCGCCTCCTCCCCGTCGCAGCCCCCAGGTCCTCCGGCCGCCACCGCGGCCGGAAGACCGGCGGGCAGGCACCGTAGCCGACTTCCGGAATACCGAGGGACTTGTGAACGAGACCGAGCCGGTCCTGAAGGACACCGCCGCATCCGACCCGGAGCCGCTGGCGATCGTCGGTATGGGCTGCCGCTATCCCGGCCGCGTCCGTTCACCCGAGGACCTGTGGCAGCTGCTGGCCGACGGCGGACAGGCACTCTCCGGCTTCCCCGCGGACCGGAACTGGCACACCGACACCCTCTTCGACCAGGACCCGGACGGCACCGGCACCACCTACCTCACCCGCGGCGGGTTCCTCGACGACATCGCCGGCTTCGACGCGGGCTTCTTCGGCATCCCCCCGCGCGAGGCACAGGCCATGGACCCGCAGCAGCGCCTGCTGCTGGAGGTCTCCTGGGAGGCACTGGAAAGCGCCGCCCTCCTCCCGGCCGACCTCCGCGGCTCCCGCACCGGCGTGTTCGTCGGCGCCGAACCCAGGGAGTACGGCCCCCGCCTGCGCAGCGCACCCGGCACCGCCAAGGGCCACCTGTTCACCGGCACCTCGCCCGGCGTCATGTCCGGCCGCCTCTCCTACCTCCTCGGCCTGCACGGCCCCTCACTCACCGTCGACACCTCCGCCTCCAGCTCCCTGGTCGCCCTCCACCTCGCCGCCCAGGCCCTGCGGACCGGCGACTGCGCGATGGCACTGGCCGGCGGCGTGTCCGTGATGTCCACCCCGCAGAACTTCGTCGCGTTCAGCGGACTGCGCGCCCTGTCCGCCGACGGCGTGTGCCGCCCCTTCTCCGCCGCCGCCGACGGCACCGTGTGGTCCGAAGGCGTCGGCGTACTCGTCCTGGAGCGGCTGTCGGACGCGCGGCGCAACGGCCACACCGTGCTGGCCGTGCTGCGCGGCTCCGCCATCAACTCCGACGGCACCGGCGAGGGCCTGACCGTCCCCAACGGCACCGCCCAGCAGGCCGTCATCCGCCGCGCCCTGGCCGACGCGCGCCTCACCCCCGCCGACGTGGACGCCGTCGAAGCGCACGGCACGGGCACCAGGTTGGGCGACCCGATCGAGGCGCAGGCGCTGCTGGCGACCTACGGGCAGGACCGTCCCGAGGGGCGGCCGCTGTGGCTGGGGTCGGTCAAGTCCAACATCGGCCACGCGCAGGCCGCGGCCGGAGTCGCCGGCGTCATCAAGACCGTGCTCGCCCTACGGCACGGCGAACTCCCCGCGACGCTCCACGCCGACGAACCGACGCCCCGCGTGGACTGGGCGTCCGGCGGGGTGCGGCTGCTCACCGCGCCGGTCCCGTGGCCGGCCGGCTCCCGCACCCGCCGCGCCGCTGTCTCCGGCTTCGGCCTCGGCGGCACCAACGTCCACGTGGTGCTGGAGGAGGCCCCGGCGACCACGGGCCCGGCGGACGAAGGCAACGCGCCCGCTGCGCCGCGGGTCGTCTCCGGTGCGCGGGCGTGGGTCGTCAGCGCTCGTTCTGCGGCGGGGTTGGCCGCGCAGGCGGAGCGGTTGCGGGAGTGGGTCGACGGGCGTCCGGGTCTCGAACCGGCGGATGTGGCGTGGTCGTTGGCGGCGAGCCGGTCGGTGTTCGAGCACCGGGCGGTGGTGGTCGGTGGTGACCGGGCCGCGTTGGTGGGCGGGTTGGAGAGCCTTGCCGCGGGTGTCCCGGCAGGCGCGGTCGCCTCTGGCCGGGCCCGTTCGGCGGCGCGTCCGGTGTTCGCGTTCGCGGGTCAGGGGTCGCAGTGGGTGGGGATGGGGCGTGAATTGGCGGGTGTGTCGCCGGTGTTCGCGGCGCGCCTTGCGGAGTGTGCGGTGGCGTTGGCGCCGTATGTGGAGTGGTCGCTGCATGACGTGTTGGCGGGTGCGGAGGGTGCTCCGGCGCTTGAGGCGGCTGATGTGGTGCAGCCGGCGTTGTGGGCGGTGATGGTGTCGCTGGCCGCGGTCTGGGAAGCCGCCGGGGTCGCGCCCGAGGCTGTCGTGGGGCATTCGCAGGGTGAGATCGCGGCGGCGACGGTGGCGGGGATGCTGTCGTTGGAGGACGGTGCGCGGGTGGTGGCGTTGCGGTCGCAGTCGTTGAAGGTGTTGGCGGGTGCGGGCGGGATGCTGTCGGTGAGCCGGTCCGCGGGCGAGGTCGAGGAGCGGTTGGTCCGGTTCGGGGAGAGCGTGGCTCTGGCGGCGGTCAATGGGCCTTCGGCGGTGGTGGTGTCGGGTGAGCCCGCAGCTCTGGAGGAGTTGAAGGCGGAGTTCGAGGCCGAGGGCACCCGTGCCCGGATGGTGGCGGTGGACTACGCGTCCCACTCGGCGCAGGTGGACCGCCTGGAGGACGAGATCACCTCGGTCCTGGCCGGGATCACCCCCCGTCGGGGCCGGGTTCCGATGGTGTCCGCGATGACCGGGGAGACCCTGACCGGCGAGGAGTTGGACGCTGGTTACTGGTTCCGCAGCCTCCGCGCGACGGTCCACTTCGACCGCGCCGTGCGGACGTTGGCGGGCCGCGGCCACCAGCTCTTCGTAGAAGTGACCCCGCATCCCGTCTTGATGGGTGCCATGAACGACACCCTCGAAGAGGTCGCACGGGAAGCGGGCCCGGGGGTGGTGCCGGGCGCGGTGTGTGCGACGTTGCGGCGGGACGAGGGCGGCGCCGTACGGCTGCTGACCTCGCTGGCTGAGGCGTACGTCCACGGCGCCGGCGTGGACTGGACGTCGGTGCTGCCCGCCGGCGACATGGTCGAGCTGCCGACCTACGCTTTCCAGCACGAACGCTACTGGCTCGACGCCGAGCCGTCCTCGCCCGCGGCCGAACTCCCCCCGACCGGGCTCGACGCCCACCCCGTCGCCGACCCCGCGCCCGACGGCCTGCGCGGGCAGCTCGCCGGGCGGCCCCGGCCCCAACAGGAGCAGTTCGTCCTGGACCTGGTCAGGAACCAGGCCGCCGCGGTGCTGGGACACGGCTCGCCCGACGCCCTCGACCCGGCGCGCACGTTCAAGGAGCTGGGCTTCGACTCCGTCACCGGCGTCGACCTGCGCAACCGGCTGAGCGGCGCGGCGGCGCTCCGGCTGCCCACCACGCTGATCTACGACCACCCGACGCCGCTGCTGCTCTCGGCGTTCCTGCGCGGAGAGGCGCTGGGCGGCAGCGGCGCGGACGGTCCCGCTGACCCCGGCCCGACCCGGACCGGGACCGGGACCGACGAGCCGATCGCGATCGTGGCGATGAGCTGCCGCCTGCCCGGTGACGTCAGCACTCCCGAGCAGCTGTGGGACCTGCTGGCCGCCGGCGGCGACGCGGTCGGGGAACTCCCCGGCGACCGCGGCTGGGACCTCGCCCCGCCGCCCGGTTCGTCCGAGGACCGCTCCCTCGCGTCCGCCACCCGCGGCGGCGGATTCCTCACCGCGGCCGCCGAGTTCGACGCGGAGTTCTTCGGGATCAGCCCGCGTGAGGCGCTGGCCATGGACCCGCAGCAGCGGCTGCTGCTCGAACTGTCCTGGGAGGCCCTGGAGCGCGCGGGCATCGACCCGTCCGCGTTGCGGGGCACTGCGACCGGCGTTTTCGCGGGTGCCTCCGCGTCCGGGTACGGCGCCGACGCGCCCGAGGAACTCGAAGGCCACCTCCAGCCGGGCGTCACACCGAGCGTGATCTCCGGCCGGGTCGCCTACACCTTGGGCCTCGAAGGCCCCGCCCTGACGGTGGACACGGCGTGCTCGTCCTCCCTGGTGGCGCTGCACCTGGCCGCCCGGTCCCTGCGCTCCGGCGAGTGCACGCTGGCCCTCGCCGGGGGCGTCACCGTGCACGCCACCACGTCCTGGCTGAACTGGTTCCGCCGTCAGCGGGGACTGGCCGCCGACGGGCGCTGCAAGGCGTACGGGGACCAGGCCGACGGCATGGGCATGGCCGAAGGCGCCGGCCTCCTGGTCCTCGAGCGGTTGTCGGACGCGCGGCGCAACGGGCACCACGTGCTGGCGGTGGTGCGGGGGAGTGCGGTCAATCAGGATGGTGCGTCGAACGGTCTGACGGCGCCGAACGGCCCGTCTCAACAGCGGGTGATCCGGGCGGCGTTGGCGGACGCGCGCCTGACGCCGGCTGATGTGGACGTGGTGGAGGGGCACGGCACCGGTACGGCGCTGGGTGACCCGATCGAGGCCCAGGCGCTGCTGGCGACCTACGGTCAAGGCCGTCCGGACGACCGGCCGTTGCTGCTCGGCTCGGTGAAGTCGAACATCGGGCACACGCAGTCGGCGGCGGGCGTGGCGGGCGTGATCAAGCTCGTCCTAGCGCTCCGGCACGGGCTGGTCCCGCGGACCCTGCACGCCGACACCCCGTCCTCGCACGTGGATTGGGACGCGGGCGCGGTGCGTCTCGCCACCGACTCCGTGCCGTGGCCGGAGTCGGCGGACCGCCCTCGGCGCGCTGGCGTCTCCTCGTTCGGCATCTCCGGTACGAACGCGCACGTGATCGTGGAGCAGGCTCCGGCCGAGGCCGCGGTGGAGGCTGCGCCGTCTGGTGGTGTGGGGTTGCCGGTGGTGCCGTGGGTGGTGTCGGGTCGGTCGGTTGAGGGGTTGGCGGGTCAGGCGGGGCGGCTGCTGGAGTTTGTGGGGGAGGGGTGTGCGGCGGTTGACGCGGTGGATGTGGGGTGGTCGTTGGTGTCGTCGCGTGCGGTGTTGGAGCATCGTGCGGTGGTGCTTGGTGGGGATGGGGCGGAGTTGTGTGCGGGGTTGGGTGCGGTGGCGGGGGGTGTGGAGGGGCCTGGTGTGGTGTCGGGTGTGGTGGGTGGTGTAGGTCGGTTGGGGTTGGTGTTTACGGGTCAGGGTGCGCAGCGGGTGGGGATGGGTCAGGGGTTGTATGGGGCGTTTCCGGTGTTCGCGGAGGCGTTTGATGAGGTGTGTGGGGTGTTGTCGGAGCTGGTGGGTGGATCGGTGGGTGCGGTGGTGCGGGGTGAGGGCGAGGAATCGTGGCTGGGTGGGGGTGATGTGAACGAGACGGTGTGGGCGCAGTGTGGGTTGTTCGCGGTTGAGGTGGCGTTGTTCCGTCTGTTGGAGTCGTGGGGTGTGGTCCCGCAGGTCGTCGGCGGTCATTCGATCGGTGAGTTGGCGGCTGCTCATGTGGCGGGGGTGTGGTCGTTGGGGGATGCGTGTCGGGTGGTGGCGGCGCGGGGTCGGTTGATGCAGGGGTTGCCGTCGGGTGGGGCGATGGTGGCGGTGGAGGCGTCGGAGGCCGAGGTGCGCGAAGCGCTCAATGGACGGCCGGGTGTGGGGATCGCGGCGGTGAACGGTCCCCGGGCGGTGGTGGTGTCGGGGGTGGAGGACGAAGTGCTGGCGGTGGCGGGGGTGTTGGCTGGGAGGGGTGCGCGGACGCGGCGGTTGCGGGTGTCGCATGCGTTTCATTCGCCGTTGATGGAGCCGATGTTGGCGGAGTTCGGTGAGGTCGTCGCGAGTGTGGAGAGCCGGCGTCCGCGCCTGGTGATGGTGTCGGGGTTGACCGGTGGTGTGGTGTCGGAGGAGGTGACCGATGCCTCGTACTGGGTGCGGCATGTGCGTGACGGCGTGCGGTTCGCGGACGCGGTGGAGGCGATGCGCGCCGCCGGAGTAGGGACGTTTGTCGAGGTCGGTCCCGATGGTGTGTTGTCGGGTCTCGGGCCGCTGACGCGAACGGAAGACGCGGACGACTCCGACGTGGTGGAGTCGTGGACGCCGGTTCTGCGGCGCGGCCGGGATGAACCGCGGGCGCTGCTGACGGCGTTGGCGAAGGTGTTCGTCCGCGGGGTCCCGGTGGCCTGGGAGAAGGTCTACGCGGGGACGGGCGCGCGTCGGGTGGACCTGCCGACGTATGCGTTCCAGCGTCGCCGCTACTGGCTGAACCCGGCCACCAGCAGCCGCGCCGAGGACCTCGGGTTGGCGGGTCCCGGGCACGCGCTGTTGGGTGCGTCGGTGGTGTTGCCGGCGAGCGGTGGTGTGATGCTGACCGGGCGGTTGGCGCTGTCGTCGCAGCCGTGGCTGGCCGATCACGCGGTGGCCGGTCGGACGGTCGTGCCGGGTGCGGCGCTGGTGGAGATGGTGGTGCGGGCCGGTGACGAGGTGGGGTGCTCCCGTGTCGAGGAGCTGCTGAGCGAAGCCCCGCTCGTGCTGCCCGCGCACAGCGGGGTACGGGTCCAGGTGACGGTGGCGGAGCCGGACGACACCGGCCGCCGTACCGTCACGGTCCACGCGCAGGACGAGGCTGCCCCGGCCGAGGGCGAGTGGACCCGGCTCGCAAGCGGTGTGCTCGCCATCCCCGGTGAGATCCCCGCGGCAGCGGAAGCGGCCCCGTGGCCGCCGTCCGACGCCGAGCCCGTCGAACTGGAGTCCCTCTACCCGGAGTTGGCGGCACGCGGCCTGAGCTACGGGCCGGTGTTCCAGGGCCTGCGCGGCGCCTGGCGCAAGGGCGCGGAACTCTACGCCGAGATCGCGTTGCCGGAGGACGTGAGCACGGCCGGGTTCGGCCTGCACCCGGCGCTGCTCGACTCCGCGCTGCACGTGATCGTCGGCGCGGGGGACCGTACCGCCGGGCTGGAGGTGCCGTTCGCCTGGCGGGACGTCGAGCTGTACGCGACGGGTGCCAGGGTGGCCCGCGTCCGGATCGCACCGGAGGCCGACGGCGAAGGGAACGCCCTGACCCTGGCGGACAGCGACGGAACCCTGATCGCCCGCGTCGGCGGTGTCACCCTGCGCCCGTACAAGACCCCCGCCCCCGCCCCCGCCCCCGCAACGGACCACGGGCTGTACGGCGTCGAGTGGGTGCCCGCGAGCCTTCCCGACCAGGCCCCGGAATTGGCCGGTGGGCGCTGGGCGGTGATCGGCGACGCGGACGCCGTACCCGCGCTGCCGGAAGCCGCCGCGTACCCCGATGTCGCGGCGCTGGCGGCGGCCGTCGCCGCAGGCGCGCAGGTCCCGGAGACCGTCGTGGCCCTGGCCCCGGCGGCAGTTGAGCCCCAGGACGAGGACACGGCCCAGGCCGCCCGCCGCGCCGCCGCGGATGCCCTGGCGCTGGTGCGGCAGTGGCTGGCGGCCGACGCGCTGTCCGGCGCCCGGCTGCTGCTGGTCACCCGGCGCGCGGTGGACGCGGGGCCCGAGGTACCCGTGGACCTCGCCGCCGCCACGGTGTGGGGCCTGGTGCGGGTCGCGCAGACGGAGCACCCGGGCCGGATACTGCTGGCGGACGTCGACGAGGCCACCGGCGGGGCGACGGTCGAGGCCCTGCGGACCGCCGCGGCCCTGGAACTCCCGCAGTGCGCGGTGCGGGACGGCCGGACACGCGTGCCGCGGCTTGCCCGTACGGCGGCCGCGCTGCCGCCCGCCGAAGCGGAGCACAGCCGCCCGGGCACCGTGCTCGTGACCGGCGCCTCCGGCGCGCTGGGCCGGCTGGTCGCCCGGCACCTCGCGGAGAGCGGTCAGGCCGAGCACCTGGTGCTGCTCTCCCGCCGCGGCGGCGACGCCCCCGGCATGTCCGACCTCGTCTCCGCCCTCCATGAGGCGGGCGCGCGGACCACCGTCGCCGCATGCGACGCGGCGGACCGCGACCGCCTCGCCGAGGTCCTGCACGGCCTGCCGCTGACCGGGGTGGTGCACGCCGCCGGGGTACTGGACGACGGGCTGGTGTCCGCACTGACCCCGGACCGGCTGGAGTCGGTCCTGCGGCCGAAGGTGGACGCGGCCTGGAACCTGCACGAGCTGACCCGCGACCTGGACCTCGACACCTTCGTGCTGTTCTCCTCGACCGCGGGCGTGCTCGGCAACGCCGGGCAGGCCAACTACGCGGCGGGCAACACCTTCCTGGACGCACTGGCCGCGTACCGGCACCGGCAGGGCCTGCCCGCGGTGTCGCTGGCCTGGGGCCCGTGGGAGGACGGGATGGCCGGCGCGCTGAGCGACGTGGACCGGCTCCGGATGGCCCGGCAGGGGCTGCGCCCGCTGTCCGCACCGGACGGCCTGGCCCTCCTGGACGGCGCGCCCCGCACCGGTCACGCCTTGCTGGTCGCCGCCGCACTGGACCTGGCCGCACTGCGGGGCGCGGGCGAGGTCCCGCCGTTGCTGGCCGGCCTGCTGCCGCAGACGCGCCACGGCCTTGCCCCCACCCGTCGCACCGCCGCCGCCCTGGCCGCCGGCGGCCGGAGCGCGCTGGCCGCACGGCTCGCCGGACTCGGCCCCGACGAGCGGACCGAGGCCGTCCTCCGGATCGTCGCCACCCAGGCCGCGCTGGTGCTGGGGATGGCCGGCCCCGAGGCCGTCGACACCCGGCGCTCGTTCCGCGACGTCGGCTTCGACTCGCTGACCTCCGTCGAACTGCGCAACCGGTTGAACACCGCGACCGGCCTGCGGCTGCCGGCCACCGCGGTCTTCGACCACCCCACCCCGGCCGCACTGGCCCACCGCGTACGGGCGGAGTTGCTCGGCGAGGACGAAGAGGGCGGCGGGGACGGCAAGGTCACGGCTGCCTACCCGAACACGTCCGGCGCGGTGACCCGCGCCGTGCCCGCGGACGACGATCCCGCCGTCATCGTCGGGATGGCGTGCCGGTTCCCGGGCGGGGTGGCCTCGCCCGGCGACCTGTGGCGGCTGCTGGAGGCGCGCGGCGACGGCATCGGCCCCTTCCCCGCGGACCGCGGCTGGCCGACGGACCTGGTGGACCCCGACCCGGACGCCCTGGGCAAGTCCGTCTCGGGCGAGGGCGGGTTTCTCTACGGCGCCGCGGACTTCGACGCGGAGTTCTTCGGCGTCAGCCCGCGGGAAGCGGTCGCGATGGACCCGCAGCAGCGGCTGCTGCTGGAGACGTCGTGGGAGGCGCTGGAGGACGCGGGCATCGACCCGACCGGCCTGCGGGGCAGCGCCACCGGCGTGTTCGCGGGGCTCTTCTACCACGACTACCTGCCCTGGCACGCGGTCCCGCAGGAGGTCGAAGGCTACCTGGGTACCGGCAGCACAGGCTCCGTGGCATCCGGCCGGGTGGCGTACTCGCTGGGCCTGGAGGGTCCGGCGGTGACGATCGACACGGCGTGCTCGTCGTCGCTGGTGGCGTTGCACCTGGCCGCGCAGTCGCTGCGCTCGGGGGAGAGCACGCTCGCCCTGGCCGGCGGCGTGACGGTGATGTCCACCCCCGGCACCTTCATCGACTTCTCGCGGCAGCGCGGGCTGGCTGCGGACGGGCGCTGCAAGGCGTACGCGGACCGGGCAGACGGCACCGGCTGGGGCGAGGGTGTCGGTGTGCTGGTGGTGGAGCGGTTGTCTGATGCGCGGCGCAACGGGCACCGGGTGCTGGCGGTGGTGCGGGGGAGTGCGGTCAATCAGGATGGTGCGTCGAACGGTCTGACGGCGCCGAACGGTCCGTCTCAACAGCGGGTGATCCGGGCGGCGTTGGCGGATGCGGGGTTGGCGTCGGCTGATGTGGATGTGGTGGAGGGGCACGGTACGGGGACGGCGTTGGGTGACCCGATCGAGGCGCAGGCGCTGCTGGCGACCTACGGTCAGGGCCGTCCGGACGACCGGCCGTTGTTGTTGGGTTCGGTGAAGTCGAACATCGGGCACGCACAGGCCGCCGCGGGGGTGGCGGGCATCATCAAGGTGATTACTGCGATGCAGCACGGGGTGGTGCCTGCGACGCTGCATGCCGAGGTGCCGTCCTCGCATGTGGAGTGGGACGCGGGTGCGGTGGAGTTGGTGACGGAGGCGGTGCCGTGGCCGGAGACGGGTGGGCGGCCGCGTCGTGCGGGGGTGTCGTCCTTCGGGTTCTCCGGTACGAACGCGCACGTGATCGTGGAGCAGGCTCCGGTCGAGGGTGCGGTTGAGGAAGAGCCGACCAGTGGTGTGGGGTTGCCGGTGGTGCCGTGGGTGGTGTCGGGTCGGTCGGTTGAGGGGTTGGCGGGGCAGGCGGGGCGGCTGCGGGGATGGGTGACCGAGCATCCGCACCTTGAGCCTGCGGAAGTCGGGTGGTCGTTGGTGTCGTCGCGTGCGGTGTTGGAGCACCGTGCGGTGGTGCTCGGGGTGGATGGGGCGGAGTTGTGTGCGGGGTTGGGTGCGGTGGCGGAGGGCGCCGAGGGGCCTGGTGTGGTGTCGGGTGTGGTGGGTGGTGTGGGTCGGTTGGGGTTGGTGTTTACGGGTCAGGGTGCGCAGCGGGTGGCGATGGGGCAGGGGTTGTATGGGGCGTTTCCGGTGTTTGCGGAGGCGTTTGATGAGGTGTGTGGGGTGTTGTCGGGTCTGGTGGGTGGGTCGGTGGGTGCGGTGGTACGGGGTCAGGGCGAGGCGTCCTGGCTGGGTGGCGGGGATGTGAACGAGACGGTGTGGGCGCAGTGCGGCCTGTTCGCGGTTGAGGTGGCCCTGTTCCGTCTGCTGGAGTCGTGGGGCATCACGCCGCAGGTCGTCGCCGGGCACTCCATTGGCGAGTTGGCCGCTGCCCATGTGGCGGGGGTGTGGTCGTTGGGGGATGCGTGTCGGGTGGTGGCGGCGCGGGGTCGGTTGATGCAGGGGTTGCCGTCGGGTGGGGCGATGGTCGCGGTGGAGGCGTCGGAGGCCGAGGTGCGCGAAGTGCTCAATGGGCGGCCGGGTGTGGGGGTTGCGGCGGTGAATGGTCCGCGGGCGGTGGTGGTGTCGGGGGTGGAGGACGAAGTGCTGGCGGTGGCGGAGGCGTTGGCGGCGAGGGGTGCGCGGACGCGGCGGTTGCGGGTGTCGCATGCGTTTCATTCGCCGTTGATGGAGCCGATGTTGGCGGAGTTCGGCGAGGTCGTGGCCTCCGTGGAGAGCCGGCGTCCGCGCCTGGTGATGGTGTCCGGGTTGACGGGTGGTGTGGTGTCGGATGAGGTCACCGATGCCTCCTACTGGGTGCGGCACGTGCGTGACGCGGTGCGGTTCGCCGACGCGGTGGAGGCGATGCGCGCCGCGGGCGTGGGCACCTTCGTGGAAGTGGGCCCGGATGGTGTGCTGTCCGCGTTGGGGCCCGCGACGCGAACGGAGGCCGCGGACGCCGCCGTTGAGTCGTGGACGCCGGTTCTGCGGCGCGGCCGGGATGAACCGCGCGCGCTGCTGACGGCGTTGGCGAAAGTGTTCGTCCGGGGCATCCCGGTGGCCTGGGAGAAGGTCTACGCGGGCACCGGCGCCCGCCGGGTGGACCTGCCGACGTATGCGTTCCAGCGCCGCCGCTACTGGCTCAACCCGACCGCCGACACCGGCACCGACCCGGCCGGGCTCGGCCAGTCCGCCGTGCACCACCCCCTGCTCGGCGCGGCGGTGGTGTTGCCGGCGAGCGGTGGTGTGGTGCTGACCGGGCGGTTGGCGCTGTCGTCGCACCCGTGGCTGGCGGACCACACGGTGGCCGGCCAGACCGTCGTGCCGGGTGCGGCGCTGGTGGAGATGGTGGTGCGAGCCGGTGACGAGGTGGGGTGCTCCCGTATCGAGGAGTTGCTGAGCGAAGCCCCGCTCGTGCTGCCCGCGCACAGCGGCGTACGGGTCCAGGTGACGGTGGCGGAGCCGGACGACGCCGGCCGCCGTACCGTCACGGTCCACGCCCAGGACGAGGCCGCGCCGCCGGACAGCGAGTGGACCGCGCACGCGAGCGGCGTGCTCGCCCCGCCCGGCGAGGTCCCCGCAGCGGCGGAAGCGGCCCCGTGGCCGCCCTCCGACGCGGAGCCCGTCGAACTGGACGGCGTCTACCCGCAGTTGGCGGAGCACGGCCTCGGTTACGGGCCGGTGTTCCAGGGGCTGCGCGGCGCCTGGCGCAAGGGCGCGGAACTCTACGCCGAGGTCGCGTTGCCGGAGGACGTGGGCGTGGCCGGGTTCGGCCTGCACCCGGCACTGCTCGACGCGGCGCTGCACGTGATCGTCGGCGCGGGGGACCGTACCGGCGGGCTGGAGGTGCCGTTCGCCTGGCGGGACGTCGAGCTGTACGCGACGGGTGCCCGGGCGGCCCGTGTCCGTGTCGTCCCGCGTGACGACACCGTCGCCTTGACGTTGGAGGACGCCGGCGGGACACCGGTCGCCTCGGTGGGCGCGCTCGTCCTGCGGCCGTTCGACGCGACCGCCGCCGCCGTACTCCCCGAGGGCCTGTACGCGGTGGCGTGGACGCCCGCCGCGGGCACGTCGGGTTCGGGCGCCGGGGAGGGGCCGTGGGCGGTGCTCGGCGAGGAGGTCCCCGGCACGGCGGCCTACCCGGACCTGGCCGCTCTGGTGGCGGCGGTCGAGGCAGGGGCCGAGGCCCCGCGGACCGTCGTGGTGCGCGCCGTACCGGACCCGGCCGCCGGGGACGTGGCCGCGGCCGCCCACCGCACCGCGGCCGACGTCCTGGAACTGGTGCGCCGGTGGCCGTTGGTGGACGCGCTGTCCGGCGCGAAGCTGCTGGTGCTGACCGAACGCGCGGTGGACGCCGGGCCCGAGGCGCCGGTGGACGTGGCGGCGGCCCCTGTGTGGGGCCTGGTGCGGGTGGCGCAGGCGGAGAACCCCGGCCGGATTCTGCTGATGGACGTGGACGACACGGCCGTCCCCGACGCCGAACTGGCCGGCTGGCTGCGCGCCGGAGTGGAGCTGGACGAGCCGCAGTGGGCGGTGCGGGGCGGACAGGTCCGGGTGCCAAGGCTCACCCGCGCGGCGTCCGGCGCCGCTGAAGCGCCGGCCGCCGGCGCCGGGAGCCGTGCGGGCACCCTCCTGATCACCGGTGCCTCCGGTGTGCTGGGCGGCCTGGTGGCCCGCCACCTCGCGCGGACCGGGCGGGCCGAGCACCTGGTGCTGGTCTCCCGCAGCGGCGGTGAGGCCCCCGGGCTGCCGCAGCTCCTCGCCGACCTCGACCGCTGCGGCGTCCAGGTCACCGTCGCCGCCTGCGACGCGGGCGACCGCTACCAACTCGCCGACGTGCTCAAGGGCGTGCCGCTGACGGGGGTCGTGCACGCGGCCGGCGTGCTGGACGACGCGTTGCTGGCGACCCTCACCCCCGAGCGGCTGGCGGCGGTGCTGCGGCCGAAGGTCGACGCGGCCTGGAACCTGCACGAGCTGACCCAGGAGATGGGGCTGGAGCTGGACACGTTCGTGCTGTTCTCCTCGATCGCGGGTGTGGTCGGCAATGCAGGTCAGGCCAACTACGCCGCCGGGAACACCTTCCTGGACGCGCTGGCCGCCCACCGCCGGCAGCAGGGCCTGCCCGCCCTCTCGCTGGCCTGGGGCCCCTGGGAGAACGGCATGGCAGGCCGCCTCACCGACGCCGAGCACCGGCGGCTGGCCCGGCAGGGGCTGCTGCCGCTCACCGACGCGCGCGGCCTCGCCGTCCTGGACGCCGCCCTCGGCCGGTCCGAACCGCTGCTGGTGGCCGCCGAGTTGGACCTCGCCGCGCTGCACCGCTCCGGCGAGGTCCCCGCGCTGCTGTCCGGACTGGTGCGCGGCCCGCGCGCCACCGGGACTGCCCACCAGGCCCCCGGCGGCCGGCGCAGCGTCTCCGGCCAGGCCGCGGCGCGGCAGGAGTTCGCCGAGCGGCTGGCCGCGATGGGCCGCGGCGAGGCCGTCGAGACCCTGCGCGACCTCGTCCTGGCGCAGGCCGCCCGGGTCCTGGGCATGTCCGGGCCCGGCCGGCTGGACCCGGAGCGCTCCTTCCGCGACGTCGGCTTCGACTCGCTCACCGCCGTCGAACTCCGCAACCGGCTGAACGAGGCCACCGGACTGCGCCTGCCGCCCACCGCGGTCTTCGACCACCCCAGCCCGGCCGCGCTCGGCGGGCTCCTCGCGGAGGAGATGCTCGGCGCCCCGCCGGAGGAACCCGACGCGCTCGCCGCCCACGCGGGACTCGACGCGGTCGAGGCGTCCCTCGCCGGGCTGATGGCCGACGAGTCCGTACGGACCCGTGTCACGGCCCGGCTCAGGGACCTGCTCGGCGCGCTGGACACCACCGCGGCCGACGGCGACCACGGCAGCTCCTCGGTCGCCGACCGCATCCAGTCGGCCAGCGACGACGACATGTTCGACTTCATCGACAACCAGCTCGGGCTCTGAGTACGTCGCCGTACCACCGTGCGTAGCAAGGAAGGCGTCCATCGGATGGCGAACGAAGAGAAGCTTCGCGACTACCTCAAGCGGGTCACCACCGACCTCGCCCAGGTCAGGGAGCGCCTGCGGGAGGTGGAGGAACGCCGGCCCGAGCCGGTGGCGATCGTCGGGATGGCGTGCCGGTTCCCGGGCGGGGTGTCCTCGCCCGGCGACCTGTGGCGGCTGGTGGAGTCGCGCGGCGACGGCATCGGGCCCTTCCCCGACAACCGCGGCTGGCCGACGGACCTGGTGGACCCCGACCCGGACGCCGCCGGCAAGACGCTCTCCGGCGAGGGCGGCTTCCTCTACGACGCCGCGGAGTTCGACGCGGCCTTCTTCGGCATCAGCCCCCGCGAGGCCCTGGCGATGGACCCGCAGCAGCGGCTGCTGCTGGAGACGTCGTGGGAGGCGCTGGAGGACGCGGGCATCGACCCGATCAGGCTGCGAGGCAGCGCCACCGGCGTCTTCACCGGGCTCTTCTACCACGACTACCTGCCCTCCCACTCGATGCCGGAGGAGGTAGAGGGATACGTGGGCGTCGGCGCGACCGCCTCGGTCGCCTCGGGCCGGGTGGCGTACTCGCTGGGCTTCGAGGGTCCGGCGGTGACGATCGACACGGCGTGCTCGTCGTCGCTGGTAGCGCTGCACCTGGCCGCGCAGTCGCTGCGTTCGGGCGAGAGCACGCTCGCCCTGGCCGGCGGCGTGAAGGTGATGTCCACCCCCAACACCTTCATCGACTTCTCGCGGCAGCGTGCCGTCGCCGTCAACGGGCGCTGCAAGTCCTACGCTGAGGGCGCCGACGGCACCGCGTGGGGCGAGGGCGTGGGTGTTCTGGTGGTGGAGCGGTTGTCGGACGCACGGCGCAACGGACACCGCGTGCTGGCGGTGGTGCGGGGGAGTGCGGTCAATCAGGATGGTGCGTCGAACGGTCTGACGGCGCCGAACGGTCCGTCCCAACGGCGGGTGATCCGGGCGGCGTTGGCGGATGCGGGGTTGGCGTCGGCTGATGTGGACGTGGTGGAGGGGCACGGTACGGGGACGGCGCTGGGTGACCCGATCGAGGCGCAGGCGCTGCTGGCGACCTACGGTCAGGATCGTCCGGAGGGACGGCCGTTGCTGTTGGGTTCGGTGAAGTCGAACATCGGGCACGCACAGGCCGCCGCGGGTGTGGCGGGCATCATCAAGGTGATCGCCGCGATGCAGCATGGGGTGGTTCCCGCGACGCTGCATGCCGAGGTGCCCTCCTCGCACGTGGACTGGGACGCGGGTGCGGTGCGTCTCGCCACCGAGTCCGTGCCGTGGCCGGAGACGGGTGGGCGGCCGCGTCGTGCGGGGGTGTCGTCCTTCGGGTTCTCCGGTACGAACGCGCATGTGATCATCGAGGCGCCCGAGGTGCCTGAGCCGGTCGAGGAGGGTGTCGAGGTTCAGGGTGCGCCTGGGCTCGTGGGCGGGGCCAGTGTGGGGTTGCCGGTGGTGCCGTGGGTGGTGTCGGGTCGGTCGGTTGAGGGGTTGGCGGGTCAGGCGGGGCGGTTGTTGGAGTTTGTGGGGGAGGGGTGTGGGCGGGCTGATGTGGTGGATGTGGGGTGGTCGTTGGTGTCGTCGCGTGCGGTGTTGGAGCATCGTGCGGTGGTGCTTGGTGGGGATGGGGCGGAGTTGTGTGCGGGGTTGGGTGCGGTGGCGGAGGGGGCCGAGGGGCCTGGTGTGGTGTCGGGTGTGGTGGGTGGTGTGGGTCGGTTGGGGTTGGTGTTCACGGGTCAGGGTGCGCAGCGGGTGGGGATGGGGCAGGGGTTGTATGGGGCGTTTCCGGTGTTTGCGGAGGCGTTTGATGAGGTGTGTGAGGTGTTGTCGGGTCTGGTGGGTGGGTCGGTGGGTGCGGTGGTGCGGGGTGAGGGCGAGGGCTCGTGGCTGGGTGGGGGTGAGGTGGATGAGACGGTGTGGGCGCAGTGTGGGTTGTTCGCGGTTGAGGTGGCGTTGTTCCGTCTGTTGGAGTCGTGGGGCATAGCCCCGCAGGTCGTCGGCGGTCATTCGATCGGGGAGTTGGCTGCTGCTCATGTGGCGGAGGTGTGGTCGTTGGGGGATGCGTGTCGGGTGGTGGCGGCGCGGGGTCGGTTGATGCAGGGGTTGCCGTCGGGTGGGGCGATGGTGGCGGTGGAGGCGTCGGAGGTGGAGGTGCGGGAGGCGCTGGCGGGCTTTGCGGGTGTGGGGGTTGCGGCGGTGAATGGTCCGCGGGCGGTGGTGGTGTCGGGGGTGGAGGACGAAGTGCTGGCGGTGGCGGAGGCGTTGGCGGCGAGGGGTGCGCGGACGCGGCGGTTGCGGGTGTCGCATGCGTTCCATTCGCCGTTGATGGAGCCGATGTTGGCGGAGTTCGGTGAGGTCGTCGCGAGCGTGGAAAGTCACCGTCCGCGCCTGGTGATGGTGTCCGGGCTGACCGGTGGTGTGGTGTCGGAGGAGGTCACCGACGCCTCCTACTGGGTGCGGCACGTGCGTGACGCGGTGCGGTTCGCGGACGCGGTGGAGGCGATGCGCGCCGCGGGTGTGGGCACCTTCGTGGAGCTCGGGCCGGACGGTGTCCTGTCGGGTCTCGGGCCGCTGACCCGAACGGAGGCCGCGGAGGACACGGAGGCGAACGGGGACATCGTCGAGTCGTGGACGCCGGTTCTGCGGCGTGGCCGGGATGAACCGCGGGCGTTGCTGACGGCGTTGGCGAAGGTGTTCGTCCGCGGGGTCCCGGTGGCCTGGGAGAAGGTCTACGCGGGGACGGGCGCGCGTCGGGTGGACCTGCCGACGTATGCCTTCCAGCGCCGCCGCTACTGGCTGGGTGTGGCGGCCAGCAGTCGTGCCGAGGATCTCGGGCTGGCGGGTCCCGGACACGCGCTGCTGGGTGCGTCGGTGGTGTTGCCGGCGAGCGGTGGTGTGGTGCTGACCGGGCGGTTGGCGCTGTCGTCGCACCCGTGGCTGGCCGATCACGCGGTGGCCGGTCGGACGGTCGTGCCGGGGGCGGCGCTGGTGGAGATGGTGGTGCGGGCCGGTGATGAGGTGGGGTGCTCCCGTGTCGAGGAGCTGCTGAGCGAGGCCCCGCTCGTGCTGCCCGCGCAGGGTGGCGTACGGGTCCAGATCGCGGTGGCGGAGCCGGACGAGGACGGGCGCTGCGCGTTCAGCGTCTACGCCCAGGACGAGGATGTGCCCCCGGAAGGCGAGTGGACCCGGCACGCGAACGGCGTGCTCTGCGCCGCCGAGGCGGTGGCGGAGGAGACCGGCGACGGTTTCCGTCCGTGGCCGCCCTCCGACGCCGAGCCCGTCGAACTGGACTCTCTCTACCCGGAGTTGGCGGCGCGCGGCCTGAGCTACGGGCCGGTGTTCCAGGGGCTGCGCAGCGCTTGGCGCAAGGGCGCGGAACTCTACGCCGAGGTCGCCCTGCCCTCCGACGTGAGCGTGGCCGGGTTCGGCCTGCACCCCGCGCTGCTCGATGCCGCCCTGCATGTGGCGGCGGCGGACACCGGCGACGGCCTGACGCTGCCGTTCGCCTGGAACGACGTCACCGTGCACGCCTCGGGAGCGACCGCGGCCCGCGTACGGGTGGCGCCCGCCGCCACCGGCGAAGGGCTCACGGTGACGCTGGCCGACCTCGGCGGCGGCCTCGTCGCCACGGTCGGCAGGCTGGCGGTGCGCACCGCCTCGCCCGCCGAACTCGCGGCCGGTGCGCACACGGCGGACGACGCCCTGTTCGGGGTCGAGTGGGTGCTTGCCGCGGCTCCGGCGCCGGACGGGCAGCGGCAGCCCGCGGGCAGTTGGGCCGTACTCGGCGGAACGGCGGACGGCGCCGCCCTCGAACTCCCGGGCGCGGCGGCGTATCCGGACCTGGCCGCTCTGGTGGCGGCGGTCGAGGCAGGGGCCGAGGCCCCGCGGACCGTCGTGGTGCGCGCCGTACCGGACCCGGCCGCCGGGGACGTGGCGGCGGTCGCCCACCGCACCACGGCCGACGTCCTGGAACTCCTGCGCGGCTGGCCGGCCGCGGACCTGCCGGACGAGACGCGGCTCCTCGTCCTGACCGAACGCGCGGTGGACGCGGGACCGGAGGCCCCTGTGGACCTCGCCGCCGCCACGGTGTGGGGCCTGGTGCGGGTCGCGCAGACGGAGCACCCCGGCCGGATACTGCTCGCCGACATGGACGGCGTGTCAGGCGGCGCGGCGGACCGGCTGGCCGCCGGCGTGGAGTCGGGCGAGCCGCAGTTCGCCGTCCGGGACGGGCAGCTGCGCGTGCCGCGGCTCACCCGGGTACGGTCCACGACCCCGCCCGCCGAGCGGGCAGGCCGCCGCGGGACCGTCCTCGTCACCGGTGCCTCCGGTGTGCTGGGCGGCCTGGTGGCTCGCCACCTCGCGCGGACCGGGCGGGCCGAGCACCTGCTGCTCGTCTCCCGCCGCGGCGGCGAGGCGGCCGGGATGCCGCAACTCCTCGCCGCCATCGAGGAGTACGGCGTCCAGGCCACCGCCGTCGCGTGCGACACCGCCGACCGTGCACAGCTCGCGGACGTGCTCAAGGGCGCGCCGCTGACGGGGGTCGTGCACGCGGCCGGCGTGCTGGACGACGGCCTGCTGGCGACCCTCACCCCCGAGCGGCTGGCGGCGGTGCTGCGGCCGAAGGTGGACGCGGCCTGGAACCTGCACGAGCTGACCCGCGACCTGGACCTCGACACCTTCGTGCTGTTCTCCTCGATCGCGGGTGTGGTCGGCAACGCCGGTCAGGCCAACTACGCCGCCGGGAACACCTTCCTGGACGCGCTGGCCGCCTACCGGCACCGGCAGGGCCTGCCCGCGGTGTCGCTGGCCTGGGGCCCCTGGGAGAACGGCATGGTCGGCGACCTCTCCGAGGCCGATCTCCAGCGCATGGCCCGCCAGGGACTGAAGCCGCTGTCCGGCACCCGGGGGCTCGCGGTGCTGGACGCCGCCGCCGACCGGGCCGAACCGCTGCTCGTGGCCGCGGCACTCGACCCCGGAGTGCTGCGCCACTCCGGCGAGGTCCCGCCGCTGTTCTCCGGCCTCGTCCGGGGCCGTACGACCGCGCAGGCCGCCCGTCGGACGGCCGGCCAGCCCGCCGCCGAGGACCGCAACGCCCTCGCCGCGCGCCTGGCCGGGCTGAGCCGGGCCGAGGGCCACGACGTCCTCCAGGACCTCGTCGTCACCCAGGCCGCCCTGGTCCTGGGCATGTCCGGCCCCGGCAGCCTCGACGCCGACCGCCCGTTCCGCGACGTCGGCTTCGACTCGCTGACCGCCGTGGAACTGCGCAACCGGCTCGGCAAGGCCACCGGCCTGCGGCTGCCGGCCACCGCCGTGTTCGACTACCCGACCCCTGCCGCGCTGGCCGGCTACGCCCTGACCGAACTCGTCGGCCGGCTGGACGCGGCGGACACCGCCCGCCCGGGTGCCGCGGGCGCGGCCACGGCGGGCGGCGGCGCGGTGGACGACGACCCGGTGGCGATCGTCGGGATGGCGTGCCGTTTCCCCGGCGGCGCCGCGTCCCCGGCCGACTTCTGGCGGATGCTGGCCGCGGGCGAGGACGGGGTGGGCCCCTTCCCCGCGGACCGCGGCTGGTCGACGGACCTGGTGGACCCCGACCCGGACGCCGTGGGCAAGACCGTCTCCGGCGAGGGCGGGTTCCTCTACGACGCGGCCACGTTCGACGCGGAGTTCTTCGGCGTCAGCCCCCGCGAGGCCCTGGTGATGGACCCGCAGCAGCGGCTGCTGCTGGAGACGTCGTGGGAGGCGCTGGAGGACGCGGGCATCGACCCGGCCGGGCTGCACGCCAGCGCGACGGGCGTGTTCACCGGCATGTTCCACCACGACTACCTCTCCGCTACCGGACTGCCGGAGGAGGCCGAGGGATACGTCGGCCTCGGCGCCACCGGATCGGTCGCCTCGGGCCGGGTGGCGTACTCGCTGGGCCTGGAGGGTCCGGCGGTGACGATCGACACGGCGTGCTCGTCGTCGCTGGTGGCGCTGCACCTGGCCGCGCAGTCGCTCCGCTCGGGCGAGAGCTCCCTCGCCCTGGTCAGCGGCGTCAACGTGATGTCCACCCCGGTCACCTTCATCGACTTCTCGCGGCAGCGCGGGCTGGCTGCGGACGGGCGCTGCAAGGCGTACTCGGACCAGGCGGACGGCACCGGCTGGGGCGAGGGCGTGGGTGTCCTGGTGGTGGAGCGGTTGTCGGACGCACGGCGCAACGGACACCGGGTTCTTGCGGTGGTGCGGGGGAGTGCGGTCAATCAGGATGGTGCGTCGAACGGTCTGACGGCGCCCAACGGACCGGCCCAACAGCGCGTCATCCGAGCGGCGTTGGCCGACGCGCGCCTGACGCCGGCCGATGTGGACGTGGTGGAGGGGCACGGCACGGGGACGGCGTTGGGTGACCCGATCGAGGCGCAGGCGCTGCTGGCGACCTACGGCCGAGACCGTCCCGCCGACCGTCCCCTCTGGCTCGGGTCGGTGAAGTCGAACATCGGGCACGCACAGGCCGCCGCGGGCGTGGCCGGGGTCATCAAGACGGTGCTGGCGCTCCAGCACGGGCTGGTCCCGCGGACCCTGCACGCCGACACCCCGTCCTCGCATGTGGATTGGGACGCGGGCGCGGTGCGTCTCGCCACCGAGTCCGTGCCGTGGCCGGAGACGGGTGGGCGGCCGCGTCGTGCGGGGGTGTCGTCCTTCGGGTTCTCCGGTACGAACGCGCACGTGATCATCGAGGCGCCCGAGGTGCCTGAGCCGGTCGAGGAGGGTGTCGAGGTTCAGGGTGCGCCTGGGCTCGTGGGCGGGGCCGGTGTGGGGTTGCCGGTGGTGCCGTGGGTGGTGTCGGGTCGGTCGGTTGAGGGGTTGGCGGGTCAGGCGGGGCGGCTGCTGGAGTTTGTGGGGGAGGGGTGTGCGGCGGTTGACGCGGTGGATGTGGGGTGGTCGTTGGTGTCGTCGCGTGCGGTGTTGGAGCATCGTGCGGTGGTGCTTGGTGGGGATGGGGCGGAGTTGTGTGCGGGGTTGGGTGCGGTGGCGGAGGGGGCCGAGGGGCCTGGTGTGGTGTCGGGTGTGGTGGGTGGTGTGGGTCGGTTGGGGTTGGTGTTCACGGGTCAGGGTGCGCAGCGGGTGGGGATGGGTCAGGGGTTGTATGGGGCGTTTCCGGTGTTCGCGGAGGCGTTTGATGAGGTGTGTGGGGTGTTGTCGGGTCTGGTGGGTGGGTCGGTGGGTGCGGTGGTGCGGGGTGAGGGCGAGGAGTCGTGGCTGGGTGGGGGTGATGTGGATGAGACGGTGTGGGCGCAGTGCGGGTTGTTCGCGGTCGAGGTGGCCCTGTTCCGTCTGCTGGAGTCGTGGGGCATAGCCCCGCAGGTGGTGGGCGGTCATTCGATCGGTGAGTTGGCGGCTGCTCATGTGGCGGGGGTGTGGTCGTTGGGGGATGCGTGTCGGGTGGTGGCGGCGCGGGGTCGGTTGATGCAGGGGTTGCCGTCGGGTGGGGCGATGGTGGCGGTGGAGGCGTCGGAGGCCGAGGTGCTTGAGGCCCTGGCGGGCCGTGCGGGTGTGGGGGTTGCGGCGGTGAATGGTCCGCGTGCGGTGGTGGTGTCGGGGGTGGAGGACGAAGTGCTGGCGGTGGCGGGGGTGTTGGCGGCGGGGGGTGCTCGGACGCGGCGGTTGCGGGTGTCGCATGCGTTTCATTCGCCGTTGATGGAGCCGATGTTGGCGGAGTTCGGCGAGGTCGTCGCGAGTGTGGAGAGCCGGCGTCCGCGCCTGGTGATGGTGTCCGGGCTGACCGGTGGTGTGGTGTCGGAGGAGGTGACGGATGCTTCGTACTGGGTGCGTCATGTGCGTGACGCGGTGCGGTTCGCGGATGCGGTGGAGGCGATGCGCGCCGCGGGCGTAGGGACGTTCGTGGAAGTGGGCCCGGACGGTGTGCTGTCCGCGTTGGGGCCCGCGACGCGAACGGAGCCTGCGGAGGCCGCCGTTGAGTCGTGGACGCCGGTTCTGCGCCGGGGGCGGGATGAGCCGCGGGCGTTGCTGACGGCGTTGGCGAAGGTGTTCGTCCGGGGTGTTCCCGTCGCGTGGGAGAAGGTCTACGCGGGGACGGGTGCGCGTCGGGTGGACCTGCCGACGTATGCGTTCCAGCGCCGCCGCTACTGGCTCAACTCGACCACCAGCAGCCGCGCCGAGGATCTCGGGCTGGCGGCTCCCGGGCACGCGCTGCTGGGTGCGACCGTCGACCTGCCGGCGTCCGGGGAGACCGTGCTGACCGGGCAGCTGTCCCTGTCCGCGCACCCGTGGATCGGCCGCTCGACGGTTGCGGGGCGGGTCGTACTCCCCGCCGCCGCGCTGCTGGACATGGCCGTGCGGGCCGCCGACGAGGTCGGCTGCGACCGCGTCGAGGAACTGCTCGTCGACACGCCCCTGGTGCTCCCCGCGCGCGGCGGCGTACGGGTCCAGGTGACCGTGGGCACCGCCCGCGCGGACGGGCTGCGGGACGTCGCGGTCCACGCACGGCTGCCCGAAGGCGCGTGGGTGCGGCACGCCTCGGGCACCCTCGCCCCGGCCGGCGCCGGCACCGGCCCGGACGGCGGCCCGGACGACAACGCCACCGCGGACACGGCGCCCTGGAGCACCCCGTGGCCGCGGGCCGGCGCCGTCCCGACCGACGTGGCCGGGCTGTACGACGCGCTGGCGGCCGCCGGACTCGACTACGGCCCGGAGTTCCGGGGCGTGCGGGCCGCCTGGCGCCAGGGTGACGAGGTGTTCGCGGAGATCGCCCTGCCCGAGGGCACCGACGTGTCCGGGTTCGGCGTCCATCCCGCGCTGCTCGACGCCTCGTTCCACCTGACCGCCCTCGCCGAGGCCGAGCAGCGCCGGGCCTCCGACGACGGGCCCCCGCAGCCGCTCGCCTGGAGCCGCGTACGGCTGCACGCGTCCGGCGCGACGGCCGCGCGGCTGCGCGTTTCGCCGTCGGCCTCCGGCGAGGGCGTGTCGGTGGAGCTCGCCGACCCGGCGGGCCGGCCGATCGCCTCGGCCGGTTCGGTGGCCGTGGTGCCGCTTGCTCCCGGGGCTCTCGACACGGCCGCTGGAGCAGCTCACGACGGGTTGTTCCGGGTCGCCTGGTCCGTCGCGGACACGGCGCCCACCTCCGCCGCGCCCGAACGCCCCTGGGCCGTGCTCGGCGACGAGGGCGGGGCGGACGTCCCGGGCGCCCAGGTCTACGCGGACGTCGCCGAGTTGGCCGCGGCGCTCGACGCGGGTGCGCCGGTACCCGGCGCGGTGGTGTTCCGCGGCCTGCCGGACGCCGGACCGGACGAGGAACCCACGGCCGTTCCCGTTCCCGTTCCCGCTGCCGTGCCCACGGCCGTTCCCGTTCCCGAGACCGCACGCCGGGCCGCCGTGCGGACGCTGGAGACCCTCCGTGCGCTGCTGTCCGCGCCGCGGCTGGACGGCGCCCGGCTGGTGGTGGTGACCGAGTGCGGCGTGGACGCGGACTCCGGCACCGCGATACGGCTGGAGCACGCGGGCGTCGTCGGCCTGGTGCGTACGGCCGCGGCCGAGCATCCGGAGCGGATCGTGCTCGCGGACGTCGACCGGCTCGCCGGCTGCGGTCCCCTCCTGGTGGCCGGAACCGCCCTGGACGAGCCGCAGTTCGCGGTGCGCGACGGCCGGGTGCGGGTGCCGCGGCTGGCCCGCGCGGCCGGGGACGGACCCGCCCGCCCGGACGGCGAGGTGTCCGGGCAGGACCCGGCCGCGACAGCCGGGGAGACCGCGGACCCGACACCGTCCACCACCCCCGGGACGGTGCTGCTGACCGGCGCCTCGGGCGCCCTCGGCGGACTCCTCGCCCGGCACCTGGCGCGCACCGGCCGGGCCGGGCGGCTGCTGCTCACCTCGCGCCGCGGCCCGGTTGCCCCGGGCATGGCGCGGCTGGCCGCGGACCTGGCCGCGGCGGGCTGCCCGGCCCAGGTGCTGGCCTGCGACGTCGCCGACCGGGCCGAGTTGGCCGCTGTGACGGCCGGCGTCCCCGCGTCGGCGCCGCTGACCGGTGTGCTGCACACCGCGGGCGTCCTGGACGACGGCGTACTCGACTCGCTGACGCCCGAACGCGTCGACCAGGTGATGCGCCCCAAGGCCGACGCGGCCTGGCACCTGCACGAGCTGACCCGCGGCATGGACCTGGACACCTTCGTCCTGTTCTCCTCGGTCGCCGGTGTCCTCGGCACGCCGGGGCAGGCCAACTACGCGGCGGGCAACACCTTCCTTGACGCCCTGGCGGCCCACCGCCGGCAGCAGGGCCTGCCCGCGGTGTCGTTGGCCTGGGGCCCCTGGGAGCAGGGCATGGCGGGCCGGCTCACCTCCGCCGACCGGCGGCGGATGGCCCGCCAGGGGGTGCGGCCGCTGTCCGACGCCGACGGGCTCGCCCTGTTCGACGCGGCGCTCGACCGGAGCGACCCGCTGCTGGTCACCACCCGCCTCGACCCGGCCGCGCTGCGCGGTGCCGGCAGCGCGGTGCCGGCCCTGCTGACCGGCCTGGTCCGCCCGGGCCGGCGCACCGCGGGCGGCGCCGGCGGCGACGCCGGCCGGAACCTGCTGAACCAACTGGCGGCGCTGCCGGCCGCGGCACTCCGGGCGGCGGTGCTGGACCTGGTCCTCACCCAGGCCGCCCTCGTCCTGGGCCGGCCCGGCCCGGAGTCCATCGCCGCCGCCCGCTACTTCCGCCAGCTCGGCTTCGACTCGCTGACCGCGGTGGAGTTCCGCAACCGGATGAGCACCGCGCTCGGGCTGCGGCTGCCCTCGGCCGTGGTGTTCGACTACCCCACGCCCGCGGAGCTGGCCGACCACCTCCAGGAGCGGATCGCCCAGCAGGAGATCGACTACGCGCCGGTGCACGGCACCCTCGACCGGCTGGGCACGATGCTCGACGGGATCGTCCGGCGCGGGGGCAGGAAGGCCGACATCATCAGCCGCCTCGAACACCTCATGGAGGAGTTCCGGGGGGCGGAAGCGGACGACGCGTCGTCCGACGAGGACATCATCGACGCCACCGACGACGAGATGTTCGACCTCATCGACAAGGAGCTGGGAATCCAGCCGGGCACCGGAGGAGGAGCGGCGTGAGCAACCCCGCAGCAGGGCACACGCCGGCGAAGGCGTCGGACGGGTCCGGTGCCGCACCGGTGCCCCGGCCCCCCGGAGGGGACGTCTCCCCGGAGGAGGAGGCGCTGTGGCTCCTGGAGTCGCTGGCGCCGGGCACCGCCGTGAACAACCTGTCCGTGGCGTTCGCCGTCGCGGGACGGGTGGACGCGGTACGGCTGCGGGCGGCGCTGGCCGCCGTCGCCCGGCGGCACGAGGCGCTGCGCACCGTCTACCGCGGCGACGGCGCACGGCTCACCAAGGAGGTGCTGGCCGCCGAGGCACTGACCGTCCCGCTCACCGAGGCCGAACTGCCCGGTGAACCCGCGCCCGCGGACCTCGCCCCCGTGACCGCCGCTCCGTTCGCGCTGGACGGCGGGCCGATGGTGCGGGCCGCGCTGTTCCACGGCACCGGGGCACCCGGCAGCCGCGACGTGGTCTGCGTCACCGCCCACCACCTGGTCCTCGACGAGGTCTCCGGGCCGCTGCTGAGGTCCGAACTGGCCGCCGCCTACGACCAGGCCGGCACCGACGACCAGGACGGCACCGGCGGGGACCCCGTGCCGGTGCCGGGCCCGAGCCGGCCCGCGCCCCGCGCCGAAAGCCGCGCGTTCTGGCGGGCGGAGCTGGCCGGCACCGTCGCCGGGGCCGGCGAACTCGCCTGCGCCGCGCCCGAACCGGACCGGCCGACCCTGGCCACCGCGGAGGTCGACCGCACCCTCCCGCCGCACACCGCGCAGGCCCTGGACCGGCTCGCGGCGGCGACGGGCGTGCCCGAGGCCGCGATCCTGCTCGCCGCTTTCCATGTGCTGCTGGAGACCCACGGGGCCGGCTCGGACGTGCTGGTCGGCGTGCCCGTCGACCTGCGTCCCGCAGCCGCGGCCGGCGCCGTCGGCCGGCACACCCACCACGTGCCGCTGCGGCTGCGGGCCGCGTCCAAGGAGAGCATCCGCGACCTGGTGGTGCGCAGCGCCGAGCGGCTTGCCGCGGCCACCGCGCACGCCGACGTCGCCGTGGACGCGCACCCCGACCTGCTGCCCGCCCGGGCTTCCGGCCGCCACTCGCTGCCGTTCCGGTACGCCTTCGAGTACCGCGCGCCCGACGGCCCGCCGGGGTTCTCCTTCGGCGGGCTGCCCGCCGAGCCGTTCCCCGCGACCAGCGGCGCCGGCCGCTTCGACCTGCACCTGGCCGCGACCCGGCACCCCGGCCCCCAGGGCACCGTCGGGCTGCGGCTGCGCTACCGCACCGAGCTGTTCGACCCGGCGCCGGCCGCCCTGCTGCCGGCGCGTTACGAGGCGGTGCTGGCCTCGTTCGCGGCCGACCCGGACCGGGCCGTCGGGGACGTGGACTGGTGGAGCCCCCAGGACCACGCGATCATCGGCGCGGCCAACGACACGGCCGGTCCCGTCGAGCCCGCCACCGTGCTGGCGGCCGTCGAGCGGCAGGTGCGGCGCACCCCCGCCGCCGTGGCCGTCGTGGACGGCGACGACACCCTGGACTACCGGCAGTTGTGGCACGCCGCGCACACCGCGGCCGCCCTCCTGCGCAACGTGGGCCTGCGGCCCGGGGAGACGGTGGCGATCGCCCTGCCGCGCGGCGCCGAACTGGCCGCGGCGGTCCTCGGGACCTGGCTGGCGGGCGCGGCGTACATGCCGCTGGACGCCGCGCACCCGAAGGAGCGGCTGCGCCACCAGCTGTCCGACTCCGGCGCGCGGCTGCTGGTGGCGAACGGCGACACCGCGGCGCTCGGCGGCCCCGACGGTCCCGCGGTGCTGCTCGCGCCGCCCGCCCGCGACGCGGCGCCGCGACCGGAGGCCGACGCCCCGGCCGAGGCGGTCGGGGCGGCCGGGGCGGCGGACTGCGCCTACCTGATGTACACCTCCGGGTCGACCGGGCGCCCGAAGGGCACCCGGGTCGGCCACGCCGCGCTGGCCAACCTGGTCGTGCACTTCGCCGAGCAACTGGCCGCGGCCCCCGGGGACACCATGCTGTGGACCACCACGTTCGCGTTCGACATCTCCGGGCTGGAGCTGTTCGTGCCACTGGTCTCCGGCGGCACCGTGGTGGCCGCACCGGACCGTGCCAGGAGCGACGGCCGGGTACTGCGCGCGCTGCTGGAACGGCACGACGCGCGGTTCGTGCAGGCGACCCCGACCGCCTGGCGGCTGGTCATCGACCGGGCCGCGGACAGCCTGCGCGGCCGCCGTGTGCTGGTCGGCGGCGAGCCGGTGCCGCTGCCGCTGGTCCGCCGGCTGCTGGCCGCCGGCTGCGAGCTGCACCACGTCTACGGCCCCACCGAGACGACGATCTGGTCCACCTCCCGTGTGATCGCGGCCGACCCCGGCACCCGGCTGGACGTGGGCCGCCCGATCCGCAACACCCGCCTGCACGTCACCGACCCGCACGGCCGCGACCTGCCCGTGGGCGTACGGGGGGAGCTGTGCATCTCCGGCACCGGCGTCGCCCTGGGCTACCACGGCCGGCCCGACCTCGACGCGGAGCGCTTCGGCGTCCACCCCGAGCACGGCCGCTTCTACCGCACCGGCGACATCGCCTGCTGGCGCGCGGACGGCCTGATCGACCTGTTCGGCCGGACCGACCGCCAGGTCAAACTGCGCGGCAACCGCATCGAGTTGGGCGAGATCGAGGCGACGCTGCTGGCCCACCCCCAGGTCGGTGCGGCCGCGGTCGTCCTGGTCGGCGACCCGAGCGGCGACGGAGTGCTCGTCGGCTGCCTCGAACCGGCCGGCACCGAACTGGACCTCGCCGACGTGCACGCGCACGCCCGCGCCCGGCTGTCCCGCGCGATGCTCCCCGGGGAGCTGGTCGCGGTCGACGCCATGCCGGTCAACGGCAGCGGGAAGGTGGACCACCGGGAGCTGGCCCGTGTCGTCGCAGCCCGGCGGCCCCGGCCCGCCGTACCGGGTACGCCTGCCGCACCTGATGCGCCCGGCGGGCCGGAAAGCCCCACCGAACGGCTGACGGCCCAGCTGGTGGCGGTGTGGCGGCGCATCCTGCGCCGCGAGGACGCCGACGCCGACACCGACTTCTTCGCCGGGGGCGGGAACTCCATGCTGGCCGCCGTGGCGCTCCAGGAGTTCCAGAACGCCAGCGGGCGCTCACTGAGCCTCACCGAGATCTTCGAGCGGCCCACCCCGCGGGAGCTGGCCGCGCACGTCACCGACACCGCACCGGACGCGCAGGCACCCGCCGGGTGAGACCCGGCGCGGTGTCCGGCCGGCGGCCCCGACGTGTACGACGCGCACGACGTGTACGCGTGTACGTCGGGGCCCCGGACGGCTGCGGCGGTCACGACCCGTCGGCGGTGTTCTCGGCGTCGAGGTAGGCCAGCACGGCGCGGACCCTGCGGTTGGTGTCGTCGTCCGTGCCCAGTTCGAGCTTGGCGAAGATCGCGGTGGTGTACTTGCTGATGGCGCCCTCGCTGAGGAACAGCCGGCCCGCGATGGCCGCGTTGGACAGCCCCTCGGCCATCAGCCCCAGCACCTGCCGCTCGCGCTTGGTGAGCGACGCCAGCGGATCGGCCCGGGTCGGCCGCGCCAGCAGCTTCGAGACGACCGTCGGGTCCAGGGCGGTGCCGCCGTTCGCCACCCGGCTGACCGCGTCCAGGAACTGCTCGGCGTCCAGCACCCGGTCCTTGAGCTGGTAGCCGATGCCGCCGTGCCCGTCGGCGAGCAACTCCCGCGCGTACAACTGCTCCACGTGCTGAGAGAGGATCAGCACCGGAAGCCCCGGGATCTGGCGGCGCGCCGCCAGCGCCGCCTGGAGGCCCTCGTCGGAGAAGCTCGGCGGCAGCCGGACGTCCACGATCGCGACGTCCGGCCGGTGTTCGAGCAGCGCCTCCAGGGTGGCGGGCCCGGAGTCGACCGCGGCGACCACCGTGTGGCCGTACGCCTCGACGAGGTGCACCATCCCGTTCCGGAGCAGGAAGAGGTCTTCGGCTACGACAATTCGCACGGCACCGCCACGGTGATTCGAGTAGGTCCGCCGACGGGGCTGTCGATCTCCAGCCGTCCGCCGAACGCGTTCATACGGCGCTCGAGGCCGCGCAGCCCCGAGCCGGACGAGGGGTCGGCCCCGCCCACTCCGTCGTCCTGCACGTTCGCGGTGAGCACCCGCCCGTCATAGCCGAGCTCCACCGTCACGCGCCGCGCCGCCGCGTGCTTCGCGGCGTTCGCCAGCAGCTCCGCGACCGCGAAGTACACCGCCGACTCCACCGGCCGCTCGGGCCGGGAGGGCACCTGGCTGTGCACGTCGACGGCCACCGGCGAGTCGAGCGCGAGCGCCTGCACGGCGTCGACCAGACCGCGTTCGGTGAGCACCGGCGGGTTGATCCCGCGCACCAGCGTGCGCAGTTCGTCGAGCGCCGTCGCGGAAGAGGCGCGGGCCTCCGCGAGGATCGCCTTCGCGGCCTCCGGCTTGGTGTCGACCAGCTGCTCGGCGATGCCCATCGACATGCCCATCGCGACCAGCCGCGCCTGCGCCCCGTCGTGCAGACCGCGCTCGATCCGCTCCAGCTCCGCGGCCTGGGTCTGCGTGAGATCGGCGCGGATGGCCTCCAGTTCCGCCACCCGCCGGCCCAGCCGGGTGCTCGGGACCGGGCCGAGGAAGCGGGCCGCGACCGGGCGCAGCACCCGCCACGCGAACGGCGCCGCGGCCAGGCCCGCCACGATCGAGGCGGCGCCGTAGCCGGCGAGGGCGGGGGTGAACAGCAGGAAGACGCCGTACCCCAGACCGAGCAGCGGCAGCGCCGCGACCGGGAACACGGTGACCGACGCGACCACCGCCCACAGGCCGTCCCAGTGGAACTGCGGGTCCCGGAACCAGGCGTGCACCTTGGCACGGCGGCGGGCCTCCCGCTCGGTCTTGTGGTACTCGTGGCCGTCCCACCAGAAACCGGTCGCCATGCGCGTCACCGGCGGCACGGCGCGGTAGGCCACCTCGAGCCGCAGGTCCAGCCAGTCGGCGGCGCGGCGGCGCGCGGCCCCGGCCAGCGGCCGGCTCGCCAGCGGGTGCACCACCCACAGGGCGATGGCGACCCAGGCGATCACCACCAGGGTCTCCCCGAGCGTCGCGAGCACGCTGACCACCAGGGGCTCGCGCCGCCCCGCGCTCCAGGAGTAGGCCACCTCCGAACCGCCCACCCCCACGGGCACGGCGACGAGGGCCATCACGCAGGTGAGGCCCACCAGGACCGCGGACCGGTACAGCCCCCGCGCGGACGCGGCGCACCACCCCAGCGGACCGCCTCCAGGAGACATCCTCATCCGCTCGTTCCCTTCACCCACGGCGATCATTGTGTCAGCCGGGACGGCGGTCCGGGCCGACACGATCGACGGTACGCAGCCCGCGCCGCCCCCGATAGCCTGCTACGCCCCGCCGCCCGTGGGCCTAACCCCACCCGGCGCCGCCACCAGAGGCCGTGGCTGACGAATCCTGCCCGGCCGGCGGGGCCTGGCCCGCCCGCTCTCCCCCTGCCTTCGGCGGGTTGCGCCCCAGCGTTGCCGGTCGTCGGCGCAGGGCGCCGCGCTCTGTTCCCCAGAGCTTCGCCGGGGAGGGGCCCCGCCCATGCTGTAGGCGACGGGGGAGCACCACCCCCGTCGGCCTGCGCCCGTTGGTCGGAACGACGCTGTCCGCCGGCCACGGCCTCGGCGCCCGGGATCAGGGATGCGGCACCGTCACCGCGGTGGCGGCCACACCCCCGCCCACGATCCACCGCCCCTCGAAGTGCTGGAGCCGCCGCCCGCCCACCACCGGCCCGGGAACGAGCAGTTCCGCGCGGAACCGGCCCTGCGCCGCGTCACCCGCGGGCGCCCGTACGTCGATGTCCGCCTCGACGTCCGCCTCCTCGAAGCCCAGCCACTGCCCGGTCAGCGGGAACCACGCCTTGTAGACCGACTCCTTCGCGCTGAACAGCAGCAGGTCCCAGTGGACGTCCGGCCGCCGGGCCGCGAGAGCGGCGAGCCGCTGCCGCTCCGCGGGCAGCGAGACCGTCCTCAGCACCCCGTGCGGCAGTGGCGCGTGCGGCTCCGCGTCGATGCCGAGGGAGGCCAGGTCGGCGGCGCGGACCAGGGCGGCGGCCCGGTATCCGGCACAGTGCGTCATGCTGCCGCGCAGGCCCTCCGGCCAGCACGGGGCGCCGCCCTGGCCGGTCGGCACCGCCTGCGGCGGCACGCCCAGCTTCACCATGGCGCGGCGGGCGCAGGCACGCACGGTGGCGAACTCGCGGCGGCGCCTGTCCACCGCCTTCGCCACGAGCGCCGCCTCCTGCGGATACAGCGCGAGGTGCGCGGTCTCGTCGTCGCCGAGCGCCTCCACGACCGTCACCGGTTCGGGGAGGACCTGTTCGAGCACGAAGACCCCCTTCACCGGCAGGGCGCGGTACGGCCCGTCCGGTTCGGCAGCAGTCCTACCAGAGCGCCGACACCCGGGCGGGCCGCGGACCGGGGCGGTTGAACACCGCGTGCGCCGGCCCGGGGGTGGGACTGGCCCCACCCAAGCGTGTGCCCAGGCCCATACCGGGCCCGCCGCGCCCTCCGTAACGTCGGCAGCACGTTCAGACGGAGGAGAAGGACATGGCGAACACCAGCGTCACCACGACCACCACCACGGCCCCGGCGACCGTCGAGGACCCCCGGGTCCAGGAGGCGTTCAACACGGCGAAGAAGTTCCTCGTGGTCTACGGCGTGATCAGTGTCGTCTGCCTCGGGACGGTCGCCGGGATGGCGATCGCCGGCCATGACACCAGCCCCTTCATGTGGGTGCGGGGCGCCATCCTGCTGCTCATCGCCCCCTGGCTGTACCGGCTGGCGACCCGCGCCCCGCAGGGCGACGCGCGCGCCTACGACCGGCTGGCCACGGTGACCGCGATCCTGCCGATCGCGATCATCGTCGTCGACGCGATCCCCGGCCTCTGCCCGGCCTGGTACGCCGCGATCCAGGGGGTGTCGGCGCTGGCCCTGATCGGCGCCGCGGTGCTCACCCGCGGGTCCGCGGTGCGCGGCGTCTTCCCGAAGCCGGCGAAGAAGAAGGCATGACGGGCCGACCGGACCCGCGGCGCCCCGGTGTTCAACCGATGCGCCCCGGGCATCCGGTCCGCCGGTGGTGGTGAGCGCCCCGGTCAGCCGGCGTGGCGTGCGCCCTGCTCCCGGAAGTGGTCCTCGAGGACCCGCATGACCTCCGCGGCGCGCTCGCTGATGAAGAAGTGCCCGCCGGTGAACACCCGCAGGTCGCAGCCGCCCCTGGTGTGCCGGTCCCACGCCTTCGCCTCGTCCAGCGTGGTCTTGGGATCGCTGTCCCCGGTCAGTACGGTGATCGGGGTGTCCACGGCGACGTCGGGCCCGCACCGGTACGTCTCGACGGCCCGGTAGTCGGCGCGGAGCGCGGGCAGCGCGGCCCGCATCATCTCGTCGTCGCTCAGCAGGGACGCCGCGGTGCCGCTCAGCTCGCGCACCTCGGCCATGATCGCGTCGTCGCTGCCGAAGGTGCTCTCGTCCCGGTGGGTACCCGGTGCGCGCCGCCCGGAGGCCATCAGCCGTACCGGCCGCACCCCGTCGGCCTCGAAGCGGCGGGCGAGTTCGAAGCCGATCACCGCGCCCATGCTGTGGCCGAAGAGGGTGAGCGGAAGCTCGGGCTGGCGCCGGAGCACCTGGTAGATGCCGTCGACGAGCACCGACAGGTCGTCGAGGGGGGCCTCCGCCCGGCGGTCCTGCCGGCCGGGGTACTGGATCGACACGACGTCGACCTGCGGACTGAGCGCTGCCGCCACCGGCAGGAAGAAGGGTGCCGAACCGCCCGCGTGCGGAAGGCACACCAGCCGGGCTGCCGGGTTCGGGGCAGGGCGGAAACGCCTGCACCACAGGTTGTCTCCGGACGAGGGCTGGGACATGCCGCTCCTGAGGTCGTCACACCGAATCGTCAAGTGGGACGAGAACGTAGCCAACCGCCGGAACCCCTGCAAGGCTCGCGGCCGCCGCACGCCGCCCACCCGGAGGCCACCCAATGAACAGGGGGGAAAGGGCAGTTGAACGGTGAGGGTGGCTGCGCCCCCGCGCCCCTTGATAGGAAGGACGGGACGGGGCCCGCCTGTTGCGTCGTCCCCCCCGACGCGAAGCTCCGAACCGGGACGAAGTTCCCATCCCCCGTACGGCGGCCGCCTGTTCAACTGATGCGCCGCGCGCGGTTGAGCGCGCCGCGCGGAAGCCGTCGTCGAAGGACGTACGCACCCGGGCGCCGGCCGAGTTGAACGGCCGGGCGGTCCGCCTCTCCCCTGCCCCGCGGGCAGCGGCACCGCCGGTCGTCCGCGGATTTCCGCATGTCGGGCCGCGGACGCGGCGGAGCGAGGGATTCCGCCACGCGTGCGGGGAACCGGACGGACGGTGCGTGGCGTGTACCGGAACATGCCCGGCGGCAGAACGCTGTGTATCCGCTCGGGATTCCCGAGGGGCCTCATTCGGCCCTGCACCTTCAGGTTGAACGGGGATACACTCGCGATGTCCGGTTGACACCGCAGGCATTATCGCCGCAGGTCGGCGGAGGTCATCAGGCGGAGTTTGCTGCGGCGTGCAAATCTATTCACGCGGTGTCTACGGGGCGTCAGCGCCGCACAGCTTACCGTGATTGGCGAGAAATAGGAGAAATTTCGGGTTCACGCTCACTCCCGGTGATGGGCCGGGGCCCCGGCTCCTGCCGGGCGTCCACCGGACACAACGTGAGCTGCCGTGAACTACGGGGAAGTGTACGACGTTTCAGACATACCGCATGACCTCGGTATGTCTCGAGAGCCGTGGCAGGCGGCGTCTGGAGGCTTTTGGCTGCGCATGGCAAGCACGAGTTGTCAGGGGGAGGCAATGGTAGGTCTCGCTGAGACAAGCAGAGCGGTGGCCGCTGTGGTCGCCGTCCGGGGAGAACGGGGAGAACGGGGAGATGACGGACCGGAGATCGTTTCCGTCCCGATCATGCAGATTCTGCCCGGGGACTCACCGCGCCTGAAAGGTGAGGACAAAGGCCACGTACTGCAATTGGCGGCCATAGACGGCCCACTGCCGCCGATATTGGTCGACCGAAGAACGATGCGGGTCATCGACGGTATCCATCGTCTCATGGCGGCCTCCCTCAAGGGCCATAAGTACATCGACGTCAAATTCTTCGACGGCAGCCGTGAAGAGGCTTTCCTCATTGCGGTCGAGGCAAACGTCACGCACGGACTTCCGCTGTCGCAGGCCGACCGCACGGCCGCCGCGCTGCGCATCCTCAAGTCGCACCCCACGATGGCCGACCGGGTCATCGCCAAGTCGACCGGCCTGGGCGCCCGTACGGTCGCGGAACTGCGGCGCTCGTCCGACTCGGTGCCGCAGTCGGACTTCCGCATCGGCCGGGACGGGAAGGTCCGGCCGCTGGACGCGGCGCAGGGCAGGCTGCGGGTCGCCGAGCTGATCAGGGACAACCCGAAGGCGTCACTGCGTCAGGTGGCCCGGTCGGCGGGCATCTCACCGGCCACGGCGCTGGACGTCCGCCGCCGGCTGGAGCGCGGCGACGAGCCCGTACCCAGCCAACGCGGCCGGACCAGGGCCGAGGAGGGCAGCGCGCGCCCCGCACCGGCCGACCCGGACCCCATGGTGGCCAACCCGCCCACCGCCGCCACGCTCGAAAAACTCATGCGCGACCCGTCGCTGCGCCAGAGCGAGCTGGGACGGCGGCTGTTGCGGATGTTCCGGGAGAACGTGGTCGGGGCCAACGAGATGAACGACATCTGCGCCTCGGTGCCTTTGCACTGCATCGAACTCATCATCGAACTGTCCCGGCGCAATTCGCAGATCTGGGAAGGGTTCGCCCAGGAACTGAACCGGCGGGCGCGGATCGTGAACCCCGACTGACCGCACCGGAAACGGAACCCGCCTGCCCGGACGGGGCGCCGGGGGGACACTTGAGGGCGGGGCCGGCCGCACGGCGACGCTGCGGCCGGCCCCCGCTCAACCTCCGGACGGCCCGCCGCGTCCTGTTGAGCGTCCCCACCCGTGCCCTGCCCGAGGCAACCCGAGGTACCCGCCCGTGCTGATCAGACTCCTGAGATCCCACCTCAGACCGTACAGACGCCCCATCGTGCTGCTGGTCTTCCTCCAACTGCTGTCCACCATCGGGGCGCTGTACCTGCCGACCCTCAACGCCGACATCATCGACAACGGCGTGGTCAAGGGCGACACCGGCTACATCCTCGGGATGGGCGGGGCGATGCTCGGGGTGACCGTGGTGCAGATCGCGTGCGCGATCGGCGCGGTCTTCTTCGGCGCGCGCACCGCGATGTCGGTCGGACGCGACCTGCGGCGGTCCGTCTTCACCCAGGTGCAGCGCTTCTCCGCCCGCGAGGTCGGCCAGTTCGGCGCGCCGTCGCTGATCACCCGCACCACCAACGACGTCCAGCAGGTCCAGATGCTGGTGCTGATGAGCTGCACCCTGATGGTGCCCGCCCCGATCATGTGCGTGGGCGGCATCATCATGGGCCTCGACCAGGACGTGCCGCTGTCGTCGCTGTTCCTCGTCGTGGTGCCGCTGCTGGGCATCACCTCGGCCCTGATCGTGCGGAAGATGCGGCCGCTGTTCCGCACCATGCAGGGGCGGGTCGACGCGGTGAACCGGGTACTGCGCGAGCAGATCACCGGCATCCGGGTGATCCGCGCCTTCGTCAAGGACGGATACGAGAAGGACCGGTTCGGCTCCGCCAACGACGAGTTGACCGCGGTGTCGCTGGCCACCGGCCGGCTGATGGCCCTGACCTTCCCGACCGTGATGGCGATCGTGAACCTCTCCAGCGTGGCCGTGCTCTGGTTCGGCGCCCACCGGATCAACAGCGGCGGCATGCAGATCGGCGCGCTGACCGCGTTCCTCACCTACCTGATGCAGATCCTGATGTCGGTGATGATGGCCACCTTCATGTTCATGATGCTGCCGCGGGCCGAGGTGTGCGCCGACCGCATCGAGGAGGTGCTCGGCACCGACTCCAGCGTGGTGCTGCCGGCCGCGCCGGTCACCTCGCTGCGCCGGCACGGCCATCTGGAGCTGCGCGGCGCCACGTTCGCGTATCCCGGCGCCGAGGCCGCGGTGCTGGTCGGTATCGACCTGGAGGCCAGGCCCGGGCAGGTCACCGCGGTGATCGGCTCCACCGGCAGCGGCAAGTCCACCCTGCTCGGGCTGATCCCGCGGCTGTACGACGCGACCGCGGGCCGGGTACTGGTCGACGGGGAGGACGTCGCCGCGCTCGACCCGGCGCTGCTGGCCGAGACGGTCGGGCTGGTGCCGCAGAAGCCGTACCTGTTCTCCGGGACGGTGGCGAGCAACCTGCGCTACGGCCGGCCGGACGCCACCGACGAGGAGTTGTGGCACGCGCTGCGGGTCGCGCAGGCCGAGGACTTCGTCCGGAAGCTCGAAGGCGGGCTGGAAGCGCCGATCGCGCAGGGCGGCAGCAATGTCTCCGGCGGGCAGCGGCAGCGGCTGGCGATCGCCCGCTGCCTGGTGCGGCGCCCGGAGATCTACCTCTTCGACGACTCCTTCTCGGCACTGGACTACGCCACGGACGCGGCGCTGCGGCAGGCGCTGGCGGCGGAGACCGCGGAGGCGACGGTGGTGATCGTGGCCCAGCGGGTGTCCACGATCCGTGACGCGGACCGGATCGTGGTCCTCGACGAGGGCCGCGTGGTCGGCACCGGTACCCACAGCGAGCTGATGCGGGACAACCCGACCTACCGGGAGATCGTGCTGTCGCAGCTCACCGAGCAGGAGGCGGCGTGAGCGGCGGGGGCATGAGCGGCGGGGGCGGGGACCGGCTGAAGAAGGCGCCGGCGCAGCGCGGACCGGCCCCGGCGGCGGGGCCGGCCCGGTTCATGGGCGGCGGACCCGTCGAGCGGTCGATGGACTTCAAGGGCTCGCTCAAGCGGGTGATCGGGCTGATGCGCCCGGACCGGCTGTGGTTGTGCCTCGTGCTGGCGGTCGGCGTGGTGAGCGTCGCGCTGACGGTGTCCGGGCCGCGCATCCTCGGCCGCGCGACCGACCTGATCTTCGCCGGGGTGATCGGCCGGCAGACCGGCGGCGGCAGCCGGGAGCAGGTCCTGGCGGACCTGCGGGCACACGGCAACGGCAAGCTCGCCGACGTGATGTCCGGCATCGACTTCACCCCCGGCAAGGGCATGGACTTCGGCGCGATCGGCACCGTGCTGCTGGTCGTACTGGCGGTGTACCTCGGCGCGGCGGTGCTCAGCGTGGTCCAGATGCGCACCGCGACGAAGGTGATCAACCGCGCGATCTACCGGCTGCGCCGCGACTGCGAGGCCAAGCTGTCCCGGCTGCCGCTGTCGTACTTCGACCAGCAGCCGCGCGGCGAGGTGCTCAGCCGGGTCACCAACGACATCGACAACATCGGCCAGACCATGCAGCAGACCATGGGCCAGCTGGTGAACTCGCTGCTGACCATCGTCGGCGTGCTGGCGATGATGTTCTGGATCTCCTGGCTGCTGGCGCTGGTCGCGCTCGTCACGGTCCCGGTGACCCTGCTGGTGGCGACCGTGGTCGGCAAGCGGGCGCAGCCGCAGTTCGTGCAGCAGTGGAAGACCACCGGCAAGCTGAACGCGCACATCGAGGAGATGTACACCGGGCACTCCCTGGTGAAGGTCTTCGGCCGGGCGGAGGAGTCCGCGGCGGTCTTCGAGGCGGAGAACGAGGCGCTGTTCCGCTCCGGTTTCCGGGCGCAGTTCATCTCCGGCACGATCCAGCCGCTGATGATGTTCATCGGCAACCTCAACTACGTGCTGGTGGCGGTGATCGGCGGTCTGCGGGTCGCCTCGGGCACGCTGTCCATCGGCGACGTGCAGGCGTTCATCCAGTACTCGCGGCAGTTCAGCCAGCCGCTCACGCAGGTCGCGAGCATGGCGAACCTGATCCAGTCCGGGGTGGCCTCCGCCGAGCGGGTCTTCGAACTCCTCGACGCCGAGGAGCAGTCCGACGAGCCTGCGCACCCCGCCCGCCCGCAGCAGCTGCGCGGCCGGGTCACGCTGGAGGACGTCGACTTCCGCTACCTGCCGGACCAGCCGCTGATCGACGGCCTGTCGCTGGCCGTCGAGCCCGGCCAGACGGTGGCGATCGTCGGGCCGACCGGCGCGGGCAAGACCACCCTGGTGAACCTGCTGATGCGCTTCTACGAGGTCTCCGGCGGCCGGATCACCCTGGACGGCACCGACATCGCCGCGATGTCCCGGCAGGAGCTGCGCGCCGCGATCGGCATGGTGCTCCAGGACACCTGGCTGTTCGGCGGGACCATCGCGGAGAACATCGGATACGGCCACCAGGACGCGACCCGCGAGCAGATCGAGGAGGCCGCCCGCGCCGCGCACGCCGACCGCTTCATCCGCACCCTGCCCGACGGCTACGACACCGTCATCGACGACGAGGGGACCGGCGTCAGCGCCGGCGAGAAGCAGCTCATCACCATCGCCCGGGCGTTCCTGTCCGACCCGGTGATCCTCGTCCTGGACGAGGCGACCAGCTCCGTCGACACCCGCACCGAGGTCCTCATCCAGCGCGCGATGGCCAAACTCAGCCACGGCCGGACCAGCTTCGTCATCGCCCACCGGCTCTCCACGATCCGCGACGCCGACGTCATCCTCGTCATGGAGTCCGGTGCCATCGTCGAACAGGGCACCCACGACCAGCTCCTCGCCGCCGACGGCGCCTACGCCCGCCTGTACTCCGCCCAGTTCGCCCAAGCCGTCGCCGAAGTCGACTGACCCCGCACCCGGGAGCCCCGCGCCCGGGAGCCCCGCCCCGCGGCCGCCTCAGTCGAGGTAGCCGCGGAGGTGGGCGGTGTAGGTGTGGTCGCGGAGCTTGGTGAGGGTCTTGGACTCGATCTGGCGGATGCGTTCGCGGGTGACGCCGAAGATCTCGCCGATCTCCTCCAGGGTGCGGGGGCGGCCGTCGGTGAGGCCGTAGCGGAGCTGGACGACCTCGCGTTCGCGGTCAGCGAGGGTGGACAGCACCGCTTCGAGGTGCTCGCGCAGCAGCAGGAAGGCGGCGGACTCGACGGGGGAGGCGGCGTCGCGGTCCTCGATGAGGTCGCCGAAGGCGATGTCCTCCTCGCCGACGGGCGCGTGCAGCGAGACCGGTTCCTGGGCCAGCCGCAGCACCTCGGCGACCCGCGACGCGGGCAGCCCCAGGTGGTCGGCGACCTCCTCCAACGTCGGCTCGCAGCCGCGCTCCTGGACCAGCGCGCGCTGCACCCGCACCACCCGGTTGATCAGCTCCACCACGTGCACCGGCACCCGGATCGTCCGGGCCTGGTCGGCCAGCGCCCGGGACATCGCCTGGCGTATCCACCAGGTCGCGTACGTGGAGAACTTGTAGCCGCGCGCGTAGTCGAACTTCTCGACCGCGCGGATCAGGCCGACGTTGCCCTCCTGCACCAGGTCGAGCATGGTCAGACCGCGGCCGATGTAGCGCTTGCCCACCGACACCACCAGCCGCAGGTTCGCCTCGATCAGCCGCCGCTTGGCCATCCGGCCCATGACCACCAGCCGGTCGAGGTCGACCGCGAGCTGCGAGTCCAGGTCCGGGAAGGCCGCCAGCCGCTCCTCCGCGAACAGCCCCGCCTCGACCCGCCGCGCCAACTCGACCTCGTCCGCGGCGCTCAGCAGCGGGATACGGCCGATCTCCCGCAGGTACTGCCGGAACAGGTCGGCCGACGGCCCGGCCGCGGCGTCCGTACGGCGGCCGGGCAGCTCGCCGACGGGATCGGGCACCACCGGCTCGTCGAGGGCAGGGGGCACCGGCTCATCGGGCGTGACCTGGACCTGGGCGTCTGTCCGCACGGAAGCGACCTCCGCGGTGAGCGCGTCGTCGGGCTCAAAAGAGGGCTCGGCACCGGGACCCCAGTGTGACCCACGACGCCGCCCGCCACGAGGGTGCTGCGGACCCTTTTTTCACGCCATGTCACCGCCTGCGCCCCGCCCGTCACCGCAGTGCCGGACGGGCCCGCCCCGCGCTTCCCACCCGGCCTGCCGGCCGGACCTGCCGCCGCGTCACTCCCACCGGAACAGCTTGGCCGAGGCGCCCAGCAGCACCACCGCCCACGCCACCAGGGTGAGGATCTGCATCCCGTGCGGCCAGTCGCCCTGCGAGGCGTCCTGGAGCGCCTGCACGGCCGCGCCCAGCGGCATGGCGTGGCTGAGGTGCTGGAGCGCCTTGGGCATCGCCGCGATCGGCATCCACAGCCCGGCGAAGAACATCATCGGGTAGAAGAGGATCTGGCCGGCGTTCTGCGCGGTCTTCGCGGAGGGCGCCACCGACGCGATGAACAGTCCGATCCCCATCAGCGCGAGGTAGGTCAGGACGACCGCCAGCACGAATCCGCCGACCTGCTTCGGCAACGGCACGCCGTACCCCAGCCGCCCCACCACCAGCAGCACGACCGCGGTGACCAGCGCGATGCCGAGGTTCACGATCAGCTGGGCCGCCAGCACCCGCGACGGCCCGGCCGGGGTGGTGCGCAGCCGGCGCAGCACCCCGCGCTCGCGGTAGTCCGCCAGGGTCTGCGGCAGCCCGGTCAGAGCCAGCAGCGCACCCGAGAACGCGACGAGGATCGGCACGTACACATCGAGCGTCGTCTCGCCGTGGAAGGTGTCGCTGGCCTTGTTGAAGGACGGGATGGCGCCGAAGATGACCAGCAGGATCAGCGGCAGGGCGACCCCGAAGACCAGGCGCATACGCTCGCGGACGAGCAGCTTCAGTTCTATGGCGGTCAGCTGCCACAGCGCGTTGCGGCGCGGGGCGGTTCTGGTGGCACTGGCCATCGCGGTGCTGGCGGTGGTGGTCGACACGACGGGTCTCCTCGGGATCTCTTACTGCGCCGGGCTACTTCGAGTGGTGGTCGTTCTGCGTCAGGGCGAGGAACGCGTTCTCCAGCGTGGCCTGTTCGACGCGCAGGTTCATCGGCTCGACCTTCGCGTCCGCCAACGCCGAGGTGACGACGTTGAGGGAGTTGTTGTTGCCGGTGACCACCACGTACTCACCCTGGCGGGCCACCGAGGTCACGTCGGGCAGCCGGGTGAGGAGGCTGTCGTCGAAGGAGGTGGACGGCCGGAAGTGGATGCGCTGCTCCGACTCGACCCGGGAGATCAGTCCCGAGGGGGTGTCGATGGCCGCGACCCGCCCCTTGTCGATCAGGGCGATCCGGTCGCACAGCCGCTCGGCCTCCTCCATGAAGTGGGTGACCAGCAGGATGCTGACGCCGCTGGCCCGGACGGTCTCGATCAGCTCCCAGGTCTCGTGCCGAGCCGCCGGGTCCAGCCCCGTGGTCAACTCGTCGAGCACCGCCACCTTCGGGTTGCCGACCAGCGCCAGCGCCACCGACAGCCGCTGCTTCTGACCGCCCGACAGCTTGCTGTACGGCGTCTTCGCCTTGCCGGTCAGGCTCAGCGCGTCCATCAGCTCCTGCCAGTCCCGGGGGTTGCTGTAGAAGGAGCTGTACAACGACAGCGCCTCCGCCACCCGCATCCGGTCCGGCAGTTGGCCGTCCTGCAACTGGACGCCGAGCTGGCGGGTGATCTCGGCGCGCTCCACCTGCGGGTCGAACCCGAGCACCGTGACCTCGCCGCGGTCGCGCTGCCGCAGCCCTTCCACGCATTCCACGGTCGTGGTCTTGCCGGCGCCGTTCGGACCGAGAATTCCGAAGATCTCGCCTTCCTCGATGGAGAAGGAGACGTCGTCGACCGCGACCGTGTCCCCGTACTCCTTGTGCAGGTTCCGCACCTCAACCACAGCCGTCATTGGGGGTTTCCTCCGAGTTTTCCGCGCTCCGCCGACCATGTCTTCCCGCCGACTTCCGCTGCGCGCTCAGCCTGTGAAGTTCCGGCGATATCGAGAACGTACCGGCGGCGCGGTTCCGGCGTAATCCTGTTACGCCCCGGACCGGGTGGGCCTGCACCCACCTTTTCGCCGGCGGCGCGCGGCGCCTGAGGCCGCGTCAGGTCTGGGCGGGCGGTCGGCGGCCACCGGCCACCGGCCGCGCGACCCGCCTGCCGCGCCCGGTTCCCACCGCCGGCGTCCATGGCTGCTCCCGTCACCGGCGGGGCCGGGTCCGCCCGGTCGGCAGGCCGAACCTATCGCCGCCGCCCGCCGCGGGACATCCCGCTACACCCCGTCCGCGGTGGGTCCAGGCCCACCCGTCCCGCTCCGGACCTGCGACGTGCGGTGCGGCCGCTCAACCGAGGGGGCCGCGGCAGTTAAACGGCAGCGGGCCGATCGCGCGGCTGAACGGACCCGACTTCCCTGCCCGCGCCGGTCCGTGGGCGGTCGCGATCCCGCCCGCTGTTCGCCGGCGCTCGGGCGGACCTGCTGAGCATTGCGTGCGCGCGGAAGCTCCGGCTAGCGTTTCTCATAAAGTCGCGACGATGAAGAGGTGACGCACAGTGGGGCACAAATTCTCACTGATTCTCAGCCGGGAGATCACCGACGAGGAATCAGTCACGTTCAAGCAGGCCGGCGGCGGCAGCGCCGTTTTTCTCGCCGACACGCTTCCGACCAATTCCGCCGTCTCCGTCACCCGGATCGACTTCGACGACGCGGTGACGGAGACCCTGGCCGAGTCGATCCAGTCGGCGCTGGACGTCGCCGGGGAGATTCCGGACCTGACGGTTCCCGGGCTCAGCGTGCCGGCCGTGCCGAAGGAGGAGCCGCCGGCGGGAGAGGCGGCCGAGGGCGAGCTCGCGGAGAGCGCGCAGGCCGTCGCCGCAAGCGTGTAGCCACGTTTTCCGGGTTCGGAAGACATCGATATGGCGGCGCCGTCCCGGTCGCCGCAGCGCCGTTCCCCCGCAGTCCGTTCCCAGGCGGGGGAACGGCTTTTCCGCCCCCGGCCCCCGGCGGCTTTCGTGCCCACCCCGCCAGGGGTACCGCCCCGGATGCTGCCGTCCGCCCCGGGTGTCGCCGTCCCCGCGGGCTCAGCGCAGCGCGTCGAAGGCGCCCGGGTGCGTGTGCTCGCGCACCGACGTGTACTGCTGGCGGACCGCGGTGCCCACGGCCGCGTCCTCGCCCGGCTCGAAGTGCCGGGCGCCCTCCAGCGCCCACTGCGGCGGCTCGCCCTGCGTCCGCGACCCGAGCACCGCGCCCAGCGACCACGCGGCCTGCCTGGCGGCGCCCAGCGCGGCGTACTCCCCGGCCTGCGGCACCACCACCGGCGCGCCGAACAGCGGCGGCGCGATCCGCTGCACCGCGGGCAGCTCGGCCGCCGGGCCCAGCAGGAACACCCGGCGCACCTCGACGCCCTTGCCGCGCAGCACGTCCAGCGCGTCGGCGAGCGCGCACAGCATCCCCTCGAACGCCGCCCGCGCCAGGTGCTCGGGCTTCATCGAGTCCCGCCGCAGCCCGCTGAGGGTGCCCGCGGTGTGCGGCAGGTCGGGGGTGCGCTCGCCCTCCAGGTACGGCAGCAGCACCAGCCCGTAGGAGCCCGGCGTCGAGGTCAGCGCCCGCTCGGACAGGCCCGGCAGGTCGGTGCCGAGCAGTTCGGCAGTGCCGCGCAGGGTCCGGACCGCGTTGCGGACCTGGAGCAGCGGCAGGTGGTGGCCGGTCGCGTCGGCGTACGAGGTGATGGTGCCGGTCGGGTCCGGCAGCGCGGCGGTGTGCACCGCGAAGACGGTGCCGCCGGCGCCGAGCGAGACCACCGCGTCGCCGGGGCCCAGGCCCAGGCCCAGCGCGGCGGCCATCGCGTCGCCGGTGCCGGCGGAGATCAGCAGGCCCTCGGGGGTCTGCCCGGCCGGCTCGGCGGGGGCGAGCACGTCGGGCAGCCGGGCGCTGTGGCCGAGCGCGCGCTCCACCAGGTCCGGGCGGTACTCGCCGGTGGCCGCCGACCAGTAGCCGGTGCCGGAGACGTCGCCGCGGTCGGTGGTGCGGCGGTCCGGGCGGCCGAGCAGCTGCCAGACCAGCCAGTCGTGCGGGAGCAGCACCTCGGCGACGCGCTGGGCGGCGGCCGGTTCGTGCTGGGCCAGCCAGCGCAGCTTCGCCACCGGGAACGACGCCTGCGGCACGGCGCCGACCGCCTCGGCCCAGCCGGCCGGGCCGCCCAGCTCCTCCACCAGGTCCGCCGCCTGCACCTGGGCCCGCTTGTCGCCGCGCAGCAGCGCGGGGCGCACGGTGACACCGCCGGCGTCCAGCGCCAGCAGGCCGTGCTGCTGGCCGGCGATGCCGATCGCCTGCACGCCCTCCAGCACGCCGCCGCCGGCCGCCTCGCCCAGCGACAGCAGCCACGCCTGCGGATCGATCTCGGTGGGCTTCTCGCCGTCGTCGAGGGGGTGCGGGGCGTGGCCCTGCCGCAGCACCGCCCCGGTGTCCGTGTCGCACACGACGATGGTGGTGCCCGTGGACGAGCTGTCTATGCCGGCGACTTTCCCCATGGGCGAATGATGCCGTACGGCGGGGGCGCGCCGCGCGGGGGTCCGCCCTCGGCACCGGGCGGGGTGGCGGGCCGGGGGGGTACGGGTCAGGTGTTCGAGGTGCCCCACTCGCTGTCGGGGCCGTGGCCGTTGCGGCTGGCGCGGATCTTCCCGGCCAGGGCGTCGGGCATCCGGTCACCGACCTTGGCGGTCACCGTCTCCTTCGCCCGGCCCGCCGCGGTGCGGCCCTGCTGCATGGCGGACTCGGCGGTGTTGCGCACCGCGGGGTTCTGCGCGACCTTGCGGGCGGCCTCGCGGATCTGCTCGTACCGCTCCCGCCCGGCGCGGGCCCCGAGCACGAAACCGACCAGGGCTCCCGTGATGAACGTCAGCCGGTAGCGCATGGCTCCACCCTTCCTCACTCAGGTTCTGCCGGTCTCTAGGCGCCTTACCCTGCGTCGCGGGGTGCAACCCCCTGCAAGCGGTTGGCGGAGCACCCCCCTGCTTGCGCTAATGTATGTGTCGCACCGAGCGTGCGCCCGCCGGGAGGTCCCTGTGGGTGCATTCGGCGCACACAGTGCGATCCCCTGTAGCTCAATTGGCAGAGCAGCCGGCTGTTAACCGGCAGGTTACTGGTTCGAGTCCAGTCGGGGGAGCTGGTCCCCTGTAGCTCAATTGGCAGAGCAGCCGGCTGTTAACCGGCAGGTTACTGGTTCGAGTCCAGTCGGGGGAGCGCAGGATCAGGACCCTCCGGGGTCCTTTTTCGTCTCCCGGCCACGCCGCGCCGTCAGTTCGGGCCGCGCCGCGTCCACCTGACGACCTGTCCGTACACCCGCGAGGGCGACAGATCGTATGAGCGGCTATGCTGCGGCAGACGGCGTGCACGGCACGCCGTACGGGGCGGTAGCTCAGCCGGTTAGAGCAGCGGACTCATAATCCGTCGGTCGTGGGTTCGAGTCCCACCCGCCCCACCCCGCGGCACCCCGCTCGCAGCGGCTTCCACCTGGGGAAACGTGGTTTCCCCAGCGGTTCCGGGCGAGCCCTCGGGGGTGGCTGGAAGGCCCTGTGAGCCCGGTGTGAGCCCGGAGGTGTCGCCTCCCTCGATCGGCCGAGCGCGCGGCACGATCCTGGCGGCCCTCTCGGCCACCGCGCGGTCGACCTCGGGCAGCAGGCTCGTGTACGTGTCCGAGGTGAGCGTGATCGTGGAGTGCCGCAGCATCTCCTTGATCGTGTGGAGGTCTCCGCCTCCCGCGTGAGCGAGCGTGGCCGCCACGTGGCGGAGGTCGCGGAGATTGATCGGCGGCAGGTTGGTGGCCCTCCGGACGCGTCGGAAGGCGTCGGACAGCATCTCCGGGTGGAGAGGGCTCCCGTCCTCCTGCGTGAAGACCTTGCCCGAGTTCTGCCAGGACCTTCCCCAGCTGAGGCGTTCTTTGCGCTGGCGGGCGCGGTGCAGACGCAGCACCCGCACGGTCAGGCTGTCGATGTGGATGGGTGAAGCGCTCCCGTCGGTTTTGGGCGCCGACTCGTACGGAGTCCACCCGTCCTGGACGATCTCCTTCGCCGGCGTCAGCAGACCCGCCTCCAGGTCGATGTCGACCCACTCCTGGCCGACCGCTTCCCCCCGGCGGAGGCCGCGGAACGCGATGAGATGGAAGGCCGCGTAGAGGCGGTCGTCCGCTGCCTCGTCCAGGAAGACACCCAGCTGAGGCGGCATCCAGACCATCACCCGCCCTGGTATTTCGCCGGTCTCCTGCCACCTGCGGACGCGTTCATCCGTCCACAGCAGTGGCTTGGGTCGCCTGCCGGAGTCCAACTCGACGTGTTCCGCCGCGTTGAAGATGATCAGCTGGCGCGCGATGGCCGCGTTCAGCGCGGCTCGAAGTGTGGAGCGGATGCGCTGTCGTGTCGCTGCTCCCGTGACCAGGCGGTACGGCGGCATCTTGGCGAGTGCCGCTCGCTTGGCCGCGAGGCGCGTGCGCTCTCCCGCGGTCGGCGCGCCCGGCTTGCCAGGGGTGCACCGTGCCACCTGTGCCCGGCGTGCCGAGTTCTCGGCGAGGATCACTTCGTTGTGGTCTTTGATGGCGTCGAACATCTCCTGGATGTGGCCGACGTTCAGTCGGTCCAGGCGTATGTGGCCGATGCGGGGCTTCAGGTGGTTCTCGATGTGCGAGGCGTATCCCCGCGTTGTCGTACGGCGGGTCTTCTTCGCGTTCAGCCAGCTGTCCAGCCACTCGCCCACGGTCATGTCCGACCGTAGATCGACTGCCGAGTAGAGCAGGTCCCGCCGCCCCGCCAGGTACCACAGGGCTTCGGCGAAGTGGAACACCGGATTGGCCTTCCGCGCGGCCAGGTACGGCAACCGCTGTCCGCCGTGTGCTCCACGCTGCCACCCGATTTCGCCGAACGACCACGAACAGGACACCCGCACGATGAACCCCGCGGTCCCCGCGCCCACTGCTTTACCCGCCAAAGAGCCCGACGCCACCACCGGCTCGGTACGGCAGTGGGCGATCACTACGACCACCGGAGAGCGCACCACCAGGTCGGGCGCTGCCGGGAAGGCCAGCATCCAGTAGTAGGCCCGATGCCCTGGACCCCATCCCGGCCGCTCCCAGTGGTTCGTCATCCGCGTCCGCCCGCTCCTGGCTGTCGTCCGCGTCGACCTCGTGAACCTCTTCCCTGGATGAGGTCGCCGAGCGCACGGGCGAATCGGACTTCGCCGTCAGACTCCGGCCGGCTCTGGCGGAGCGTCGTCGCGGACATGGATGCCGAGGCGTGTGTAGGCGGCGGCGACGCGGACGAGCCACTCGGTGTCTTCGCGGAGGTCTTCGCGGGGCACTGTGTCGACCCGCGGCTGTTCGACGTCTTGGGCGAGGTGGCCGGCGCGCATCGCGGTGAGTGCCGCGTTCACGGCAGCGGCCTCGACGAGCGCGTCTCGCTCGTACGCATCGACGTCAGCGGCGCGTTGGGCGCTCACCAGGGCCTGCTGGGAGCGGTAAGGGCGAAGGGCGAGGATGGCGTAGCTGAGGTAGGAGATGTACAGCAGCACGTAGAGCGCGTACGCCTGCGGGGAGTCGTGGACCGTCTGCCGGTAGGTGAACAGCGTGGTCATCCCGAGGACTGTGGCGGAGAGGAGGGCCAGGTTGATCCGGACCAGGCGCCGCGCCTGCGCGGGTTCGAGGGTGAGGTGGACGCACACGGCGAGGGTGAGGTGCGCGGCCGTCAGCGAGGAGCAGTTGCTCAGCAGCCGGTCCAGGTGCGGTACCGCCGTGTCGGCGGCGTTCGCGCCCAGTGGTGAGTTGAGGGCGAAGGCGATCGCGAAGGAACCGAGGAGCGCTCCGACGGTGCGGGTGCCGGCTGGGCGGGGCGTGCCTCGGCCGAGGCTCCAGTAGCCGCGGCCGCGGCGAGCAGGCTGTCACCACCCGGCCACCGGTCTGGGCGCCCAGTCCCTGTAGTCGGCATCAGCCAGGATCTCGACGATCTCGACTACAGGCCCGTCGGCCAAGAGCTGACCACCCCCCGCACCGCACGTGCAAGAAGAGCGCCCCGGACCGGTACGAGGAGATCCACGAGGGCCAGCGCAAGGCGCACTCATCACGACGTATCCGTGTCGAGCACGGCATCGCCCATCTGAGGAACTGGCGAGCCCTGGCCCGCCATCACGGCCGCCGCGAGCGTATGGGCGGCACCCTCCAAGCCATCGCCGGCCTGCTGTCCCACCAGCAGAGCGCGGACCCGAACCCGACATGGCAGATGTGAAGCCGGGGCGCACCGAAGTTCGCGACGTCTCACCGCTTACCGTGCACGAGTTCGCCAGGCGGTGGGTGCCCGGGCGCACAGTCGCTCGACGGGGACGAGTCCGCGCAGCGCGGGTGAAGTTCTCTCTGACGACCTGGACGTGGGATACCGCTCACCTCATGGCATGGGGGAGTGGAGGAGGGTGAACTCGTGGCGGCCCGGCCCGACGTAGAAAGGCGGCTGGCCATCGGGGAGGTGGACCTGGGCCCGGGTGTTCGGCGGTATCAGTGCCGTGACGGTGAGGGTGCCGCCGTCGAGTCGCCAGTCGGCCTCTGCCCTGCCGTACGGCGTCTCGTGGGCGGCTCGGGCCCAGGTGAGTCCGGCGCCGGGGATGGGGGCGATACGGATGCGCCGCCAGCCGGGAGCGGCCGCGGCGAGCCCGGCAACCGTGCGGTGCATCCAGTCGGCGACGGCGCCCAGGGCGTAGTGGTTGAACGAGGTCATCTCGCCCGGGTTGATAGTTCCGTCGGGCAGTATCGAGTCCCACCGTTCCCATACCGTGGTGGCTCCCATCGTGACCGGGTAGAGCCAGGACGGGCAGCCGCGCTCCAGCAGCATGCGATAGGCGAGGTCGGGTTCACCGATGTCGCACAGCGCGTCGCAGATCAGAGGGGTGCCGGCGAAGCCGGTGGCGATCCGGAAGCCCGACGCCCGGACGATCTCGGCCAGTCGGCGGCCCGTACTCTCCTTCCTGCGGACGTCGGGTAGCAGGGCGAAGCGCACTGCGAGTGCGTACGCGGTCTGGGTGTCACTGGACAGCCGCCCGTTCGCGGTGGCGAACTCGGCGCAGAACGAGTCCCTGACCCGGTCGGCCAGCATCCGGTAGGCATCCGCGTCCTGCCGCTTGCCCAGCAGGTCCGCGACGTCGGCGAGTACGTCGGCGGATCGCACCAGGTAGGCGTTCGCGACCAGGTCCCCGTCGGTCCGGGACGATCCCGGCTCGTCGGCGGGGGCGGCTGGGTCGAGCCAGTCGCCGAACTGGAAGTCCTGCCGCCACAGGCCGCCGCCCTGCTCGGCAAGAGTCGCAACCTTGTCGACCCACGCGGTCATGCTCGGGTACTGCGCCCGCAGCAGCTCCTTGTCGCCGAAACGCGTGTACAGCGTCCACGGCAGCAGCACGGCCACATCGCCCCACACGGCGTACATCTCCCCGACCCCGAACCCCGGCGGCAGCGCCTCCGGCACGACCAGCGGCGGCACCCGGTCGGGCCGGGCGAACTGCTCGGCGGCCAGGTCGCGGAGCCAGCCGGTGAGCATTCCGGAGCAGTCGTACAGGAAGCTCGCGGTGGGCCCGAAGACCTGGATGTCGCCGGTCCAGCCGAGGCGTTCGTCGCGCTGCGGGCAGTCCGTGGGGATATCGAGGAAGTTGCCGCGCATGCCGCGCACCACATTGTCGTGCAGTCGGGTGACGAGCGGGGCGGAGCAGGAGAACCATCCGGTCCGCCGCATGTCGGTGTGCAGCACGACGGCCTCGATGTCGGCGGGGTCCAACGGGCCCGGCCAGCCCTCGATCTCGGCGTAGCGGAAGCCGTGGAAGGTGAACCGGGGTTCGTATGTCTCGCTGCCGCCGCGCAGTGTGTACCTGTCGGTGGCAGCGGCTTGCCGCAGCGGGCGGTAGGCGGGTTCACCGTTCTCCAGGACTTCCGCGTGGCGCAGCGTGACGGTGTGCCCGGCCGGGCCCGACACGCGTACCCGCAGCCGCCCGACGAGGTTGCAGCCGAAGTCCAGCACGGTGCGGCCGGCCGGGGTGCGCAGTACTTCCACCGGCCGCACGATCTCGGTCCGGCGTACCGGCGGTCCGGTGGGGGCGACCAACTCGGCCGTGGGCAAGGGGAGGTCTTGCACGCGTTGCCAGCCCGCCAGGTCGTGCCCGGGTAGTGACCACCCTGGGCGTTCGAGCCGCGCGTCGTACGTTTCGCCGTCGTACAGCTCCGAGCGGAGCAACGGCCCCTCGGCTGTGCGCCATTGGCGGTCCGTGCCGACGAACGTCGTGCTGCCGTCGAGGTGCCGGACCTCCAGTTGGGCGAGAAGGGCACGCCTGGTGCCGTAGCGGTTGCGGACGCCGCCGCCGAAGCCGAGCCGCCCGGTGTACCAGCCCTCGCCGAGGAGCGCGCCGATCGTGTTCCGGCCGGGACGTAGCAGGGCGGTGACGTTGTAGGTCTGGTAGCGCAGCCGGTGGTGGTAGGAGGTCCAGCCGGGTGCGAGAACGTGATCGCCGACCGGCTCGCCGTTGAGTTCCATCTCGTACACCCCGTATGCCGTGGCGTACAGCCGGGCGGAGACGGCGGGGGAGTGGAGGGTGAAGTCGCGTCGCAGCATTGCTACCGGAAGCGGCCCGGCGGGATCGTTCCAGTCGGGGGTGATCGGGCACGCCTTCCAGTCGGCGCGCTCCAGTAGGCCCGTCTCGACGGTCGTGGCCGCTGACCAGGCCGAAGGCGTCTCGTCCGCGGAGCCCCACACGCGTACCCGCACGTCCACCCGATCCCGTGAGCGCAGCGGGGCCCCGGGCCACGGCACGAGCACGGACTGTCCGCCCGGCATCCGTCCCGTGCGATGCAGGACGTGGTCGACCGCATCGGACGGGACGGGCGTACCGTCGGGACCGGCCGAGCAGACCGGGGTGCGGGAGTCGACCGTTCGGTCCCTGCCGACGACCTCGATCTCGTACCCGCCCTGCATCCAACCCGGCTGCCCGGTGACGGTCCGCCAGCTCAGGCGGGGCCTGCTCTCCCCGATGCCCACCGGCTCGCGGTGGTGCTCGACCGTCGGTGCCTCGACCCGCACGATGTCGGCTGGCTCCACCCTAGCCCTGAGCCCCCTCACGCCCGAGGCACCGCGGTGCTGCCGCGCACCAGCAACTCGGTGGTGGTGCCCCGCAGATGGCCGGCCTCCTCGCCGTCGACCAGCAGCACGAGCTGCCGGGCGGCGGCCATGCCGTACTGGAAGAGATCACGGTGCAGGGTGGTCATCGCCGGCCTGACCACCTCGGACAGTACGGAGTCGTCCCAGCCGATGATGGACAGGTCGTCGGGCACCGCGATGCCGCGGTGCTGGAGGTCGAACATGGCTTCCACCGCGAGGGTGGGGTCTTCGTGGATGAGCGCGGTCGGCGGATCGTTGGAGCGCAGCCAGCGGGAGAGGATGTCCTCCTCGCCGGAGTCGGACTTGTGGTGATAGCCCATCAGGTCCGCTGCCAGACCAGCATGTTGCATGGCGTCGCGGAACATCTGCTCGCGGGCGAGCGAGTGCCGGTACTGCGAGCGGACCCCGATCCGGCAGATCCGGCGATGTCCGAGGGCGGCCAGGTGTTCGACCGCGAGGTTCATCGCCGCCTCGTCGTCGGTCCACACCGACGGGATCGTCGACACCTCCCTGGTGTCGCCTATGATCACGGCGGGCAGGCCGATCTGCTCCAGGAAGGGCAGCCGTGGGTCGTCCTGGTAGGGGTTGAGCACCAGCACACCGTCCACTCGGCGCTCGTCGCGCCAGCTCTGGTATGTACGGTTGGCGGTGGCCAGGTCCGGGACGTTGTGCATGATCAGCAGGATGTCGCGGGCGGCTAGCTCTTCTTGGATGCCCGGCAGGAAGCGCAGCAGGAACTCGGGCAGCGCCCCCTTGATCTGGTTGGAACCGACAAGCACGATGCCGACCGCATCGACGCGTGAGCGGTGCAGAGCTCGGGCTGAGCTGTTGGGGCGCCACCCCATCCGGTCGGCGATCTCCAGGATGCGCCGCCGGGTCTCCTTGCTCACCCCGGGTAGATCATTGAGCGCGTACGAAACGGTGGCCGTGGACACCTGCGCCTGCCGCGCGATGTCGGTGATGGTGGCTCGTTTCGGCTCTCGCCTGGTGCCCATGTCCCGCACGCTCCTGATGGTGTGTGTGGTGCTGTCCGACTCGGTGCGGCCGTGCGGAGCCTGTTCGGGCAACTGTGTCCGGCCTCTTGCATCTTAAAGCTTTAAGGTGTTTCATCACCGTAACACAAGCCAAGGCGGCCGTGAGGTCGACCGAGAGAGCCACACGTACGCGCCGATGCGGTACTCGGAAACCGCCAACCCCCATGCACCGAGTTCGCCGCGGTGGGCGCGTCACCGAGAATCCCCCTGTTTTTTCAGACCGCCGGGGATGATTCTTGCCCATCGCATTAATCGATTAAGCCTGGAGAGACGATGTCCGCTTCGGACCCTTCGAGAACCCATCTCAGCCGGCGCGGCCTGCTCAGGTCGGCCGCAGCGCTCGGCGGAGCAGCCGCACTCGGCGGCGCACTCAGCGCGTGCAGTTCCTCGTCGGGTGGTAGCGGCGGCACCGCGATCACGCACTGGGACTACTACGACTCCCAGGAGCCGTGGGTGAAGAACGAGCTGGCGCTCTTCGGCAGGGCGCACCCCTCGATCCACGTGAAGCGCACCAAGAACGCCCAGGCCAGTTACGACAACCTCTTCAACCTGGCCGAGCGCAGCAACCGGGCCCCGGACACCTTCTTCCTCACCAAGCAGACCGTGCCAATCAACCAGCAGGTGCAGAAGGGCTGGCTGCTACCGCTGGACAAGTACGCCACCGCCGAGTGGATCCGGAGCTTCCCGCCCTATTCCTTCGTCGAGGGCCTGAACGTCTTCGACGGCAAGATCTACTCCGCGCCCTTCACCGGCAGCGGCCCCGCCAACCAGCTCTACATCAACAACAAGGTCTTCAGGGACGCCGGCCTCACCAACCCCAACGGCTCGGTGCAGGTGCCGAAGACCTGGGACGACATGAGCCGTGCGGCCGCCACGATCAAGGCCAAGAGTGGCGGGAAGACCTACGGGCTGGGCTTCGGCAACGGCTCGACCAACCTGTTCGCGTGGTGGTTCGACGTCCTGGTGCGCGCCGCCGGCAGCCCTGGTGGCGCCACCGGCCTCGACATGCGCACCGGAAAATACACCTACGGCACCGACCGCAACTACGCCGACCTGATCGAGCTGATCATGGACTGGAAGAAAAAGGAGTATTTCTACCCGGATTCGCTGAGTATCTCCGACGAGATCGCCCGCGCCTACTTCGAACGCGGCAAGTTCGGAATGACGGTCGGCGGCGTGTGGAACGAAGCCGAGTGGACCTCGCACGGATTCACCGATTACAGCATCACCACGCTCGTCGGGCCCGAGGAGGCGAGAAAGGGCTATTTCTACACCACGCCTGCCAGTAGTCCCTTGCTCGCCATCAACGCGCATACGAAACATCCCGACGCCGCCTGGGAATGGTTCTCCTGGTGGTACGGCAAGGACGCCGGGGTGCGGTGGACGCAGAAGTACCACGAGGACCTGTCGGTCCACCCGGAGGCGAACGACGCGTCGAAGATCTCTTTCAAGCCGTTCGCGGACTTCGTGGCGCTGGACAAGCTCGCGATCGGCGGCCCGCAGCCGTGGATCCGCAACCCCGCCACCTCCAGCGTGGTAGTCCCCCCGGTGCAGCCTGACCTGGGCGCCGTGGTGGCCGGCGTCTACAGCGGCCAGATCAAGAACGTCAGCAGCGCGCTGAAGTCGCTCGGCGACCGCAGCCAGTCCGCGCTGGAACAGGGCATCCAGGAGGCGAAGAAGCAGGGCCTCAAGGTCAGCGCCGCTGACTGGGTGTTCAGCGACTGGGACCCCACCAAGCCCTACAAGTGGGACATCCCGGAGTACCCGAAGTGACCGAGCACCTGGTGAGACCACCTCGCACCGGACCACCGCCACCAACCTCCGGCCGTCCGCGAAGCGCCGCGGTCCGGCCTGCGCGCCGCACCGGCCCCGGGCTACTCGCCCGGGTCAAGGCCGGCCGCTGGTCCTATCTCTACCTGACGCCGTTCGTGCTGCTGGTGGCGGCGTTCACGCTGTATCCGATCGGCGCATCGCTGGTGTACACGCTGTTCCAGTGGAACGGCGTGGGCTCGCCCAGCCACTACGTAGGGCTCGCGAACTTCCGCCAGGTCATCCACGACCACGTTTTCTGGCGGTCCTTCGGCCACACGTTCCAGTACACCCTGGTGCTGGTGCCGTTGCAACTCCTGCTGGCGCTGGTGCTCGCGGTGGTGCTGAACAACAAGAAGCTGCGCTTCTCCACCTTCTACCGCTCGGTGTTCTTCCTTCCGGCGGTGATGTCTCCGGCGATCATCGCCGTGGTCTTCCAGCTGATGCTGAGCAACTTCGGTGACAGCATCAACGCCTGGCTGATCAAGGGCCACCTGATGCACCACCAGGTGGACTGGCTTGGCGATCCGCACACCGTGATGTGGGTGGTCATCGCCATCGGTATCTGGAACACCCTCGGCTACAACCTCGTCTACTTCCTGGCCGGCCTGCAGTCCATCCCCGAGGAGTTGTACGAAGCCGCGTCGCTCGACGGTGCCGGTGCGTGGAGCAAGTTCTGGCACGTCACCCTGCCGGGGCTGCGCGAGGTCGGGTTGATGATCCTCTTCCTGGCGACTCTCGGCAGTCTCCAGGTCTTCGACCTCGTCCAGGTCCTCACCGGCGGTGGACCGTACTACTCCTCCAGCGTCGTCAACACCTACATCTACCAGGAGGCGTTCGGCGGGGGACTGTCCGCCGGCGGCGCCGGGATCAACGTGCAGCCGAACGTGGGGTTCGCCTCGGCCGCGTCGTTCTTCTACGGGCTGATCCTGATGGTGATCACGGTGTCGCAGGCGCTCCTGTTGCGGCGGATGCGTGCACGCAGGAACGCCGCCCGCGGCGTACGAGAAGGGCAGTGAACCATGGCCTCCACCGCCACCACACCCCCGCCGGCCGTGCGGCCGCGCACGGCGCGGAGCGCCCCCCGCCGTGGGCCCGGCCTGGCCCGGATACTGCCGCACGTGGTGCTGCTGCTGTGTGCCCTCGCGTGGCTGTACCCGCTGCTGTGGGGCCTGTCCGGGTCACTGAAGAGCAACGCGGGCTTCCTCGACTCCGGCCTTGGCCTGATCCCGCACGAGTACCGCTGGCACAACTTCGTCGACGCCTGGAACGGCGCGAGCATCGGCACGTACTTCGTGAACACGGTGCTCATCACGCTGCTGACGGTAGCCTTCACGCTGTTGTTCTCCTCGGCGGCCGGCTACGTGCTGGCCCGCACCGACTTCCCGGGCCGCCGGGCGCTGCTGGCCGTGATCGCGGTGACGTTCTTCCTGCCCCGCGGCTACACGATCATCCCGATCTACGACCTGGTGAACCATCTCGGGCTGCTGGACTCCATCTGGTCGGTGGTGCTGGTCCAGGTCGCGAACGGCATGGTGTTCAACACCTTCATGTTCATGGGCTACTTCCGCACCGTCACCAAGGACATCGAGGAAGCCGCCATGGTCGACGGCGCCGACTTCCACCAGCTCTACTTGCGCATCGCGCTGCCGCTGGCCAGGCCGATGCTCGCGACTCTCGGCTTGTTCGTGTTCATCAGCTCCTGGAACGACTTCCTGATCCCCCTGGTGTTCACCCTCGGCCGCCCGGAGCGCCAGACCATCTCGGTGGGCTTGTACTCCTTCATCGGCCAGACCTCCACCGACTGGAGCGTGCTGTGCGCCGGCTCGGTCATCTCGCTGCTGCCGATCGTGCTGGTCTTCGCCTTCGCCCAACGGCATGTCGTCTCCGCCATCGCCGGAGCAGTCAAGGGCTGAGCACCGCCGACTGTCCCCACAGCCGCTCCACACCCTCCGCCGGACCCAACCAGCCGGGGACGTACCCAGGAAGCAGACCATGACCTCACCACGCCTCGACACTCAGACGGAACGGCCGGTGCTGGCCGAGTTGTTCTCCGGCCCTCTGCCGCGGGGTTGGACTCCGGCGCCTGCCGCCTCGGACCGCGCGGCCTGGGCGCACGTACCCGACGCCACCCGCGAGCACATCACGCGCACCGCTGCCGGCGATCTCGGCAAGCCGTGGACGGCGCTGCCCGCGTCGCTCTTCGCCCGGTTCCAGCGCGACGGCGACCGGGCCGCGTACGAACAGCCTTACTTCGCCCGCCGCCACCGTCTGGCCTGGGCCGTACTGGCCGCGGCCATAACCGGACCCGCACCCGGACCGGACCCCGCAAATGGAACCGGAACCGCGCTGCGCGGCCGCCTCCTCACCGACATCGTCGACGGTCTGTGGCTGTTGTGCGAGGAGTCCACCTGGTGCTTGCCCGCCCACGACCCCCGCACCTACCTGGAGGACCACCCACTGGCCGACCCCGCACGCCCCCAACTCGACCTGTTTGCCGCCGAGACCGCCGCACTGCTGGTCCTCACCGACGGCCTGCTCGCCGACGACCTTGACGTGTACGACCCGGTGGTGCGCCGCCGCCTTCGCCAGCAGGTCCGCGAACGGGTGTTGCGGCCCTACCTGGAACGCACCGACCTGGGCTGGTACGACGGCACTACCGTGCCCGCCAACAACTGGAACCCCTGGATCCACTCCAACCTGCTGCTGGCCGCGCTGCGCTGCGCCGAGTCCGACGAGGCGCTGGAGACCGTGGTGCGCAGGGTGCTGCGCGGCCTGGACCACTACCTGGCCGGCCAGCCCGCCGACGGCGGCTGCGACGAGGGCCTGCGCTACTGGTGGCGGGCGGCCGGGAGTCTTTTCGAGTGTCTGGAGACGCTGACCGCCGCAACCGGCGACGACGAGGGCGTCTTCGCGCACCCTTTGCTGCGGGCCATGGCCCGGTACCCTCTGACCGCCGCCATCGGCACCGGATGGGTGATCAACTTCGCCGACGGTCCGGCTCGCAGTGAGGATGGTGCCTTCGGGCTGTTGTACCGCTTCGGCCGCCGCACCGGAGGGCCGGAGATCAGCGCGCACGCCCGGGCCCTGCGTGGCGAGGGCGGCCCGATCCCCGCCGACTACAGCGGCATCGTGCTGCGCCGGGCCCTGGACGACCTGCTCGACCGGCAGTGGGTACAGGCGCCGCCCGCCGACTTCCCGCTGCCCCTGCAGACCTGGCTGCCGCACACCGAGGTCCTGGTCGCCCGCGAGCAGGCCGGCACCATCGGCGGGCTGCTTCTGGCGGCAAAGGGCGGCCACAACGACGAGAGCCACAACCACAACGACGTCGGTTCCTTCGTCGTCGCCCTCGACGGGCGCCCGCTGGTGGTGGACGCCGGCGTCGGCACGTACCGGCGCGAGACCTTCAGCCCCACTGACCGCTACTCCATCTGGACCATGCGCAGCGCCTACCACAACGTCCCGCTGGTGGATGACGTCGAGCAGGCCGCCGGCGCCCGGTACCGCTCCCACGCTCCGGAGTGCGCACTCGGTCCGGACGAGGCCGAACTCGGCTTGGACCTGGCCGCCGCCTACCCCGAGACGGCCGGGCTGCGCAGCTGGCGGCGGACCTTCCGGCTGAACCGCGCCGCTGGGGAGATCACTGTCCACGACACCTGGCGTACAGCCGTACCGCCCGGCTCCCTCGCACTCCACCTACTGCTCAGCGGCGACCTCGAACTCAACGGCGTCGGCCGGGCCGTGCTCGCCGCTGACGGCGTGCGGCTGGGCTTGCGATGGAACGGTGACGCCTTCACCGCCCGCGATGAGGCCGTGTGCATCGACGACCCGCTGATCAGCCAGGTTTGGGGACCAGTCCTCCACCGCCTCGTGCTCACCGCGCGCCACCCAGCATCCGAAGCCGAGCACACGCTCGTGCTGCGGCGCGCCGATTGAGCCCCGCCTGACCGGACCCACCGCCCCCTGGAACCTGCATCCGATTCCCGACCGATCAACCAGCAATCCGAACAGGGCCCGGCCGACGACCGAGCCCACCCCCCACCCCGTACGGAAGGGCCGCCATGACCGCTCACGATCGGACACTCGCTACCCACAACTCCGACCCCTCTGCCACCCACGCGGCTGGCCTCACCCGCCGCGGGCTACTCGCCGCGAGCGGCGCGACCGCCGCGGCCCTCGCGCTCGGCGGCACCCTGGCCACCAGGGCGAGCGCAGCCACACCCGCCTTCTACGCCGGCGCCAACCTCTCCGGCCTGGAGGTCAACACCAGCGCCATCCCCGGGGTCGCACGCACCGACTACGCCGTGCCCACCACCACCGAACTGGACTACCTCAGGGCGCACGGCATCGGCGTCATCCGGCTGCCGTTCAACTGGCAGCGCATGCAGCCCACCCTCGGCAGCGACCTCGATCCCACCTACCTCGGCTTCGTCAACACCCTCGTGGACTACGCCGGCGCCCACAGCCAGGCCCTCATCCTGGACGTGCACACCTTCGGCTCGTACGGCAGCGACAAGATCGGGAGCGACGCCGTCACCACCGCCGACTTCGCCGACCTGTGGACCAAACTGGCCACCGAGTTCGCCGGCCGCCGGGGTGTCGCCGGGTACGACCTGATGAACGAGCCCAACGCGATGCCGACCGCCACCGCCTGGCCCGATGCCGCCCAGGCCGCCGTCGACGCGATCCGCGCGGTGGACAAGCACACCGCGATCTTCTGCGAGGGCGACAACTGGTCCTCCGCGGCCAGCTGGCAGTCCGTCAACGGCGACCTGGACATCACCGACCCCGGCAACAACCTCATCTACTCCGCCCACGTCTACTTCGACCGCGACTCCTCCGGCACCCACTTCGACTGGGCCACCGAGGTCGCCGCCGGGGACACCCTGCACAGCCCGCCCGCCGCCCTCACCACCGACATCGGCGTGCAGCGCATCACCGGCTTCGCCGACTGGTGCGCACAGAACGGGCACTACGGCCACATCGGCGAGGTCGGCACCGCCAACACCGACCCGAACTGGCTGACCGCCCTCGACAAGACCCTCGCCTTCTGCCAGACCAAGGGCATCGGCGTCACTTACTGGGCGGCCGGCGCCTGGTTCCGCAACTACCCCATGGGCATCGAGCAGCAGGCCGACGGCCGCGACACCGTGCAGCTCGCAGTCCTGGAGAAGTACACCGGAGCCCCCGCGCCCACCCAGCTCTACCTCAGCGGCCCCCAGCGCGGCAGCGCAGGCGAAGCGTCCGCCGCCTTCACCGCCGACTACCGCGGCTACCACACCGCGGCGCTCACCGTGGTGCCCACCGACTCCGGCGCCGGCGGCACCTTCAGCCCGGCCACCTTGAGCATGCCCGCCGGATTCAACGGGCTTGCCACCTTCACCTACAAGGCGGCCGGCGCTTCGACGTACGACATCGGCCTTACCAACTCCTCCGGCCTGACCAATCCGGCGCCGGTCGGCTACTCCACCCGCACCGACCCCTACAGCGCGCTCGACCCCGCGACCGTCCTGAACGTGCTCGCCACCCAGCGCCTGTACAGCCCGTACGTTGGTGACGCGGTGACCCTGCGCCGGGCGTCCGACGGGGCCACCAAGAGTTTCGGCTTCACGGCAGCCGACGCCCTCGACACCGCCGCCGTCACCGCCTGGGCCGGTGTCTCCACCGTCAACGTCGTCACCCTCTACGACCAGGGACCCAAGGCCGGCCACGCCGGAGTCATCGTCACCTCCAACCACGAAGGCAGCGGCAACACCCAACTGCCCTCCTCCACCGCCGACTACCCGCAGCTGGTGCTGGAGGGCCTGGGCAGCGCGCCGGTACTGCGCTTCAACAAGAACCGGATGGACGCCGTCTCACCGATCGACGGCCTGACCGGCTTCACCTGCTTCACCGTTGCCAAGCCCACCACCAAGTCCTCGATGAACCGGCTGCTGAGCTGGCACCTCACCCAGTACCTGCTGATGACCGGCGGCGCGGCCGGCACCTTCCAGATGACCGGCGAGCCCGACCTGGACATGGGTATCGACCCCAGCGCCTGGCACATCTACGCCGTGCGCTGGTCCGGCGGCGGCACGCTGGCCACCTACGTCGACGGTGTACAGGTCGCCACCGCCACCGCACAGACCAGCAAGATCACCTTCCAGTACGACAACCACGTCAACATCGGCTACTTCCGCTGGTACCCGAACGTCTACTACGCCGGCGACGTGTGGGGCATGTTCCCCTTCTCCGCCGCCCTGACTGACGCGCAGATGTCCGGCATGTGGACGGGGCTGTCGAACGCCACCGGCATCACCGTCTGACCGGGCAGTGGCGCCGCACCGCACGGGCGGTACGGCGCCGCTCCCACCCGCCCGCACCCCCGTACGAAAGGCCTTTCCAGATGGCGCTCCTGCCCCACGCGGTTTTCGCACTCGAGCCCGGGCTGATCCCGCGGCTCTTTCCGGCCGAGACCCTGGCGCGCCTGAGCTGGAGCGTTCGCTGCGACCCGGGCCACGCGCTTCGCACCCTGGACGACCCCATCCTGCGCACCGCCAGCCTGCTCATCACCGGCTGGGGCGCTCCCCACCTCGACGCCGGCCTGCTTGGCCGGGCCCCGGGCATCGAAGCCGTCATCCACACCGCGGGCAGCGTGAAGGAACTCGTCAGCCCGGTACTGCTCGACCAGGGTGTGGCGGTCTCCTCGGCGGCGTCAGCGAACGCCCGCCCCACCGCCGAGTTCGCCGTCGCCGCGATGCTGATGGCGGCCAAACGGACCTTCTCCGCCGCCCGGGGCTTGGCCGCCGGACTACCGCCGGCCGAGGACACCACGGACTCCGGCTGGTACCGCCTTACGGTCGGCCTGATCGGCGCCTCACGCGTCGGCCGCATCGTCATGGAACTGCTGCGCGGCTACGACGTGCGGGTGCTGGTCTGCGACCCCTACCTCAACCCGGCGCAGGCGCAGGCGCTCGGCGCGACCCTCACCGACCTCGACACGCTGTGCGCCGGCTCCGACGTGGTGAGTGTGCACGCACCCCAACTGCCCACCACCACTGGCATGCTGGGAGAGCGGCAGCTTGCCCTGATCCGCGACGGCGGCATCGTCGTCAACACCGCGCGCGGCGCCCTCATCGACACTGAAGCCCTCACCCGGCACTGCGCCACCGGACGGCTCGACGCCGTACTCGATGTCACCGAACCCGAACCGCTGCCGCCCGGCCACCTCCTGTTGCATTTGCCCAACGTCCTGGTCACCCCTCACCTTGCCGGCTCGCGCGGCCGCGAACTGCGCAGGCTCGGCGAGTTCGCCGTCGCGGAGGTGGAACGGCACCTCGCCGGGCAGCCACTGGCCGGCGCCGTCACTCCCGAGGAATTGCCCCGCAGCGCCTGAGCCCTGCCCCGTCGGGCGCGCGCCCCGACCGGACCACGAACCTGCCTCCCCCTACCGCCCAGCCGCCCTCACCGACAGGACCACCGTGCCGCACTTCGACATGTCCCTGGACGACCTGCGCCTGTACCGACCCGCCCGCGATGAACCCCACGACTTCGACGCCTTTTGGCAGCGCACCCTCGAGGAGGCCGCCGGCCAACCCCTGGGGGCACGGTTTGCGCCCCACAACGCGTCACTGAGCACCGTTGACGTCCAGGAGTGCTTCTTCAGCGGCTGGGGCGGCCACCGCGTCCGCGGCTGGATGCTCCTGCCGGCCGCCGGCAACGGCCCCTACCCCTGCGTGGTCCGCTACCTCGGCTACACCAACGGCCGCGGCACCCCCTACGACCACCTGGTCTGGCCAGCGGCTGGCTGGGCCGTGCTGGTGATGGACACTCGAGGCCAGGGCGCCGTCAACTCCCGTACCAGCGGGACCACCCCGGACCCGTACGGCGGCACCCACCCTGAGGGCAACGGCTTCATGACTCGCGGCCTGCTCGACCCCGACACCTACTACTACCGACGCGTCTTCACCGATGCGGTCCGGGCTGTCGACGCGGCCGCCACCCACCCCGCCGTCGATTCCGGCCGGATCGTCGTCCAGGGCGAGAGCCAGGGCGGCGGCATCGCCACCGCAGTCGCAGCGCTCCACCACCGCGTGCGCGCCGCGCTCGTCGACGTGCCGTTCCTGTCCCACTTCCGCCGCGCGGTCACGCTCACCGACCGGGCCCCTTACAGCGAGATCACCGCCTTCCTCGCCACCCAGCGCGGCACCGACGACGAAGTCTTCCGCACCCTGTCCTACATGGACGGCGTCAACTTCGCCGCTCGCGCCGACGTTCCCGTACTGCACTCCGTCGCGCTGATGGACGCCACTTGCCCGCCCTCCACCATCTTCGCAGCCCACAACCACTGGAAGGGCCCCAAGCGGATCAAGGTCTACCGCTGGAACGACCACGAGGGCGGCGCCGCCCACCACCGGGAGATCCAACTCCGCTACCTCAAGACGCTCTGACGGAAACCAGTCGTCTGCGTCTGGCCCGTTGCGTGGTGGACGACGCATGGCTGGCCGCTGCGGAGATGAACGCTTCCAGGTCTCGCCGACCACGGCCCAGCGCTGGGCCGGCTGCTACCGGGCTACGGGCGAGGCGGACATGAGCGACCGGTCCCCGGCTACGGCTTCATCCACACCGCCGTCGACGACCACTCCCGCCTGGCCTACAGCGAGATCCTCACCGATGAAAAACAAGGAGACCGCCGCTTCTGGACTCGCGCACAGGCCTACTTCGCCTCGGTCGGCATCACCGTAGAACGCGTCCTGACAGACAACGGCTCCTGCCACTCCTCCCGCCTTTGGCGCGAGACCCTCACCGCAGCCGGGATCACCCACAAGCGCACCCGGCCCTACCGACCCCAGACCAACGGCAAAGTCGAACGCCTCAACCGCACCTGCTCGAGGAATGGGCCCACGCACGCCCAATACAGGCTGCTGGACCTGGACAAGTCCAGTACGACGGGCCTGGTCTCCCGGGCCGAGCGTCGCGGACTCGTGGAACGAGTCGGAGGGCCCGAGGATGGTCGCGCGGCCTGCGTGCGGTTGACCGAACCGGGCCGGCGGCTCGCCGACTCGTACGTCGCCGAGGTCGGGCACTGCCGCGCACCAACCACGGCGAGGGTGACCAGGGCTTCATCGCGACCTGGGTGCGGACCGCCCGCGACCACGGCGTGGCGGGCTACTACGGCGACGGCACCAACCGCTGGCCCGCCGTCCACCGCCTGGACTCCGCGCACCTGTTCCGCGTGGCCCTGGAGAAGGCAGCCGCGGGATCGACGCTGCACGCCGTGGCCGACGAAGGAGTGCCTCTGCGGGAGATCGCCGAGGTCATCGGCCGCCACCTGGGCCTGCCATCGACCTCCGTCCCTCCCGAGCACGCCCAGGACCACTTCGGCTGGCTGGCCACGGTGATGGACACGGACCAGCCGGCCTCCAGCACGCTCACCCGCGAGGTCACCGGCTGGCAGCCCACAGGCCCAGGGCTCCTGTCCGACCTCGACGCAGGCCACTGCTTCCGCGCCGAGGCAAAGCCCCACACCACGGCGAGCCGAACCCAGGGCCGCGACTCGTAGATCACGCGGCCGGGACCCTGTCCGGGGCTTGATCGCGGAGACGCAGAGCGCTTACCTGGATGGTGGAGATCACCTGAGTCCTGTCCCGATCCGCCCTCGAGCGCGCCCCGGGCTTCTCACGTGCTGTTGGCTTTCCGAAGTTGATCGCTGTGTCCCTGCTGGTGGAGCACGGACGTGGAGCCTCGCGGCTGGAGGGTTGTCACGACGGGGGGATCGGGCCGTATCCCGGACCCCTCGACGACGCCGAGGATGCCCCGGGCTGTGCGTGCGCCGTAGTCGTACAGGTCGTGGCGTACGACGGACAGGGCTGGTTGGGTGACCTGGCACAGCGGGGAGTCGTCCCAGGCCAGGATGCTGAGTGAGCCCGGTACCCGGATTCCCATGTCCTTGGCGACACCCAGCGCGGCGATCGCGGCCATGGTGCTCTCGTGGATGACGGCGGTGGGCGCGCGCTCGGCTGCCAGCAGCGCTCTGGTCGCACGGCCGACGTCCGGGTCGGCACCCTGGGTGGCCGTGACGGCCTCCAGGCCCAGGTCGTCGGCGGCGCGGGTGAACGACTCGGTGCGCACCACCGCGTGGCCGAGCGCGGGGTTGTCCGTGACCCAGGCGATCCGCCGGTGCCTCATGGCGGCGAGGTAGCGGACGACGGTGTCCATGCACGCTTCGTCGTTGCTCCACACCGCGGGAATGCCGCCGGCGAGGTGCGGTGGGCCGGCGATGACGGCGGGCATGGACAGTTCGCGCAACAGGCGCAGGCGCTCGTCGTCGTGCCGTACGTCCACCACGATGACTCCGCAGACCCGCTGCTGCGCCCACCACTGCCGGTAGACGCGCGACTCGTGCTCCGCGTCCGAGGCCAGGCACAGTTTCAGCGCGTGGCCGGCGGCGCCCAGTTCCTTCCCGATCCCGGCGATGAAGTGCGTCCAGAACGGCTCGTGGCTCAGTTGCCTCGGTGAGCGGGTGATCACCAGGCCGACCGCGGTGTCGTGGACCCCGCGCAGAGCCCGGGCGGCGTGGTGCGGACGCCACCCGAGCTCTTCCGCCGCGGTCAGCACCCGGGCCCGCGTGGCAGCCGCGACACCGGGCTTGCCGTTGACGCTGAGCGACACCGAACTCCTGGAGACCCCTGCTCTGAGCGCGACATCGTCGATGGTGACCGAGCGGCGGCTGCGGGCGGGGCTCATTCCGCTCGCCGGCCTGGCCCCGAGTTGACGCAGAACAGGGCCTCCTGGACGGCAGCCGGGTCGGGGCGGGACCAGCCGGTGACGCGGAAGACGGCCTTCTCACCCGGCAGCAGCGTGACACGGCCGTGGTCGGTGACGGCCGCGGGGTCGAGCCGGTCGGCCTGGAGGAGCAGGTCGCGTACGACCGTCAGCGCGGTGACGGTGACCTCGACGGCCTGCTCTTCCGTCCCGGCCGTGCCGACCGGTGCCAGTTCCACGTCGTACCGCGCTTCGGGGTGGGCGAAGTCCTTGTCCTCCGCGCTGTACCGCACGGCCCGCAGTCCGTCGCAGTCGGCGACCCAGAACTCCTTGGTCGGGTCGGCGCTGCGTGTCAGCTCGTCGGGCAGCGGCAGGTGCGCCACCGCCCGGGCGGCCGCTTCGAACCGGAGCAGGCCGCGGGCGGTGATCGTGCCGTCGGCGCGGACCCGTGCGACCTGGGCCTCTCCCGACCAGGGCTGTGCGCCCTGGTTGACGACGGTGAGGGCCGCGGCCCCGTCGGCGTCGCGCAGCACCAGCAGCCGGTCGGCGTACAGCCTGCGCAACTCGTGGTAGAGCGGCTTGAGTCGGCCGTCGCCGTCGATGGCGGCCCAGGAGGTCACCGGCCAGCAGTCGTTGAGCTGCCAGACGATACTCCCGGCGCACAGCGGCCAGTGGGCACGCCAGTGCTCGATGCCGGTGGCGATGGCCCGGGCCTGGTTCAGCTGGGTGAGGTAGTGCCACTGGTCGAAGGAGGCGGGTTCGTCGAAGTGCGGGGCAAGGCCCCGCTCGAGCTTGCCGTTGCCGTCCTCGGCCTTCTGGTGGTGGAGCATGCCCGGCGAGTCCGGGCGCAGCGGGCGGTCGCTGATCGAGCGGCGGACCGTGGCGAACGCCGGGGGCGCCTGCCAGCCGAACTCGGCGACGAAGCGGGGCACGTGGGCGAGGTAGTCGGAGTAGTCTCGCCGGTTCCACGTCTCCCACAGGTGCGTGGTGCCGTGGCCGTAGTCGTTGGGGTGGATGCCTTCGTCGCCCGACCAGGGTGAGCCGGCCCAGTACGGCCGGGTGGGGTCGAGTTCGGCGACGACGCGGGGGAGCAGGTCGAGGTAGTAGCCGCGTCCCCAGGAGGCCCCGGCCAGTTCCTCCTTCCAGTCCCAGTCCTCGTGCCCCCACAGATTCTCGTTGTTGCCGTTCCACAGCACCAGGGAGGCGTGCGGCATCAGCCGTACCACGTTCTCGCGTGCTTCCGCCTCGACCTCGGCGGGCAGCGGACCCTCCTCGGGGTAGGCGGCGCAGGCGAACAGGAAGTCCTGCCAGGCCATCACCCCCAGTTCGTCGCAGGCGTCGTAGAACGCGGTGTCCTCGTAGATGCCGCCGCCCCACACCCGGACCAGGTCCACATTCGCGTGCCGGGCCTGCTCCAGGCGGGTCCGGTAGCGCTCGGGGGTGACGCGTGAGGGCAGGGCGTCGTCGGGAATCCAGTTCACGCCGCGGGCGAAGAGCGGTATCCCGTTGATCCGGAGGGTGAAGGCGCTGCCGAAGTCGTCGGGGGTGGTGTCGAGTTCGACGGTGCGGAAGCCGATCCTGCGCTGCCAGCGGTCCAGGGTCTCCCCGGTTCCGGTGTCCTGCAAGGTCACCTCCAGGCCGTGGAGGTTCGGTTCGCCGAGCGTGTGGGGCCACCACAGGGCGGGGTCGGGGACGCGCAACAACACAGTGCCATCGGCCCGTCCTGGGGGGATCGCGGCTTCCGCACGATGCTCGCCGACCACGGCGATCACTCGCAGCTCCCGGGTGGCGCCGGCCGCGGTACGCTCCACGGTCACGTTTACGGTGACGTAGCCGTCGCTGTCGCGCACCACCACCTCGGGGCGCACCGTGTCCAGCCGGGCGGTGCTCCAGCGCTCCAGCCGCACCGGCCGCCACACTCCTGCGGTCACCAGCGTCGGCCCCCAGTCCCAGCCGAAGCTGGAGGCCATCTTCCGTACGTAGTTGAACGGCTCCGGGTACGCGTTCGGGCGCGGACCCAACTCCTCGCGGAGCGCTTCCGCGACGGTGTAGGCGGAGTCGAAGTCGATGACGAGGTCCGCAGGGCCTGCCGCGAGGTCGCCGGTGACGTCGAAGCGGAACGAGCGGTGCATGTTCGCCGTCCGCCCCAGGTGCCGACCGCCCAGGCGGATGTCGGCGAAGGTGTCCAGCCCCTCGAAGACCAGGTCGGTGCGCTCGTGGCTGCCGTCCACCGCGTCCAGCGAGGTGGCGTACGTCCACGCGCTGCGCCCCACCCAGGCCACCGCGTCCTCGTTGCTGTCCAGGTACGGGTCGGGCAGCACTCCCGCCGCAAGCAGGTCGGTGTGCACACAGCCCGGTATCTGGGCGGCGTAGACGGCGTCCAGGACCGCGGACGGAGCGCCGCCGCCCGCGGGAGGGGCGCACATCCGAACCGACCAGGGGTGCCGCAGGGCTGACTCGACCAGCATGAAGACTCCAAAGAAAGGACAAGGGGCTGATGTTCGGCTCCGGACGGGCGCGCGCCGGTCCGGAGCACCGCACGGCTTTCGCGGACCCGGGCAGGCCACAGCCGTCCGGAGCGCGGTGGAAGGGCCGCCGCCTCGGCCGGCTGCTGGTCAATTTAAGCCGCCTGTACCGTGGATGTCTATTAACCGGTCTAGTTATGATGCCCGGGAAGCGGTGGACGGACTCCTCGCCCACCGCTCAGGCCCGGCGGGCGGGCGGCTGCCCGTCCGCCCCGCAGCTGCGTCTCCACCGCCGTCAGCGCAACCTCCACCGTCTCCGGAAGGGCTCCGCCATGCTCAGACAACCCTCAGCCGCGAGCCACGCGGCTCCTCTGACCGCGGCCCTGGACATCGGCGGTACCAAGATCGCCGCCGCCCTCGTCACCCGCGAGGGGGCGGTGGCCGTCCGCGCCCAGCGGCCCACGCCGCGCACCGCGGACGCGGAAGCCGTGCGCGCCGCCGCCGTGGACTGCCTGCTGGAGCTCGCCTGCCGTGAGGAGTGGCGGCAGGTCGGGGCCCTGGGGGTGTGCAGCGCTGGACCGGTCGACCGGGTGCTGGGAACCGCAAGCCCGGTGAACATCCCGGCATGGCGGGAGTATCCGCTGCTCAATGAGTTGTCTGTGGTCCCCGAGGTCTCGGGCCTGCGCACCGTTTTCGGCGGCGACGCGGTTGCGATGACGGCCGGCGAGCACCTCTTCGGCGCTGCCAGGGGGCACCGGAACGCGTTGTGCATGGTGGTGTCCACCGGGGTGGGGGCCGGCCTGGTGCTCGACGGGGCGGTCCGCTCCGGACGCACCGGAAACGCGGGTCACCTCGGCCACGTCACGGTCGACCTGGACGGCGAGGTGTGCCCCTGCGGATCATCCGGCTGCCTCGAGCGGATCGCCTCGGGTGAGGCCATCACCCGCCGTGCGCTCACCATGGGTTGGCTCCCGCCGGGCGGTACGACGCCGTCGACCGCGCTGGTCGCGGAATCGGCGAGAAGGGGACACATCGCAGCCCTGGAGGCGTTCGACCGGGCCGCTCGCGCACTCGCGGCGGGTATCGCCGGTTGCGCCACGTTGCTGGAACTGGAGGTCGCGGTGCTCGGCGGGGGCGTGATGCACGCCTCTGACCTGCTGATTCCGCGCGTCAGGCGGCACATGCGGCGGTATGCGCCACTGCCTTTCGCCAGGCTCGGCATCGTCGGCGCCGAGCTTGGCTCAGACGCTGGACTGGTGGGCGCCGCTGCTCTCGCCCAGGGCGGCTGAAGCGGTCTATGCAGGAAAACCACAGGTAGATCGATGATATCTGCCCTGATGCCGAGTACGACATGTAACGGTTACGTATCGAGGCTGATTCCGGGGCTTTACCATCCGAAAGTCTCGTGGAAGGGTTCCCGGCAACTAAAGCGCTTAAGCGTGAGGGATCGGGGCCCGTGTGCGGGCGTGAACAGGAGAGAGACATGCGCAGAAGAGTCCTGCCGGCAGTGGCGCTGGCGGCCTCCGTCGCGGTGATGGGCACGGCGTGTTCGTCGTCGGGAGGGGGATCGACGTCAGGAGCCGCCGCGACAGCAGCTTCCGATCCCTCGACGGTCTCCGGCACCATCACGGTGCTGACGAACCGCACGGACCTGATCGGCGACGGCACGATGAAGAAGTACGCCGCCGAGTTCAAGAAGACCTACCCGAAGGTCAACGTCAAGTTCCAGGGCCTCACCGACTACGAGGGGGAGGTCAAGATCCGTATGAACACGAAGAACTACGGAGATGTCCTCCTCATCCCCACCGCGGTGGACCGCACCGACTACCCGAAGTTCTTCGCGTCGCTCGGCAGCTCCAGCGAGCTCTCCTCGAAGTACCAGTTCACGGACTCCGGCACGGTGAACGGCAAGGTGTACGGCCTGGTGTCCTTCGCCTCGGCCAACGGCTTTGTCTACAACAAGAAGGTCTGGCAGCAGGCGGGCATCACGAAGTGGCCGACCACGCCCGCGGAGTTCCTGAACGATCTCCAGCAGGTCAAGTCCAAGACCAAGGCGACGCCGTACTACACGAACTACAAGGACGGCTGGCCGCTGACCGCCTGGACCAACGTCCTGGGCTCGGCGACCTGTGACTCGCAGGCGAACAACGAGCTGACCTCCCAGGACCCGTGGAAGAAGGGCGGTGACCTGCGGACCGGGGACACGCTGCTGTACAACATCGTGCACAAGAAGCTGTCCGAGGACGACCCGACCACCACCAACTGGGAGAACTCGAAGAACCTCCTGGCGACCGGGAAGGTGTCCAGCATGTGGCTCGGCACCTGGGCGGTACCGCAGCTTCAGCAGGCAGCCAAGAAGGCCGGCGCGGACCCGGCCGACATCGGCTACATGCCCTTCCCGGCCCAGGTCGGCGGCAAGTACTGCTCGGTGGAGGCGCCTGACTACCAGTACGGCGTGAACATCCACTCCTCCCACAAGGCCGCCGCACGGGCCTGGATCGACTGGATGCTCGACAAGTCCGGCTTCGCCACGTCGGTCTCCGGTGTCTCGTCCGTCAAGGGCTCGACGCTTCCCGAGATCCTTCAGCCGTTCCAGGCCGCGGGCGTGAAGATGCTCACGGTGAGCCAGGCCAAGACCCCGCAGGTCAACGACATCGACAAGGAGGCCGAGGTCGGCCTGCAGTCCCCGGACTACCGGCAGAAGCTCATCGACGCCGCCCGCGGAGCCGGCGGCGGGAGCCTCGACTCGATCCTGTCCGACCTGTCCAAGAAGTGGAAGTCGGCCCAGCAGACCGCCGGTCTGTGACCGAACGACAGGGCCCGGGTCGCCGCACGGCCGTCACGCCGTGCGGCAGCCCGCGGACGCGGGGGACAGCCGGGGCGGCCGTTCCCCGCGCGGCACGCGTCCGATGCAGCGAGGAGCAGCTACGCCCATGAGCGAAACACGTACCACTTCCGGCCCGGCGGACCTGGACGCCGCCCGGCCGCCAAGCCCATCCCGCCGGCGGCGCGCGAAGCCCACCAGGTCGCGCACTCCGTGGGGAGTGCGGCTCACCCCCTGGTTGTTCCTGGTGCTGCCGATCGGCTTCCTGGTGGTCTTCACCTACGTGCCGATCGCCAACATGGTGAGCTACAGCTTCACCGACTGGGACGGCATCAGCCCGGACAAGGCGTGGGTGGGACTGAAGAACTACACGGAGATCTTCACCCGGCCCGAACTCTTCCAGGTGTTCTACGTCAGCATCTACTACCTGGTCGCCTCGGTGCTGCAACTCGCCCTGGCCGTCTACTTCGCCACGATCCTGAGCTTCAACACCCGGTTCCGGAACCTCTTCAAGGGAATCCTGTTCTTCCCCTACCTCATCAACGGCGTCGCCATCGGGTTCGTCTTCCTGTACTTCTTCCAGTCCGGCGGCACGCTCGACACCGTGCTGTCCGCCTTCGGGGTGCACGGCAAGCACTACTGGCTCGGCAACCCGGACCTGGTCAACATCTCCCTGTCCGGGGTGTCGGTGTGGCGGTACATGGGCCTGAACTTCGTGCTCTTCCTCGGCGGCATCCAGTCGATCCCCGGTGAGCTCTACGAGGCGGCGGCGCTGGACGGCGCGAACCGCTGGGAGCAGTTCCGGTTCATCATCGCGCCGAGCCTGCGGCCGCTGATCAGCCTGAGCGCGATCCTCGCCGTGTCCGGGTCGCTCGCCGTCTTCGAGATCCCGTACATCATGACCGGTGGCTCGGGGAAGAGCGAGACCTTCGTCATCCAGACGATCAAGATGAACTTCGAATTCAACAAGACCGGGCTGGCGTCGGCGATGGCCGTGGTCCTGCTCGGGTTCGTCCTGTTGGTGACCTGGGTGCAGCGCACCCTGGTGCCCGAAGAGAGGCCCGATCCGGCATGAGCAACCTTCCCGTGTCCGCGCCCCGCGGCCGTGCGACCGGCTGGGTCGCGCCGTTCCTCAAGTACGCCTCGCTCATCGCCGCCAGCCTGCTGGTCCTGCTTCCGCTCGTCGCGGTGTTCCTGACCTCGCTGAAGACGCACAAGGAGATCGCCGGCGGAAGCGGCGCGCTGACCCCGCCGCACGACTGGTTCAACTTCGGCAACTACAAGACGGCGTTCGTCGAGGGCCACATGCTGCGCGGCCTTGGCAACACCCTCTTCATCCTGTTGTTCTCCGTGGTGGGCAGTGTGCTGATCGGCTCCATGGCCGCCTACGCCATCGACCGCTACCGGTTCCGGCTGCGGGGCCCGATCCTGGCGGCGTTCCTGGTGGCCACGCTCGTCCCGTCGGTGACCACGCAGGTCGGCACCTTCCAGGTGATCAACAAGTTCGGGCTGTTCGACACCCGTTGGGCGCCGATCCTGCTCTACACCGGCACCGACATCGTCTCGATCTACATCTTCCTGCAGTTCATGCGGAACATCCCGGTGTCGCTGGACGAGGCGGCGCGGATCGACGGGGCCTCGCCGCTGCGGATCTACTGGACGGTCATCATGCCGCTGCTGAAGCCGGCCATCGCCACCGTGGTGATCGTCAAGGGCATCCTGGTCTACAACGACTTCTACTACCCGTTCCTGTACATGCCCTCGGACAGCCTCGGTACGATCTCCACCTCGCTGTTCCGCTTCAAGGGCCCCTACGGAGCGGAGTGGCAGGACATCTGCGCGGGCGCGATCCTCGTCATCGTCCCCACCCTGGTGATCTTCCTGTTCCTCCAGCGCTTCATCTACAACGGGCTCACCCAGGGCGCGACGAAGTAGGGCGATCCGGCCGACCTGTCCCGTACCGGGCCGGGCGGCCGGATCGCACGGTCCCCGGTGTCGGGGAGGCGGCCGGTCAGGCCGGGGAGGGCGGAGGGGCCGTGGAGTCGCGCGGCACCAGGGTCGGCCCGGTGGCAGGCCGGGACGACGTCTCGCTGCCGTTGAGGACCTCGAAGAGCAGCGTCGCGGCCTGCGCGCCGAACCGGAACACGTCATGGCTCATCGCGGACAGCCGGGGCCGGACCAGCTCGCACAGCTGCGAGTCGTCCCAGGCCAGCAGGGACAGTTCGGTGGGCACGGCGATGTGCATCTCCGCCGCCACGCCGAGGCCCGCCACGGCCATGATGTCGTTGTCGTAGATGATCGCGGTCGGTCGCTGCGCGGACGTCAGCAGCGAACGCGTGGCCCGTGAGCCGTCGTCCCCGGAGAAGTCCGACGGGACCACCTTCGCGTCGGCGAGCCCGAGTTCGGCCGCGGCGCCCAGGAACGCCTCCGTACGGATGGCACTGTGTCCCAGCGCAGCCGGCCCGCCGACACGGGCGATCCTGCGGTGCCCGAGTGCCGCGAGGTAACGGACGGCCTCCCCTATGGCGGCGCCGTCGTCCGTCCACACCGCGGGGAACGGGCCGGCCAGGGAGGGGTGCCCGACGACGACCGCAGGCAGCCCTATCGACGACAGGGTCCCGATCCGGGGATCGTCGGCCTGGAGGTCCACCAGCAGGCTGCCGTCCACCCGGCGGCCCTGCCACCACTCGCGTTGGACCTCGACCTCGTCCTCGACGCTGTCCACCAGCCGCAGCAGCAGGGAGTAACCCTGTTTCAGCAGCACCGACTCGACGCCGCCGATGAACTCCATGTAGAACGGCTCGCGTCCCAGCATGGGTGCCGGCCGTGCCAGCACCAGCCCCACGGTGTGCACCTGAGCGGCCGACAGCGACACCGCCGCGGTGTTCGGCGTCCATCCCATCTCCCGGGCCACTGCCATGATCCGCCGGCGCGTGCCGTCCGAGACACCGGGCCGGTTGTTGAGTGCCAGCGACACCGCGGCCGACGACACCCCCGACTCGCGTGCGACATCGCGAATCGTCACTCTGCGCCCCATCTTCACTACGCACCTTCCGCTACGCGCGTGGACCCCCGCCCACCCGGGATCGTGCTCAACCTATTTGTTGAACTAAACATAAGTCCCAACGTCCCCCATGTCCATAAACCGCTTGAGCCTTGGACTTTTGCGGGCGTGGAGAGTCCGCGGGCCGGGCGGGCCTGACGTCGCGCCGGGTCGTGAAGGGGGGGCCATATCGGTTCCAGACATGACATTGGGAAGAGAAGTCGCCGCGGAACCCTGTCATTTCCGCCCAGGAGGCACCGATGTTCGCGCGACCCCTTGACGCGGCCTCGACTTCCCGGCACCTTGCTCGTGCTTAACCGGTAAAGGCACGTGTGCGCCGTACGGAGCGGGACGCCGCGCGGTGGTACACGGCCTTACTCGTCATGTCCGTTTGTGCCTCAGAAGGAGCACGCATGACATACAGAGCACGACGCCTTCCCACGGCGGCACTCGCCGCCGTGCTCACCGTCCTCGCGGCCGGCCTGGTCATCCTGGCCGGCGGAGGCAAGGCCAAGGCGGCCACCGCGGACTTCGTGCAGAGGTGCGGCACGCACTTCTGCGTCAACGGGGAGACCGCCTACTTCGCGGGCGCCAACTCCTACGACCTGTTCACGTACGGCAGCGGCTCGGGCGACACCGAGACGCAGTACATGGACAAGGCGGCCATCGACCAGCAGATGGCGAACATGGCCGCGGACGGCGTCACCGTCGTCCGGACCTGGATGTTCGACCACGAGTCCTGGCACGGCTTCGAGACCGCGAAGAACACCATGAACGACCAGGAGTGGGCGGAGTTCGACTACATCCTCTACTCGGCGGCCCAGCACGGACTGCGGGTCATCCCGACCTTCGAGAACTACTGGACGGCCTACGGCGGCGTCAACACGATCCTCGGCTGGGAGGGCGCCGACACCAACAACCCCGGCAACTTCTTCAACTCCAGCAAGTGCGCCGGCTGCCTCGCCGACTACGAGTACTACGTCAAGTACGCGCTGAACCGGGTCAACCACTACACGGGCGTCGCCTACAAGGACGACCCGACCGTCTTCGCCTGGGAGTTGATGAACGAGCCGCGCTACCAGGACGTCGACTCGGCCGACAACACCGTGGGTGCGACCTTCCGCGCCTGGGAGGACACCGTCGGGGCGTTCATCAAGAGCATCGACCCCCACCACATGATCGACAACGGCATCGAGGGGCAGGGAACGGACTACGGCTACGGCAGCGACAACGGCGTGCCCTACGTCCACGAGTGCGAGTCGGCCTACATCGACTTCTGCTCGGCCCACATCTACCCCACCGAGTACTGGGCCGACCTGTCCGCGGCACAGACCCAGTCGCTGGTCGCGAAGTACATCAGCGACGCCCACAACACGGTCGGGAAGCCCTTCTTCCTGGGCGAGTTCAACACCTCGACCTCGACGAGACAGGAGTACTGGAAGGCGATCTACTCCACCATCGAAGCGAACGACGGAGACGCCGACGCCTTCTGGTGGTACGAGAACAGCGGCAAGGACGGCACATACGGCGTGCTCCACGGAGACTCCGTGCTGGCGACCTTCACCGCGCACTCCGACGCCGACAAGGCGAAGAGCGGGGACACCGCCACCACGACTCCTCCCACGACGCCACCCACCACGCCACCCACCACGCCTCCGACGACACCTCCCACCAGTCCGCCGGCATCGGCGGCGTGCAGTGTGCACTACGGCCTGTCCGACTGGGGGTCGTCCTTCAACGGAGACGTGACCATCACCAACACCGGCTCGACCGCCGTCAACGGCTGGACGCTCGTCTTCAGCTTCCCGGGCGGGCAGACCATCAACTCCATGTGGAACGCGACCTACACGCAGAGCGGCAAGGAGGTCACCGCGAAGAACGCTGACTGGAACGCGACCATCGCCCCGGGTGCCAGCGTCAACTTCGGCCTCAACGGGACCTCCACCGCCGGCACGAACGGAGTACCCAGCACCTTCACCCTCAACGGTGGGGCATGCAGCATCTCGTGACGAGCCGCCAGTGAGCAGCTGACCTCGTTCCGCACCGAGAAGCCCTCGGTGCGGAACAAGGGCTTGTCAAGGGACCGACGACGGCAGAGACCGCGCGTCCCCCACGAGATCGCTCACCCCCACCAACGACTCGGAACCAGAAGGACGGCGGCGGGCCGGCGGACGGTCAGGCAGGCGCACGGGTGCCGTTCGTGCGCTCGCCACCGGCGTGTCGATGTCGGCCGGCGGGCACAGGCGGGACACCGCGTGCAGCAGTTCCAGGAGACAGATGTCACGCGGACTTCCCCGTCGGCGAACGCGCTGCCGCCTGAGCGCTCTGCTGCGTACCGGTCGGGGGCAACGGCCTCGTCCGGCGGGCGGAGGGCCGCCATGATGCGGTCGGAGTGGTTGGCAGTGGCCGTCCTTGAAGCCTGACGCCCGGTGGATGCCCGAGAGAGTCAGGCTCGGCCTGCGGTCCCGGGGGTGAGCGCGTGATCGGCCGTGTCGGTCATCGAGAGGTGGACGCGCCGCCCGTCGCGGCGGAGGCGGAGGTGCTGGTGCCGGGTCAGGTGGAGGATGCCGACGGCCAGGGCGGCAAGGCCGGACAAGGCTCCCACTGCGACGGCCCAGCGGGGGCCAAAGGTGTCCCCGACCAGTCCGATGACGGGGGCGCCGACCGGGGTACCGCCGAGGCCCACCGCGAGCATGATGGCCATCGCTCTTCCGCGCATCGCCGGGTCGGTCGAGAGTTGCACCAGGCTGAAGGTCGCGGTGGTGAAGGTCTGAACGGTGATTCCGACCACGGCCAGCGCGAGCGAGAACAGCAGGTAGGTCGGTGCGAGGGCGCCGGTGCCGAGTCCGGTGGCGAAGACAGCCGTCGCCCACAGCAGCAACGTGATCCTGGGTTTCTCGCGGCGTGCGGCGAGCAGAGCCCCTACGACCGATCCGACGGCCAGCACCGAGCTGAGGATCCCGTAGGAGCCCGCTCCACGATGGAAGACCGAGACGGACATGGTGGGGATGAAGATCTGGAAGTTGTCGCCGAAGGTTCCGGTGAGGAAGAACATCAGGAGCATGGCCCGAAGATCCGGCCTGCTCATCACGTAGCGGAATCCGTCGGCGAGGCCGCTGGATGTCGTGGCCGCCTGCCGGCGGGAACGGTGGAGTTCGGCGACCCGTATACAGAGCAGCGAACCGAGGACGGCGGCGAACGTGGCGGCGTTGGCGATGAACACCCAACCGGTGTCGACGACGGATATGAGGACGCCGGTGACGGCCGGCCCGATCATGCGCGCGATGTTGAACGAGGTGGAGTTGAGCGCCACCGCGTTGGGCAGGTCCGGGGCCTCGACCAGTTCCCCGACGAACGTCTGACGGGCGGGCGAGTCGAAGGCGGCCGCGGAGCCGAACAGGAACGCGAAGACATCGACCTGCCAGAGCCGTACAGCCCCGGTGACGGTCTGGAGGCCGAGGAACAGGGACAGTGCGCCCATCGTCGCCTGGGTCGCGATGAGCAGCTTCCGGCGGTCGAGTCGGTCCGCCGCGAGACCGGTGAGCGGGAGGAACACCACCTGCGGTGCGAACTGGAAGGCGATGACGACACCGACGGCGGTCGCGTCGTGGTGGGTGAGCCGGGTCAGGACGATCCAGTCCTGCGCCGTGCGCTGCATCCACGTCCCGACATTGGAGACGAGGGCCCCTGACGCCCAGATCCGGTAGTTGCGGACGGCGAGCGACCGGAACATCGCGTTCATGATTCGGCCAGTGCGTTGAAGATCAGCGCGGCCTCAGCCAGTACCTCGCGTTCATGATCGGTCATGTGTTCGAGTCTGGTGATCAGCCATTGGTGTTTGAGGCGCCGCCTCTCGAAGGTCAGGGCTCTTCCGGCGTCGGTCGCTGCGATCAGCACCTTGCGTCCGTCATTCGGATCGGGCCGCCGTGTGACCAGGCCCGCGTCCTGCAGCGCGTTCACGGTTTGGTTCATGGCCGGCGGCGATACCCGTTCGCGCTCGCTGAGCGCGCGAAGTGCCTGGGGCCCGTGCTTCACCACGTGGGAGAGCACTGAGGACTGCGTGCCGCCCAGTTGGTCATCCTGCGTCTCGGAGCGCACGCGGCGGTAGATTCGCGCGACCGCCCCCTGCAGATCGGCGGAGAGATCGGCCACGCACTGCCTGTTCGTAGCATCGGTCATGTTCGTTAAGGTACTTCATTAAGTTGCTTAATGGAAACTCCGGCGGTGCCGCAGCGGTGCCAGGACCGACCGCCCGGTGGCATGGCGGAGCCCTACGCGGCCAGCGGTGGCCGGCCGGGGAGGCGCCTGCTGTGGTCGCATCGGCCACGCAAGATCCTCAGCTGCAACCGGCGGCGACGAACGGCCCTCAGCAGACGTCGCCCGGCTCGCCCCACATGCTGCCGCCTTGACCGGTGCTAGAGTTTCGGCTCATGGCGACGGCTCGGCGTGGGACAAGCAGAGCCCGGGATCGCCTTCTCGACGCTGTGATCGTTCTCCTGCTTGAGGAGGGCATATCGCAGAAGTCGCTGCGCCAGATCGCGACCGAGATCGGCAGCAACCACCGGATGCTGAGCTATCACTTCGGCGACCTCCCCGGGTTGATCTCGGCAGCCGTTGCCGAGCTCCGTCGCAGGGAAACGGAGGCATTCGACGACTTGCTCGCGCAGAGTTCCGCCTTGGATGGCCGGGCGGTTCTGGAGCTGTTCTGGGAGCACAACGCCTCACCCGAGCTGCGGAACTACTTCCGCCTGCTGTTCGAGTACTGGGGAACCGCGCTGGCGGACCGGGAGCACTTCGAGGGGCTGCTGTCCGGGATCGTCTCCGCCTGGACCGAGCGGCTTACTTCGATCCTGGAGGCGAACGGCGCCGGCCCTGAAGCGGCGACGTCGGCCCGTCTGGCGGTCGGCGCCCTGCGCGGCCTCCTTCTCGACCTCGTGACCACCGGTGACTTCGCAGGGGTTGACGCCGCTTTCCGGCACCTCATCGCTCGTCTCACCTGAGCCGAGACCGCGAACGAGCCCGCCTGCTCCCAACCCACCCGACGGGGTGCGAAACCTCCTAGTGTTCCAGTTGGAACATCTCCGCAATCCGGGGTCTGTAGCTTCCCAAAAAGTGTTCCACGTGGAACACTTTTGGCGGCCTTCCCCGCGCCTGCTAGCGGCTCCAGCCCGGCCGGCCTGGGGTGCCCGTAGTTCGGAGCGTTCCATGAATCCTCCCGAGACCGTACCCGCCGTTTCGTCCTCGCCTTCTGATCGCGTTGCCGCGATCGAAAAACCGCTCCTCGTCCCGGTCCTGGCCGCGCTTGCGACGGTCTACACCGTCCTCGAGTCGATGCTGGGACCCGCCGTGCCATTGATCGAAAGCTCGCTGCACACCACGACTGCTGCCGGAACCTGGGTCTTCACCGGCTTGACGCTGGCCGGCATCGTGAGCACTCCGCTGGTCACCCGCCTGGCAGACGTGCGCAACAAGCGCTCGCTCCTGCTGGCCGTCTGGACGATCGCGACGGTGGGCGTGCTTGTCGGCTCCGTGGCCCCGGACATCCAGACCCTTGCCGTCGGGCAGGTCCTGCAGGGGGTCGGGCTGACGACCATTCCGCTGTCGATCGCCATATTCCGCGAGTCCCTCCCCGATGAGCGCCTGAAGCGCGCGAACGGCGTGATCATCGGGGCCACGTCCGTCGGATCGGCCATCGGTTTCCTCCTGGCCGGCCCGGTCACCGACTCGTGGGACTTCCGCTGGCTGTACCGCCTCCCGCTGATCGTGCTGGTGGTGCTGCTGCTGGCGGCCTTCAAGGTGGTGCCGTCGATTCCGGCCCGCCGGCGCGAGCCCGTGGACGTCGCCGGCGCGGCCTTGCTCGGGGTGAGTCTGACGACTCTCCTCGTCGGGCTGACGCTGGCGCCGACCCACGGCTGGACCTCCGCCCTCTTCGTCCTGTGTGCGGCTGCCGCGGCAGTCCTGTTCGCCGCGTTCGTCGGCTGGGAGCGGCGCACTGCCCATCCCCTGGTCGACCTGCGCCTCGGCGGCCGGGTCGTGTTGACCGTCTGCGCGATCTCCTTCGCAGTCGGCTGGGCCAATATGACCCTCTTCGTGGCCGTCCCGCTGATCGCGGAGGTGCCCAAGGCGACGGGATACGGCCTGGGCGGAACCGCGACGCTCGCCGGCTGGCTTCTTCTCCCCATGGGCGCTCTGGGCGCTGTCGCCGCCGGAGTCACGCACCATGTCCGACGTACCGTCGGCGCTCGGGGGACGATGATCGCCTCGGGGCTGCTGCTCCTGGGGTCGATGCTCGTATTGACACTGAGCCTCGCGCTTCCGGCCCTCATCGTGGTCACCGTCATGATGGGAGCAGGGCTAGGGCTCGGACTGACCGAGGCGCTCAACCTGCTGGCCGAGCACGTGCCCGGTGACCGCGTCGCGAGCGCTTCGGGACTGGTGTTCATGGTGCGCAACACAGGCTCCACGTTCGGCGCTCAGGTGGGCGGCAGCATATTGGCCAGCTCTCTGCTGGTGGGCCTGCCGGTCGCGTCCCGGCACGGGATGGAAATCATGTCGGCCGTGGCGCTCGCCGTGGCCGCCGTCGCGGCGCTGGGCGCCGTCACCCTGCCCCGCGCACGTCGCGGCTGACGGGCTGCCGGCAGCCGAAGCGACATCCGGGCCGGCATCCGCCGTGCCCGACGACCAATGGGACACAGGCCTCCGCCTGTGTCAAAGAGGGTGCGGACCCCGGTCGTTGCGCCTCATCGAGACGACCGGGACACCGCTGAGGGAGGCTTGAAGTGAACGACAAGACCTGGACCCTGCGTAATGTCGCGGTCATCGACGGAACCGGTGCGCCGCGAGAGGTGAACCAGGCGCTGGTCGTGGACGACGGGCGAGTCGCCTGGCGGGGGCCGGCGGAGCTCGCCCCGCCGTTCGAGCGCGGCCGGGTGATCGAGGGCGCCGGCATGACGCTCGTCCCCGGCCTCGTCAACTCACACGTCCACCTGGTCGGGGCCTGCACGGGGGATCTGGCACAGCAGGTGGCGAGTGACTCCACAACGCTCTCAGCGGTGCGCGCGGCGCGTAACGCAGCCGACACCCTGGAATGCGGCATCACGGCGGTCCGGGACTGCGGTGCGCGCGACGGCGTCGTCGTGGAGCTGGCCAGAGCCGTCGCTGCGGGACTGACGCCAGGGCCGCGGATCGTCCCCGCGGGCCGAGTGATCACGATGACAGGCGGGCACGGGCACTTCATGGGCCGTGAGGCCGATGGAGCCGATGCCGTATGCCGGTCGGTGCGCCGCGAAATCAAGGATGGCGCACACTTCATCAAGATCATGTCGACCGGCGGCATCGTCACGCCCGGCGTGGATCCCGGCCAGACGGGACTGGGGCTCGACGAGCTCCAGGCGGCAACCCGCGCTGCCCACGCCGCGGGCAAGCGGGTTGCGGCGCACGCCATCGGTCGCGAAGGGATCAAGAACGCGCTGCTGGCGGGCGTGGACTCGATCGAACACGGATTCTGGCTCGATGAAGAGCTGTTCGACATCGCCGGGGAGCGGGGGGTGTTCCTGGTCCCCACCTTGCTGGCTGTGCGCAGCATCGTCGAGCACGGTCCGCTTGGTGGAGCGCCCGGCTGGATGCTGGACAAGGCGGGCGCGGTGAGCGAGCGGGTGTCGGACATGTTCGCCTCCGCGGTCCGGGCGGGGATGAACATCTCCGCCGGAACCGATGCCGGTACCCCGTTCAACCCTCATACCGATCTGGTGCGGGAATTGACTCTCATGGTCCAGATCGGCCTGTCCCCGATGGACGCTCTGATGTCGGCGACGAGCCGGGCCGCGACGAACCTGGGGATCGACGACATCACCGGAACCGTCGAAGTGGGCAAGCAGGCCGACCTCGTGCTTGTCGGGTCCGATCCGCTGCAGGACATATCTGTGCTCCGGTCCCCGCAACTGGTGTCCATAGGGGGTCGGTTCGCCGTCGACCGAGTCAGCCAACGACACCGCGAGCCGGTCGCCTGCTGAAAAGGCCGGTTCGACTTCGACTGTCAGGGAATAGGATGAGGAAATTGAGCCACACCGAGCCCGAGTCGGCCGAGCCGACACCGCATCTCCCGATGCACACGCTTTCCTTGCCCGACGGGCGGACGCTTGCCTGGGACGAATTCGGAGATCCGCAAGGACCCGCCGTTTTCCACTTCCACGGGTCACCGGCGTGCCGCCTCATGTGGGATGGCGCGAAAAGGTCCGCCGAGCAGCACGGCGTCCGGTTGATCTCGGCTGACCGGCCGGGTATCGGTGACTCCGCCTTCGACCCGCACCGCACGATCGGCAGTTGGGCCGGCGATGTCGCCGCCATCGCGGATGAGCTCCGCATCGAGCGCTTCAGCGTCGTCGGGGCCTCCGGCGGCGGGCCGTACGCGTTGAGTTGCGCTGCCGGACTTCCGGACCGGGTCGCCGAGGCATATGTGCTCTGCGGGGTCGGGCCGCTTGACAGCGTGGAAGCCCGATCCGCCATGAACCCCATCAACCGCGGGTTCTTCGAGGCGGCTGCCCTCGGACCGTCGTCCGCGATCCCCGGCGTTGACGTCTTCCTCGGAAAAGCGGCCGCGTCCGGGGCGCCGGTGATCTCCATGGACGAGATGCTGGCGGCCACTCCCGCGCAGGACCTCGCCGCCATGAAGGAACGGCCGTCGTTCATGGCGGCGATGGCCGAGACGCAGGCGTTCATGGGAGCAAGGGACCCGCTCGGGCCGGCTTATGACCTGTGGCTTTACACCCGTCCATGGGATTTCGACCTGGCGTCGATCGCCGTGCCGGTTCATTTCCACGCGGGCGCCCACGACACCAATGTCCCTCTTGCCCACGTGCAGTTCCAGTACGGCGCGGTGCCCGGAAGCACCCTCACCGTCTGGCCCGACGAGGGGCACCTGGTGGGCACCGTGCGCCTGCCCGAGGTGCTCGAGCAGATCGCGGGCCGGGAAGGTCGCGCCACGCCTGGCTGAGTACGAGGCGTTCAGGAACGACGCCACCTGATGGTGCGAGACCCACCGGTCGCCGACGGCACCGCCTGGGCCGCGGGTTCCCTTCGGGTGGCGTCATCGGGGGGCGGCCGGGGTCGACCGTCCCCACCCTGTGCCCCGTGCCACCTCCTCAAGAAGCGGCTGCACCCGGTACGGCACGGGCGTGGACACCATGAACGTCGAGGTCGTCTTGCGCACCCCGTCGATCGCCACGATCGCCATCGTGAGCTTCTGGTGGTCTTCGAGCGACTCGATCGCCACGTGCACGAGTAGGTCCTCCCGCCCGGACTGGATCCGCACCTCTAGGACGGACGGCAATTCCCGCAGACCCCGCACGATCGACGGCAGGAGCCGCTGGTCGACCTCCAGGCTCACGAGCGCCTGCAGGGGGATGCCGACCGCCGGAAGGTTGATGATCGGCTGGAAGCCGAGCAGGATCCCCTCGTTCTCCAAGCGGCGCATCCGGATCTGCACGGTTGCCCGGCTGACGCCGAGCGCGGCCGCGATCTCGGCGATGCCCGTGCGGGCGTTCTCCGTCAGCCTGGCCAGGATCTCGACGTCCAACTGGTCGATGGCTGCCAATGTGCGCACCTCCGACTCCCGGCCGAGCTTGCAGATGAGCAAGATGCCATGTTGTGAGCGATTTTATTGACTGTGATGTGAGGCTATCACAGTATTTGATTGTCAATTCGTTGTTCATATCCGTTCATGGCGCGCAGACTGCACATCGCTCTGTCGCCGCTTATGGGGAGCGTGCACCTGCATGTCTGCTGACATCCTGACTCTCCGACAGGGAGTCTTCGAACGTGACGACGAGCTTGCCGCCGCAGGACACGAGCAGATCGTGTTCTGTCGCGACGATGCGTCCGCGCTGAAGGCGATCATCAGCATCCACGACACCACCCTGGGCCCGGCCCTGGGCGGTACGCGGTTCTACCCGTACGCCACCGAATCCGAGGCCCTGCGGGACGGCTTGCGGCTGTCGCAGGGCATGACCTTCAAGAATGCCGCCGCCAACCTGCCTCTCGGCGGGGGCAAGGCCGTGATCATCGGTGATCCGACGACCGCCAAGACACCCGAACTGCTACGCGCCTACGGCAGGTTCGTGGAACGGCTGAACGGGCTCTACGTCACCGCCGCCGATGTGGGAACCGACTCCGACGACCTGGACGTCATCGGCCGGGCAACGTCGCATGTGGTGGGCCGCAACGCCGCCGCGGGCGGATCAGGGGACAGTGGTGGGTCGACCGCGCTCGGCGTCTTCCACGCGATGCGGGCCGCCGCAGAGTTCACCTGGGGATCCGACGGGCTGAACGGGCGCACCGTCGGGGTGGAGGGCCTGGGCAAGGTCGGCCGCGTACTCGTCGACCTGCTTCGGCAGGAGGGCGTGACGCTGGTCGTCACCGACCCGAGCGACGAGGCCGTCCGCCGGGTGGCGGAGCACGGCGACGCGGTCCGTGTCGTCGGCTCGCTGGCGGGTGTGGCCATGGACGTCTACGCTCCCTGCGCGCTCGGCGCCACACTGACGGCAGAGTCCGTCGGCGCACTGCAGGCATCGCTCGTCTGTGGTGCGGCGAACAATCAGCTGGCCACCGGCGACATCGGCGCGCTGCTGTTCCAGCGGGGCATCACCTGGGTGCCGGACTACGTCGCGAACGCAGGTGGCGTGATCCAGGTCGGCGGTGAACTCCTCGGCCACACACCGGAACAGGTCCTTCACGACATCTGCCGCGTCGGCGACACCACCCGGGAGATCCTGACCCGCTCCGCCGAGGCGGGCATCCCGGCCGGCATGGCCGCGGCCGATATCGTCAACGCCCGCCTGCAGGCCGCCCGCGACCGGTCTTGACCGATGAACTCCGGAGAGACACCTCCCATGATGACAGTCGGCCGCTATCTGGCGACCCGTTTGAAGCAGCTCGGCGCCGGCCACGTCTTCGGCCTGCCAGGCGACTTCAACCTCAACCTCCTCGACGAGATCCTCGCCGCCGACGGCCTGACCTGGACCGGCTCGGCCAACGAACTCAACGCCGCCTACAGCGCGGACGGCTACGCGCGGGCAGGCCGCCGGGTCGGAGCGCTGGTCACCACCTACGGCGTCGGCGAACTGTCGGCGATCAACGGAACCGCGGGCAGCTTCGCAGAGCACGTGCCGGTCGCCCACATCGTCGGGATGCCGCCCCGCGCGGCACTCCTGTCCGGCGCCCGCGTGCACCACTCGCTGCTCGACGGCGACCACTACCATTTCGTCCGCATGTTCGACGAGGTGACCGCAGCGCAAGTGGTGCTGGGGGAGGACCCCGCATCCGCCATCGACGACATCCTCAGCACGATGCTCACCAAGAGCAGGCCCGTGTACATCGGAGTGCCGCTCGACGTCGCGCAGGCCCTCGTGTCCAGCGACCGGCTGCACACGAAGATCACCCCGGCAGCCAGCGATCCCGCAGCGGTCGCCGCCTTCGAGTCCGCGCTCCGGGCGCGCCTGGACGACGTCCCCGGAGTCGTGCTGCTCGTCGGACACGGCGTGCACCGCCGTGGCCTGGAACCGGACATCGAGACCCTCGCCGGGTTCCCCGGCGTCCGTATCGCCACCCAGGCCGGGGCCAAGGCGATCCTGGACGAAGGCCACCCGGCGAGCCTGGGCACCTACTTCGGCGCGGAAACGCTGACGGCCAGCACGCGGAGGCTGGTGGACGAAGCCGCGCTCCTGGTCATGGTCGGCACCGCAGTCAGCGACTTCATGACGGGCTTCTTCACCCACGGCTACACGCCCGAGAACGCAGTCGAGCTCGCCCTGGACCACGCCAGGATCGGCCACGCCGTCTACCCCGGCGTACGGCTCGCGGACTCTCTGGCGAGCCTGCGCCTGGCGATGGCAGAAACGAAGTTCACCCCGGTGTCAGGCGTCAAGCCGGACGAGCGTGACCGGCCGACCGGGCGCAGGCCGCAGTCAGCACCCCTCGACCAGCAAACCCTGTGGCAGGAACTGCAGGAGTGGCTCGAGCCTGACACCATCGTGATCGCCGAGGCGGGCACTGCCTTCTACGGCGCGCTTGACCTGACCCTGCCCGAGCGCAGCGACCTGCTCGGCCAGCCGGTGTGGTCGTCCATCGGCTACACGATCCCTGCCACTCTCGGCGCCGCGCTTGCCCGCCCGGACCGCAGACCTGTCCTGTTGGTCGGCGACGGCGCCGCCCAGTTGACCGTACAAGAATTCGGACGCCTGTTTGGCCAGGACAACAAGCCGGTCGTCTTCCTCCTCGACAACGACGGGTACACCGTGGAGCGGAAGATTCAGAGCCCCGATGCTTCCTATCAGGACATTGTCAGATGGGACTGGTCGCTGGTCCCCAGAGCCCTGGGCGCGGCCGGGGCACAAGTCCACGACGTGCGCACCGTCGGTGAGCTGCGGGCCTCTCTGCGAAAGGCCCGCGACCGGACGGCAGGCCACTTCGTACGGCTGCGCCTGAACAGACATGACGCCCCCCGCCTCCTGCTCGCCTTGGCCGCCGGCATCACCGGAGCCAACCGCGAAGCCCGACCCGGAAGTCCGCGACACTAATGTCGACACATCTGCTGCATCTGACCGCTACCGACAGCCCGTTGGTCCCTGCGCAAGTCTGTGGGCTGCTGGCCCAGCGGCGCGTGCCCGTGAGCGGCATCCAGGCCGCCCGCGGCACGGGGAATCGGTGGTCGTTGCGCCTGCGGTTGGACCTGCCGGAGCCACAGCGCCTCGCACTGGTCGTAGAGCAACTCAGGCGCCTGGTCGACGTCACGAATGTCGTCGAACGGGACTGCTCCGTCTCGTATCCGGGTGACGGAACGTGGTGAGGGTCGTCGACCCTCGTGGGCGGAGTAGCGCTCGGCGTCTGAGCGAGCGGGAGATCGACGATTTCCCGGACCGCTTCTCGGACAAGCGGTACATGATTCCGCCAGAACAGTAGTTGTCAAGCCAAGTGAGGTCTGTATGCGAGATCGATGGGAAGCTGGGAGCCTCTCTTGCTGGTCATTGAGGTGCGGCGGTCGGCGTGCACCGTCTCGGGCACGATGCCGGTGTGCCCGACGATGTGGCGGCTGTAGATAGCGTGGGCGTGGAACCAGATGCCCTTGGCCGGTCCGGGCAGTCAGGTGACGTACCAGGTGGACACCTGCGAGGGGCCGGCTGCGACGAGTTCGGGGACTGTCCTGGACGGGTGGGTGGCGTGGCGGCGGCGTTCGCCGTTCTGCCCGGCGAGGGACAGGACCCGGTACATCGTGCGCTGCGAGCACCAGTAATTCCCGGCGTCCAGCTCACGTGCCCGGACCTGAGAGGGCGGCAGATCGGCGTGCTCCGGCCGGTTCAGCAGCGCCAGGACTTCGCCCCGCTCGGCAGGTGAGAGAGCCGAGGCGGGCGTGGGTCTCGGGCACGGTTGGGGCTTCGGCTTCGGGTTGAGGTGGCGGAAGTGGGTGGCGCGCGAGGGGCCCGGTCAGCTGGCAGGCCGCCGCAGTCCCCACCCGCGCGCTCGCGAACACCTCATCGGCCACCGGCTGGGCGACGCGCTTCATTCCGCGGAGAACGTCCGCCGCTTCGGCTTCGGCGCCGGCTGGTCACCGGCAGCGGGTATCGGAGTGGTGCTGGCCATGCCGAGGGGATCTCCTATCTCGCCCATTCGGACCAACCCGGCCAACCGGGTGCCTCGGCCGAGACTCTCAGAGAGGGGCTGGGCGGTTTCCCGCGCGTCAGGGACGCACCACGGCCTTGCCCCGGACGCTGGTCTCCTGGGCCGCCGCGATCTCGCTGAGCCGATAGGCGGCCGTGACCTCGACCCGGAGGGTTCCTTCGGTGACGAGCCGGGCGAGCGCTTCCAGCGGCGCCCGGAGCGGCTGTCGGGCCACCGCGAGCGTGCCGACCAGCCGGGCCTCGAACCCGCCGGGTGGCGGCACGGGCGGATCAAAGAGACTGATCGCCAGGCCGCCCGGTCGGATCGCCGGATAGAGAGCAGACAGGCTCGCGGCGCTCACCCCGTCAATGACCAGATCCAGGCCGTCGAGCCGCGCGGCCCAGCCCGGTTCGTGATAGTCGATCACCTCGTCCGCGCCGAGCGCCCGGACGAAGTCATAGTTGGCCGGGGACGCCGTCGCGATCACATGCGCGCCCTGCATCTTGGCGAGTTGGACACCGAGGTGACCGACCCCGCCCGCAGCACCCTGGACCAGGACGCGCTGCCCCTGTCGTACCCGGCCGTCGTCGAGAACAGCCACGCGCGCGGTGATTCCGGCGACAGGCAGCGCCGCGGCCTCGTCGAAACCCAGCCCCTCAGGCTTGCGGGCGAGATCCGCCGCGTCGAAAACGGTGTACTCGGCGTAGGCGCCGCTGGTCGGCCACAGCGCGCCGAACACGGCGGTACCGGGCGGGAGATCCGCACCGTCCCCGGCCGCCTCCACCACTCCGGAGAAGTCGCTGCCCCCGGTGTAGGGGAGGGACAGCTGCCCGTCCATGTAGCCCTGCCGCACGCGCCGGTCAACGGCGTTGAGCGCGGCCGCCCGGACGCGGACGAGCACCTGCCCTGGGCCCGGAACGGGGCGGGGGACGCGTCGCTGGATGAGTTGTTCCGGTCCACCCCAGGCGTCGATCTGCACGGCGTTCATCAAAGGTTCGGCGGGTGACGGCATGCGGAGTGTCCTTGTCGTGAGAGTGGTTCGGGTCCATGAGGTGCGGGGTCGTCATGGACGGTGGTCCGGATGCCGGGCTGGCAGGCGGCGGTGCGTGACTTCCCGCTCGATACGTAGGGGCCCCTCCGTTTTGATTCTAGCCGAACCCACGGGCATATGCCGCAGCCCGTCGGCCGCAAGCGGGGAGAAGCTCTAGGGTGGGCGGCATGCCTGCCAAACCCGCCCGGACTGTCCGCAAGGACGTGGTGCGCAACCGCGAAGTACTGGTGGCGGCGGCGCGGGCGGAACTGTCGGTGCACGGCCTCGGGATGAGCCTGGAACAAGTGGCTCGGCGGGCCGGCGTCGGCATCGCGACGCTCTACCGGCACTTCCCCGAACGCGCTGTACTCGTCGACGCCGTACTCGTCGAGGCCGTCCAGCAGCACGCGGAACTGTCCGAAGCCGCGCTGCGCGAGCCGGACCCGTGGACCGCGTTCGCGACGTTCCTGGAGCGGACCGCCGAGTTGGAGAGCACCAACCGGGGCCTCAACGACCTGCTCTCCGTTCAGCTCGACGGAATGCCCGCGTGCCGCGCGGTAAAGCTGCGGCACTACCGCAACATCCGCACGATCGTCGCCAGAGCGCAGGAGGACGGCTCGCTGCGATCGGACCTACGAGCGGAAGACCTGGTCTTCATCACCTGGGGCAACGCCGGCATCCTGGAGGCATCCGCGCTCGCCGACGAGCCCGAGATCTGGCGGCGTCATCTGTCGTTCCTGCTCGACGGGCTCCGCGCCGGCGCGGCCACCCCAGCGCCCCTGCCGCCCATGGAGCCGGCCGAGATGCAGCGCGTCATGAAACGCCTCGGCGAGAGGCGGACAGGCCGGACCTGACGCCGGTCGCGGCGCCGGACGGCAGCGTGACCAGGGGAGACGCGCCGGAAGGCGGCCTGGCGCTCAAGCGTCCACCGTCTTTCTTGTGTGTGACCACTCCTGCGGATCTCAGCGATTCCCGCTGGACCAGCGGCGCGAGCATCACCGGCGCGGATCGTATCGGCTTGCGGGCCAGGCCGCCGGTTCGGGGAAGTAGCGCTCTTCGGGCTCCATCCCGGCCTTCGCGGGCGGGGCGCCGCTCGGAGTCGACGGGGCCAGCAAGTACTCGCGGGAGCAGGACGGCGCCAATGGCGGAGGGCGCAGCCGCGCCCTTGTAAACGGACTGACCGCAGAGACAGCGGCGGGCGTTCGACGACCCGGCCCGGAGCGGCCGGGTACCGGCACGGGAATGCTCGATCATCATGGCGGGACCGATTCTCATCACCATTTTCAGGCGTCGGCGAGTCGGCGCATGATTCGGGAAGCCTGCAGGAGCGTCAGTCGCTCTTCGTCGGACAGTTGGGCGAGCTGCCCCTCCAGCCAGTCCTGACGCGTTGCCAGTGCTCCACGAGCGACTTCGGCGCCGGAAGGGGTGAGGCGGAAGAGGACTCGACGCCCGTCCTCTGGGTCCTTCTGCCGCGTCGCGTGCCCGCCGGCGACGAGTCGGTTGACGGTCTGACTCATGGAACTCGGTGTCACCCGGGCGCGGCGGCTGAGTTCGGTCAGGCTCTGCGGGCCTTGCTTGAAGAGTGCGGTGAGCACGATGACAGCCGCCTCGGCCATCTCGCCTTCGCCGCGTTCGGAGCGGAAGCGGCTGTAGATCCGGGCCACCGCGACCCTCAACTCGCTGCCGAGGACCGTGCCCTCGTCGGACGGATCGCCGGATTTTGCGTTCACGCTCACGGTTCCTTAGTATAACGAAGGAAGATGTTTCGTACTAAGAAAGATGTGTCTTCGGGGGCGCCCCGCTTTGGCGCACTGCTTCCGCCCCCTGACCGATGAGGCCCCATGTCTCTCTCACCTCCCTCGCGCCCTGGCACGCCCGACGAACCGGCGGCAGCCTCCGATGACGGGTTCGGCCTGCGGTTCGCGTTCCCGTTGATGCTGGGCACGTCCTTGAACCCGGTGAACAGTTCCATGATCGCCACCGGTCTCGCCGGGATCGCCGCCGACTTCCACCTGGGTCCTGGCCCGGCCGCGTCCCTGGTGTCCGTGTTGTACTTGTGCAGCGCGGTGATGCAGCCCACCATGGGCAAGCTCGCCGCCATCTTCGGCCCCCGGAAGATCTTCCTCAGCGGCGTGGCCATCCTCCTGGCCGGCGGCGTGATGGGCGCCGTCGCCCCCGGCTTCCAGGTCCTGCTGCTCTCCCGCGCTCTGATCGGCATCGGCTCGTCCGCCTGCTACCCCGCCTCCATGGCGCTGGTGCGCCGCCGGGCCGAGCGGCTGAAGACCGGCGTGCCCAGCACCGTGCTGGGCAACTTCTCCATCGCCTCGCAGATCGTCGCCGTGCTCGGCCTGCCACTCGGCGGTGTTCTGGCCGGCGCTTTCGGCTGGCGTGCCCTGTTCCTCGTCAACGTGCCCCTGGCCGCCCTCGCCCTGGTCTTCGCCGCCAGGAACGTGGAGAAGGACCCGCCCGCCAAAGCTCGCGGCCTCAAGGGCTCTCTCGCGTCCGTCGACCCCCCCGGCATCGCCCTGTTCGCCCTGTCCGTGGTGTGCCTGCTCCAGTTCCTCAACGACCTCGACCACCCCGCCTGGCCACTGGGGGCGATCGTCCTCGTCACGCTCGCCGCGTTCATCTGGTGGGAATGGCGCACCGCCTCACCGCTGATCGACGTCCGCGCCCTCGCCCGCAACCCGGCGCTGTGCCGTACCTACATACGCCAGATGCTGGTGGGCCTGGGCGTGTACGCCTCGATGTACTCCCTCACCCAGTGGCTGGAGGGCAGCGCGGGCTACTCCTCCTTCCAGGCCGGCCTGATCCTGTTGCCGATGTCCGCGGTCAGCATGATCCTCGCGCGCCTCGTCTCCCTGCGCGGCTGGGTGCGCGGGCCACTGCTGACCGGGAACCTCGCGCTGATGGGGGGTGGACTCCTCATGCTCACCGCACACGAGGGCAGCCCCCTGATCCTGGTGCTGCTGACGACCGGCGTCCTCGGCTTCCCCAACGGCCTGTGCAACTTCGCCAACCAGACCACCTTGTTCGTCCAGACCTCCGCCGACGAAGTCGGCGTCGCCGCAGGACTGTTCCGCACCTTCGGCTACATCGGCGCGATCTTCTCCTCCAGCGTCATCGCCCTCAGCTTCGGCGACCACGTCACCGACGCCGGCTTCCACCACATGGGCTGGGTCGTCCTCACCCTGGGCGCCCTCACCGTTCTGACCACCCTCTTCGACCGCACCATCCCCACCACCGTGTCCCAGGACAAGGACTCCGATACTGCCGACAACTCCGGCACCGCAACCGAAGGAACCCCCCGATGAAACTGCTCGCAATCCTTCTCTACCCGCTCGGCCTGCTGCTGCGCCGCAAGCGCGCAGGCACCACGCACAGCATCAGCAACGCCCCCGAACTGGCCACCGCCCCAACAGGCACGCTCGGCCTCATCTCGCCCGCCTTCACCCACGGCGCAACGATCCCGTCGCACCACGCGACCATGGACCTCGGCCCCAACATCTCCCCGGCCCTGTCCTGGGAAGAACCGCCCGCAGGCACCCGGCAGATGCTCCTCGTGATGGAAGACACCGACACCCCCACATCCAGGCCGGCACGGCACATGGCCGCCTTCTTCGCACCCGAGCCGCCCCGTATCGAGATGGGCGAGCTCACCGAGGACAACCCGCGATTCACCTATCTGCCCGACCACCGGGGCCGAGGCGGCTACCAGGGTCCCCGCCCGCTGCCGGGCCATGGCACGCATCACTACCACTTCCATCTCTACGCGCTCGACACGGCGACCGACGCCTCCGCGGCGAAGGACCTCGACGCCCTGCTCCCGCAACTCGCCGGGCACGTCCTGGCATCAGACCACCTGGTAGGCACGCTACGCGGATAGCCGGAAACAGCGGCCACGCCCGCAGCCAGCAGGAACAAGGCACGCATCTGTTCAACAGTGCCGTCGCGGCGGACAAGCCCACATCAGGGCGCCGCCCCGCGCACGCCAGACGGCCCGGCCGCACGCCCTCACCTCGCTCCAGCCTGACTACCCACCTGACGCCGCTGCCCTCCCTCCCTCCCGAGGGGTGGCGGTGCACAGGTTCACCACATTGCAGAGGTCTTCCTGCCCCACCCAAATGCTCGCCTGACCATCCATGGCAGACGACTCCTGATCGGCCGGGTCCGGGCCGGGAGGCCCGTCGCCCACGTGGCAGACGAGATGGGTATATCCCGCGCTACGGCCTACAAGTGGGTCCGCCGCTGGCGGACTGAAGGCGACGCGGGGCTGCACGACCGCTCCAGTCGCCCTCTGACGACACCACGCCGAACCCCCGCCGACGTTGAGAGACGCATCTGCGCGCTGCGCCGCGAACGGAAGCTCGGCCCCGCACGGATTGGACCGATTCTGGCCGCACCTGTCTCTACGGTTCATCGCGTGCTGGCACGCCACCAACTCAACCGGTTGCGCTGGATGGACCGTCCTACCGGGCAAGTCATTCGGCGCTACGAGCGAGAGCGCCCCGGCGAACTGGGCCACGCCGACATCAAGAAACTCGGCAACATCCCGGACGGCGGCGGACACGGGTCATGGCCCCGCAGCAGGCCGCCGACAACCGGCAAGCCACAACCGACGCGCGTAAAGGCGGTAGCCCCGTGATCGGTTACAGCTCTGTCCACACCGTTTACCCAGACCCTCAGCGCCGCCGGGATCGTTCACAAACGCACCCGCCCCTATCGCCCGCAGACGAACGGCAGGGCCGGAGCGCCTCCTTGGCAAGGGCCTGCACCTCAAAGGCGTACCGCGCCGCGTGGGGGATGCGTTGTTGGCGCGCGTAAGCTGGGAACTCCCGCGGCCGGTCGATCAGCAGCACGAGTTCGAGCGCGTGCCCGACCAGGAACCCCGGGGTCGGGTCCAGCTCCACCAGGTTGTCGTCGGCCGGGTCTTCCGGGTCGCGGTTGACGCCTTCCTCCTCGGTGTCCTTGCCGTATGCCTGCATCTTCAGCCGTACGTAGCGGGCAAGAGGCTCTGCGTGTTCGGTGACCAGATCGGCGAGTTCGGCCACCGTCACTCCGGCGAGGCCTAGCGACTCTGCGTCGATCGCGGTGACCATCGGATGCTCGACGGGGTTCAGCGTCAGCCCGCTCAGCGTCAGCGCCCGGTCCAATGCCGCTCGGTACGGCGGCGAATTGATGAGGCTCCGCAGGGCGTCGAGGTCGTTCGGCATTCCCCGACGGTACGCGGCGCCGCCCGGCGACGTGGCGCCGGCCGTGTGATCCCGCACCGTACAGCTCCTGCGCTGCCTCTCGGATGCGCCGCTTCGCCGCTGGGTGACCGCGGCGATCAACAAGGTGGAGTCGGTCAACCGGTTCCAGTGGAATGGCCTCGGTGACAGCGGGGACATCGACGACAACGACCCCGTCGAGCAGGAGAAGGCGACGAAGTACAACGCGCTACCCACCAACGCGGTGAGCTTCCACGATCCCCTGGACAGCGCGGAGATCGGCGGTACCTGTGGAGGAGGGATGGGAGATCGCCGGAGAAGACCTGGCGCACATCTCGCCGTACCTGCCTGGGACACATCAACGCAAGGCGAGCACGGGCCGTACAGTCGAAGCGGCGCCCGAGCCGCCTCTTGTGTCTTCGGGCGTCGCTTCTCGTGGTGCGCTGTCAGGTGCGGGTGGATGTAGCGCCGGGGCGGCAGCCATGAGGCCGAAGGCCGGGGGAGAGTGAGACGCCTCGGATCATTGATCACGACTCCACGCAAGCCGTCGGGGCCGGACAAACTCATGGCGAGGTAGTACCTCCCGTGATCCACCACCCGAAACCGTGTGGGTGCCGGCCCTGCCTAGACCGCCAGGGCCGGCAGGTCGGGGGTGGTGATGACGTCGGCCTGGGTGGGGAAGATCTTCTCGGTCAGGACCCGGTGGATCTCGGCGTCGGGGTCGGCGGTGGCGTCCGCGAGCACGAAGGTGCGGTAGTCCGCGTCGGCGGCGTGCCGCACGGTGGACAACACGGCGCCGGAGGTGGCGATGCCGGCGAGGATCAGCGTGTCGATGCCCCGCGCGTGCAGGCGGGTGTCGAGGTCAGTGGTGCTGAAGGCACCGACGCGCGTCTTGCGTACCACCAGGTCCTCCTCCCGGACGTCCAGCGAGGGGTGGACCTGCGTCTCGGGGGTGTCGGCACCGAAGAGCTTGTGCTGTCCCACGGGAGCGAAGGTCTTGTTGTGCGGCGGGATGTCCTGGTGGTCCTGCTCGGTGAAGGCGACGCGCACGAAGCACACCTGGACCTGTGTCTTGCGGGCCCAGGCGAGCGCATCGCCGACGCGGGCCAGCAGCGTCTCGAAGTCCGGGAACATCCCCAGGCCGCCGGGCTGGAAGTCCATCAGCACCAGAGCGGTACGGGTCGGGTCGATGGGGGTTCGGGTGTCCGTCATGGGTGTGTTCTCTCTCTGCTGGGTGGGTTGGTGGGTTGTCGGCCGGGCCGGCCGACCGGTTGATCGCCGCGCGGGCCCCCGGGGGAGGGAATCTAGGCGGCGGTCCTGCTCGGGAGGGTGCGGTCGAGGACGGAGAGCAGGAGCAGGACCAGGCTGACGCCGATCATGATCCAGGCGATCAGGTGGACGCCGGAGTCGCTGACGCTGGTGTGGAAGACGAGTCCGGTGATGGCCGAGGAGGCGATCGAGCCGACGTAGCCGAAGGTACGCAGCAGTCCGGAGGCGGTGCCGAGTTGGTCCGGCGGCGCCTGGGCGTACAGGGCGGTCTGGTTGCCCGCGGCGGCGAAACCCACCACGAGGCCGAAGAAGAGGGTGATGACCACGACCCAGCCGATCCAGGCGGACGCGCTGAGAACGAGCACCCCGGCGGAGCCGACCACGCAGGCGATCGCGGCGGCGACGACGGGTCCGCGGACCAGGTTGCGCCGCGCGACGGGCGAGATGATCAGGCCGGAGACCAGCGTCATCGGGAGCAGCAGCAGGCCGGCCTGTGTCTCGCTCAGGCCCCGCACGCCCTCGACCCACTGGGTGATGCCGTACAGCACCACGTACTGGCACAGCAGGGCCAGGCCGAAGCGCAGGTAGGTGCTGGAAAGCGCTTTGTTGGAGCTGAGCATCCGCACGTCGAGGAAGGGGGCGGTGGCGCGCAGTTCCCACAGCACCAGGGCGATCCACAGTACGACGGAGACGCCCAGCAGGTACCAGTGCGCGGTGGGGAGGAAGAACAGGAACAGCAGCAGGGCGATCATCGCGGTGGCGAACCCGGTGATGCCGACGGCGTCCAGGCGGACGGCCAGTTCGCGCGGTCGGAGCGGGTGCTTGAGCGGCCCGTCGGGCGAGACCCACAGGAGGGTCGCGGCGAGGGCCACCAGCCCGACCGGCACGTTGATGAGGAAGACCGAGCGCCAGCCGAGTCCGCCGACCAGGACGCCGCCGAGCGGGAGGCCGAGGGAGGCGGTGGCGATGCCGGCGATCTGCAGACCTCCGAGCACGCCGCCCGGTGGCTTGTCCAGTCCGGCGTCGTGAGCCCGGCGCTGGATGAGGAGCATGGCGGTCGGGTAGGCGCAGGAGGTGCCAAGGCCGATCAGGACGCGGCTGATCAGAAGGGTGATCAGGTCCTGGGCCAGTCCGCCGAGCAGGCCGCCGACGGCGACCAGGATGGTCCCGGCCAGGAAGACCCGGCGTGGTCCGAGGACCTCGGCGGCCTTGCCCGCCGTGGGCTGCGCGATCGCGCTGGCCAGGTAAAGGGCGGTGACCAGTGCCGCGGTCTGGCCGATCGGCACGCCGATGCCGTGCGCGATCGGCAGCAGGGCGGTGGCGATCAGCGAACTGTTGACGGGGTTGAGGGCCGAGCCGATGAACAGCGGGGTGGTGAACCGCCACGAGAACGCTCGCTCCCGCAGAATCGCTGTGTCGCGGGTCGCGACGGAGGGGCGGGCCCCGGATGGTGCGGGCATTGAGCCTCCCGGTGGTGCGGGGAAGTTGGTGCTAGAGGAGTTCCGCGAGCCGCTCGATCAGGGGCGCCGCAGCGGAGAGGGTTTCGATGTCCGCGTCGGCGAAGGAGTCCTGGAGGACTGCTGTGACCTTGTCGACCACGGCATTGCGTCCGGAGTGGACGGCTACCTCGCCGTCCGGAGTGAGGCTCAGGTGCGAGCGACGCCGGTCCGTCATGTCCGGGCTGCGCGAGACCAGGCCGAGTTCCTCCAGGCTCGCGATGGTCGCCCCCATCGCCTGCGGGGTGATCTGCTCGCGCCTGGCCAGGTCGGAGATCGTCATAGGGCCGAGCCGGTCGAGCCGTGACAGAGCGGTGAGCTGCGGGTTGGTGAGCTCATCAACAGTCGTCACTTCCTGGATGCGGCGTTTGAACGCGCCGATGGCCATCCGCAGCCGATTGGCCGTCTCGCGGACGGCCGGCGCCTCGCTCGGCCGGTTCTCAGCTTCACTCATATCTTAAGCCTAAACTGAACAGCCTAGGCTTGCAAACCTGCCCTTCATGAGTTGCGGGCACTCCGGGGCCTACCAGCTGGCGGCGCAGAGTCCGGTCTGCACGGGGACATGGCGCACTGCCCGCGAACGGGAATGGAGTGCCGAGCGATGCTTGGGGCTGCGCTCACCATCGCGTACGTCGGTCCGCCGCGCCCGCGTCGTAGCGCGGCGGTCGAGCGCTACCTCACCGACGTGCGCGCCGCGAGGCACTCCGTGCGCATCTACCGGATCGCCCTCATGACGAGGGGATGGAGACTCTGCCTCACCGACGGCAAGCGTGACGGGGGAGCAATCGACGCTGGACCTGTGGCTTGGTGACCGCCGAGCCGCTGTCCAGCTGACAGGGTCGGGACACCGTGTGGGCCCGGCACCGGAGACACCCCGGTGCCGGGCCCACACGTGCGCTGTGCCGTGCGGCTGTCGTGCGGCTCAGCGGTGCGCCGGCCGCCCGTCGGCGGTCACGGCGACGCCGTTCACGGTCATCGCCCCGGACCGGCTGACGCTGACCTGCGCGGTCATCGCCGCCGCCAGGTCCAGCCGCTGCCAGCTGCCCCCGCCGCTCTCCTCGTCCATGACGTAGCCCGAGGGGATCTCGGTGGCGGCCAGCACCGTGGTCCGCTGCGCCGCCGTCAGGTTCGGGAACGCGGTGAGCAGCAGGTTCTCCGCGCCGTCCGGCACCGACGGTGCGAGGCCGGTGGCGCCGACCTGCGGGAAGCCGTACGTCATCCGCTGCCGGAAGACGCTCAGCGCGTCGCTCGTGCTGAGGTACGGCTGCTCGTTCGCGACGCACTGCGCGAGGGTGTCACCTGCGCCGGCCTCGCGGCACTTCTGCGCCAGCACCGTCTGCACCTCGCTCTGCGCCTGCTCCAGCAGCGACCGGAACCGCGGGTCGGACCAGCGCATCTGGGCGGTGTCCTCGCCCACGATCCGGCCGCCCATGATGTCGGTCGGGTAGTGGAAGGCCAGCACGATCCGGTTGTTGCCGTACTCCGAGGCGCGCGCCAGGATCTGCGGCGCCAACTGCGGCAGCAGCGTGGCCATCACGATGCCCTGCGCGTAGCCGTGGCTGGTGTGGCCGCTCGGGAACGAGCCGTCGCCGGCCAGCCCCGCGTAACCGCTCGCGCTGTCCCACTGCTTGATCAGGCCGCTGTCGCCGGTGAAGCCCATCCGCACGAACGGCCGCTTGTACTGGTAGGTGTTCTTGGCGGTCTGGTACCAGTCGGCCGACGAGGTCGGCGTGTGCTCGATCCGGCCGCTCAACAGCGCCTGCGTCTTGGGCAGTTCGCCGTCCTTCAGGGCCTGGAGGTACAGCGGCCCGAGTACCTTGCCGAGCCCGTCGGCCATCGTCTTGTACGGGCTGTTCGCGCCGTCCACCAGTGCCTTCTGCACCTGCGGGTCGGTGACCGACTGGTAGGCGTTGTTGATGTCGACGACCGTCCGGTCGTCCAGCGCGGTGAGCTGGTCGTAGGTGGTGCCCTTCGGCAGCACCGCGTTGGCGCCCATGATGCTCGGCGTGTTCTCCGCGTCGGTGAACGACCGCAGCAGCCAGGTGAAGTAGTCACCGCCGTCCGGCGCGGGCGGCTGGGTGTCCGAGGCGTAGGAGGTGTCCAGCTGGGCGTCGCTGAACGGCAGCGACGCGTCGGTCTGGGCCAGCGACGGCAGCCCGAAGTAGACGTCGGAGCTGGTGCTGTTGCACTGGTGGACCTCCACCGCCAGCGTGTTGGTGCCCGCCCGCAGGTCGGCCGCCGGGATCGCGAACGCGGACGCCACCGGGTCGCCCGCACCCGCGGTGCCGTCCGGCGTCTCGTACTGGAGGTTCGTGGTGATCTTGCCGTCGTTCCAGCCCGCCACGCGGGCGCCGTTGACGTAGATCGTCGCCGTGTCGTCGTAGACCACGCTGCCGACCAGGCCGGTGATCGAGTCGAGCGTCGCCTGGTCCATGGTGAACGACGTGCGGAAGAAGTACGCCTCCAGGTCGTCGCCGGTCGAGCCGTTCTTGCGCAGGTCCAGCTTGGTGGTGACCGGGAAGCCCGCGCCCAGGTCGGTGCCGTCGTCCTTGGCGCCGAACGGGCCGGCCGCGGTGTGCCACGGCGCGCTGCCGGTGTCGAAGTCCGGCCGCGTCCACGCCGTGCGGTCGGCCGCGCCGCCCGCCGGGTCGACGCCCGGCGCGTCCAGATAGTCCCAGCCCGTCGCGGTGTCCACCGCCTGGTGGCCGAGCGAGACCGCGTCCACCCAGCCGGAGACCGCGCCGGCCGCGGCCGACGGGTCGGCGTAGTCGAGCAGCACCTCGTGGACGTGTTTGCCCGCCAGCGAACCGAGGCCGACCGACACGGTGTTCCAGGTGCCCGGGGTCAGCGCCCTGCCCTGCGCCGCGGCGCGCAGCGGGTGCCCGGCGGAGTCGCGCGCCCCGCGCAGCGCGCTCAGCCGCTTGGTGTGGCGGCCGTTCGCGTCGGTGTACACCACGTCGAGCGCGGCGTACGCGGAGGCCGCGTCCGTCGGGCGGATCGCGTAGCTCAGCGTCGAGTCCGCGGCCAGCGGCACGTCCAGACCGGACTGCAGCACCACCGAGGAGGACGCGGCACCAGAGTGCAGCACTCGGCCGGCATACCGCAGGGCGCCGGTGCCGGCGGCCGCGCCGACCGACTCGGCGTCCTCCACGGACGCGCCGAGCGCGCTCGGCGCGGTCCCCGCGGAGGTGCGCAACGTCCAGTCGGCGATCTGGAACTTGCTGTAGTCGCCGGATGAACCCGTGCAGTCCTGGGCGCAGTTGGCGGTGACCCGCAGCTGGTAGTAGCGGTAGCCGCCGGTGCCGGCGGCCGGGTAGAAGTTCGTCTGGCCGCGGGCGCCGAAGCTCTGCCCGCTCTCGGTGTCCAGCGTCTTCCACGACGGGTCGTCGGCATCGGTGGCGGCCGAGGCGCTGTTGCTGCCCAGCACCGTCCACGCCCGCGGGTCGCGCGGCGGGGTGTCGTTGCCGGAGGTGATCGAGTAACCGGTCACCGCGGCGGCCGATGTGAGGGTGTAGATGGCGTACACCGGGTGGTCCGCTGTCGGTTGGCCGCTGCCGCTGGCGTACCACTTGGTCGAGTTGTCGTCGTCGGTCAGGCTCTGGACGTGCTCGGTGGTGCTGGTGGCGTTCGGGTAGTTCGACGCCACCGACTGGACGGTGGTGTTGACCTGCGTGGTCTCGCCGCGCAGGTCGGTGGCCGGTCCGGCGGCCGGGAACCCGGCGGGCCGGGCCGCGCCTGCCTCGTAGGAGGTGCCCCAGTAGCCGCCGACGGCCGGCGCGGTGCCGGCCCCCGCGGTGGCGTGGGCGGCCTGGACGCCCAGCGGGAGCACCAGGAGCGAGGCCGCGATCGCCGCGACCCCGCGTCTTCTGCTCGTCTTGTGCACGCGCACGGTTCCCTCTCTCGTCGACTGCGGTCGGCGGCCCGGGCCGGGGCCGCCCGTCGTGGAGTTGGTCACGCTTCCTGCGCCGCGTTCAGCAGGTCGAGCGCGCTGTGCTGGCAGCCGTTGCCGGTCACGGTGTACGCCCCGGCCCAGTGCGGACCGTACTGGTCGAGCGCGTCCCGGTCCTTGGCGTGCAGCGTGGCGGCCTGCGCCTTGAGGTAGGAGCTGTAGGGGTGGTCGGCCAGCTGCTTGTTGAGCAGGCCCAGGCCCCTGGCGTACTCGCCCTTGAACGAGTCGCCGTTGGAGGTGCAGCCGGTGCCGTCCGGCTCGTACGGCTCGTGCAGGGTGCCTCCCGGGTTGAGGTAGCTGGAGGAGGTGGAGGCGTCGGCGAGGGTGCGCGCGCTGTCCAGCACCGCGCTGTCGCCGGTGGCCTTGTACAGCTCGGTGAGGCCGCCGAGGATCACACCCTGGTTGTAGGTCCAGGTGGTGTCGCCGTTGTTGGCGCAGGAGCCGTTCAGGCCGTCGTTGACGGTGTGTCCGGAGTTGATCAGGCCGCTGCCCTGGAACCAGGACCACTCGTCCTTCGCGCGCTGGACGTAGGTGGTGTCGCCGCTGATCCGGTTGTGCAGCGCCGCGTTGAGCTGGAGGTACAGCTCGTTGGTGATCGCGTTCTTGCCGGAGGCGGTGGTCTCCCACTGCACCCCGCCGCCGCAGGTGGAGGTCCAGTAATCGTGCATGTGGTCGGCGTCGGTGCGGGCGGTGGCCAGGTAGCGGCTGTCCCCGGTGAGGTCGTAGGCGTCCACCCAGGCCAGGCCCCACCAACCGGTGTCGTCCAGGTAGGAGTTGGTGAAGTTGCCGTCCTCGGCGCCGATGAGCTTGTCGTACGTGGTGGAGATCGCGTACTTGTAGCTCGGCATCCCGCTGATCCGGATGTTGTCGATGATCGCGGTGAGCGAGGTGGCCGAGGTCCACCAGCCGGCGAACTTGCCGGTGCTCCGGTCGTAGTCCATCATCAGCGCGGTCGCGGCCGCTGTGCTCTGGCTGGCCGCGTTCCAGTCCACCCGCGCCCACTGGGTGCAGACCGTCACCGAGGCGCCGTTGGTGCGCGCGCAGGCGCGCAGCGCGCCGACGCCCGCGTTGTTCCAGTCGTCGACGTTGTACATCTGGCTGCGCCAACCGGTCCAGCCTGACGGGGTCTTGGTGTCGCCGAGTTTGCTGCCGTTGGTCCAGCTGACCCCGCCGTCGAAGGAGCGGTCCAGCCACACCTCGTCGCCGGCGGCGCCGCCGTCGATGGAGGCCCAGCCCATGACATCGTTGTCGGATAGATGGAGCGCAATCGTCCGGCCGTTGCTGGACGCCGTCACGGGGATGCGGTCGCTGGTCGCGTGCGAGGGGTCGCGGGCGTCGCAGTACTTGTTGCAGATCGACGAGTTGGCCGCGTGCGCGGGTGTCGAGGTGACGGCCGGCGCCAGGCAGGCGAGCAGGCCGGCGAGCACGGCTGCCCGGCGCAGCCGGGCCGGACGAGGGGCGGAATCGGTCGAGGGGGGCACGTCTTGTCTCCCGGTCACAGGGGGGCGGACGAAGGGCGGGTGAACCGTAGGCAGGTAAGCGGGCGCGGTTTCGCCTGTCAAGGGCGCCGGCGGGATCGCGGGCGCGGAGGCTGGGTCATACCGGGCGGTGCGCGGAGCCGTTCGTGCGGGTCGGACCTGGTGGGGCGTGGCGCTCCACGGCGTAGGCGGGTCGGGCGGGCTCGGTGCTGCCTGGGTGGTGGCCACGTCGGCGGCGCCGGAGGGAGCCCGAGCGGCTATGTCGGCCGCCGGCGCCGAGGTCCGGGACAGTGTTTCGCGCGGTCACCGGAGGGGGCGATGAGATCCGCGCGTTGGTGTCCGGGCCGGGCGCGGGTGTCGCGAGTCCCGCCGCACCGGCTGTCCGCGCCGGTGCGGCGGCGGGTGATGGGCAAGCCGCTGTCGCCGCGCGAGGTGGACGAGAGGCTGGTGCCGTCGGCGTGGCGCAAGGCGGTGTACGCGAACGCAGAGTTGTCGCGGGTCGGGGGACCGGGGCGCGTACGTGGTGTGCGTGCTGGAACGGAGCCGCACCCGACCCTGAACAACCGCAGCGTGTTCGCCTCCCCCTCGTACCGGTGGTCCGACCCGCGCCCGGCTCCTGGACGGTGCGGCGTGGGACGCGGTGTGCGAGGCCGTGCTGAGCCTGGGCACGCCCCGTCGCCGAGTACCTGGCGGGGCTGGTGCGGGGCCCTGGACGCAAATGGGAGCGGCCGGCCGAGCGCCTGGGGCAGGCGGGCAAGGACGTGACGGTGTCCGCTCGACGTCCTGCTGGACGGCCGGGTGGAGCTGAACGAGAAGCTCGGGGCGCTCGGCGAGCCGAAGTCGCCGGCCTGGCCGCGCGTGCGGGTCGAGAAGATGCTCGAAATCGACCTGCCGGACCTGCTGTTCGAGGTCCACTCCTGGACCGGATTCCTCGGAGCCTTCGTCCGCCTCGGGGACGGCACCACCCCCATGCGGGACCTGACCACTTCGGCGGTCGCGCTGCTGGTCTCCGAGGCGCGCAACGTCGGCATGACCCCGGTTGCCGACCCCGGCCAGGAGCCCCTGACCTGTTCCCGGCGTCAGGAGAGCTTTGCCTCGGGGGCGAAGGCGGGCAGCTTCTCCAGACTGCTTCGCACGGCCTCGGCGCCGTACTCGAACATCTGCCGCTCGTAGTCGTCCACCGCGCCGAGCAGGTCTCGGCGGCCTTCTTCGGCCTGGATCAGGCAGCGGCGCAGCAGGTCGGCGTCGCGCAGGGCGGTGTTGGCGCCGTTGCCGCCGGTCGGGGAGGTGGCGTGGATCGCGTCGCCCAGCAGCGTGACCGGGCCGGGCGTCCAGCGCTGACCGGGCTTGACCACCCGAATGGACAGGAGCGTGCTGTTGTCCGGGTCGGCCTGCTCGATCAGCGCGCGCAGCTGCGGGTGCCAGCCTTCCATCCTGGACAGCACGGCGTCCTGCGCGGTCAGGTCTTCCAGTGAGCCCTTCGGGGGCAGGATCATGGCCCAGCGTACGTAGTCGCCGATGTCGGGCAGTGTGACGTCGGGAGCCAGCTGCTCGGCGGCCTGCTTGGGCGGGGTGCGGAAGCGCATCGCGCCCAGCAGCAGGCTGACGCCGTTGCCCGTGATCTTCGCGCCGTATGCCTTGGACAGGGCGGCGAACTCGTCGGTCAGCGGGGTGCGGCCGATGACGAACCGGACGCCGGTGTCGTGCGGGACGGTCTGGGGTGAGAGCACCCCGCGGACCGCGGAGGTGACGCCGTCCGCGCCGACGAGCAGGTCGGCGGTGGCCGGGCCGCGGCGGGCGAACCGGGCTTGGACCGTGCCGTCGGCCAGCGCGTCGTAGCCGGTCAGCGCGGAGTCGGTGTGCACGGTCAGGCCGGTCAGCAGCAGGTGCCGCAGCACCTGCCGGTCGACCACGATGCCGCTGCGGCCCCCTCCGAGCCTGCCGACCTCGTTCAGCTGCGGGTCCAGGACCAGCTGCTCGACGGCGGCATCCATGACGACCTCGTCCAGCAGCCGGTGCCAGCGCGTCGGCAGGCAGTCGCGCACCGCCTGGAAACCGTCCGGGTCCAGCACCAGCCGGTACCCCTGGAACCGTGCCACGATCCCCGGATCGCGCTCGAACACCTCGGCCTCGATCCCGGCACCGCGCAGGCCCTGCGCGAGAGCCAGACCTCCCAGACCGGCTCCGACGACGGCAACGCGCATCGCACACCTCCAGCAGACGGGACGAACTTAGTTCGTCTTGACGATCTAAGTTCTACAAAACGAACTTAGATCGTGTCAAGCTAGACTGGTCGGTATGCCCGCCGATCCGCACCGAAGCCGTGCAGCGCGCCACGCCCGCCCCGCCGCGGAGGTCTCCGCGCTGGCACCGCGCAAGAAGCCGATCACCGTCGAACGGATTACCGACGCCGCCTTGGAAGTCGTCTCCACCGAGGGGTACGAGGCGCTGACCGTTCGCCGGATCGCCACCGTGCTCGGGACCGGCCCGTCATCGCTGTACGCGCACATCGTCACCAAGGACGACATCGACGATCTACTGATCGGCAGGCTCTACGCCGATGTCGTGCTCCCCGAACCGGACCCGGCCGCCTGGCGCGAGCAACTGCTCGGGGTGTACACGCAGATCCGCGACCTGTACCTGAAATACCCCGGAGTCCCGCGCGCCGCGCTGGCCATGGTGCCGACCCACCTGGAAACACTGCGTGTCGGCGAAGGAATCCTGGCGATCCTGCTCGCGGGCGGCATCGAACCGAGGACGGCCGGATGGGCCCGCGACGCGATGTCCCTCTACGTCAGCGCCTACGCACTGGAGCAGTCGCTGGTCCGGCACCGACGCCGACACCAGGACCAGGAATGGGCGCTCGGCCATCAGGAGTTGCTGGACCGCTTCACCGCACTCCCCGCCGAGGAGTACCCGCTCACCCGGCGCCATGCCGCCCAGCTGATCTCCGGAACCGGACACGCCCGCTTCGAGTTCGCCCTCGGCCTGCTCATGAACAATCTGCGGCCTACTTCCGATTGACCTGCGGAGTGCGCTGGCCGAGTGGCGCGAGACTAGCCGCTGATTCGACCCGTTCACGACACCAAGATCAGACCTGGGTCCGGCTCGTCCCCGACGTCGAGCGAGTCCGCGCGTCGGGCCGGGTGGGCCTTGCTGCCGCTCTGCTCGACGAGAGGCCGAGCGCGCCGCCGAGGCCGGACACCTGGCTTTGGCCGCGCCCGGTAACGCTCCCGGCCGTGGACGAACTCCGCGCCCGCGTCGGCGCTTCGCCTGATGGCCTGTGAGAAGAGTGCGTCCCAGCTCTCGGTGCCCCTGCCCGGTCGGCGGGAGGGTGCTTCACGTTCGCGGTAGATGCGCTGGCGGATGATCGTCGCCATCGTCTCGGCTTCTCGTTCGTCGGCGGTCGAATAGCTCGTACGCCCCGACATGCGGATGGCCAGGGTGGGGTAGCAACTGCCAGAGGGTCATCTCCGCGTTGTCGTTGACCTCCTGGCCCTCATCGCCCCTGCGAGGAGCAGTAGCAGCCCTTCGTCCGAGGAAGGGCCAGCCGGTTCGACCGGTGCAACAGAGCTGAGCAGTCACGTTGCGGAAGGCAGCTCACACGTGAGAGGCGGGCTCCACTCCCGGCAGGTGCGTGCCGTCAGACGGCTGCGAATGCTTGTCTGATCAGCGGTTCGGCCTTCTCCAGGTCAGTTGCCGACGCTATCCGGACTTCCAGATCGCCGGTCCCGAGGTGCCCGATGTTGCGCATGTCTCGGGTGAAGTTCTCCTCCAGCACGACGGTGCGCGGGTCAACCCTGAGGTAGACGAGGATCGCCTCGTGCTTCGGGCGGAAGATCACCGAGGCGATGTTCACCAGCCGCCGGTAGGCGATGTAGTGCCGGAGCGGAGCCACTTCGACCTCGCCCCACCGCGTGAGGGCGTCGTCCACCTCCGCATACAAGTCCCGCAGAGACTCAGGGACCAGGCTGCTCAGCAACGGCACGGGAGCTGACGGCGCGATGACGTCCCGTGTGCTCCGGTGTCGGGTCCGTCGGGATGAAGCGGGATTCGCCGACCCGGGCGAGGAGTCCACGAGCAGCAGGCTCAGCAGGTCGTCCTCGAAGACGCGGTAGCGCACAAGATCGATCAGTTCGGGCAGCGCTGCACCGCCACGCGGTCGTGGTGGGAGAAACTGGCGGCGATGCAGACCATGCGAGGGCGGCGCCAGTCGATGGTCTGGGCGGCCTCGGCCCCGAGCACCTTACGGACGAGCGCCTCGACCTCGTGATGTGCGGACTCCAGCCAGGCCAGGTAGGAGACGGCCTGTGACAGGACTCCGTTGTCGGAGCCCTTCTTGTACTCGATCACGACCGGGCTGCCGTTCTCGTCCAGCCCAAGGGTGTCGATGCGTCCGCGGTGCCACGGTCCCGTCGGGTACTCCGAGGCCAGGAACCGAATGCCCAGCATCGCCTCCAGGCCGGCCTCGACCCGCTTCTGCAACTCCCGCTCCAGCGCCACCGTCGAACCGGGCACCTCGGCGTCCCGCCCGTCGGCATCCCGCCGAAACAGCATCAGCTCGGCCATCGTCCCCCCTTTTTCCGGCAAGTGAGCTAATCCTCGACGGGTCCGATGTATTCCGTGCCCGCCGGGCCGAAACAGCCGTTTCACCAGTTCCAAGCGCTGGCGCACCGTTCTGTTTCGCCTACGAGTGCCTGCGGGCGCCGTGAGCGCTATTCAGCTTTGCCAGCCGGAGGGTTGGAAGCCGTTCGAGCGCCAGAGCGGCGCCCGTTCTGTGAGCCCGGTGTGAGCCCGGAGGTGTCGCCTCCCTCGATCGGCCGAGCGCGCGGCGCGGGCCGCTCAGTGGGTGAAGGTGCGCCGGTAGGCGGTGGGAGTGGTGTTCAGGGTGCGCCGGAAGTGCAGACGCAGGTTCGCCGCCGTGCCGAGGCCGCAGTCCCGGGCCACCTGGTCCACCGAGTGGTCCGTCGTCTCCAGCAGTTCGCGTGCCCTGCCCAGGCGGGCGCTGAGCAGCCACTGAAGTGGCGTGGTGCCCGTCTCCGCGGCGAAGCGGCGCATGAAGGTGCGTGGTGAGACGCCCCCGTGCCGGGCGAGCGCGCGGAGTGTGAGCGGCTCGTCGAGGTGGCGCAGGGCCCAGCCCCGGGTCTCGGAGAGCGAGGTGTCGCCGGCCACGGTGAGGGGAGCCGGGATGTACTGGGCCTGCCCGCCGTCGCGGTGCGGCGCCGCCACCAGTCCGCGGGCGATCCGGTTGGCCACGACCGCCCCCAGGTCGCGGCGTACGAGGTGCAGGCACAGATCGATGCCGCAGCACACTCCGGCCGACGTGAGGACGTCGCCCTGGTCGACGTAGAGCACGTCGCGGTCGACCGTGACGGACGGGAAGTTCCGCTCGAGTTCGCCGGTGTGCATCCAGTGGGTCGTGGCATGCAGCCCGTCCAGGACGCCCGCCTCGGCCAGCGCGAAGGCGCCCGTGCAGATCGACACCACCCGCCGGCCCCGGTCCCGCGCCTGGGCCAGCGCGTCGAGTACCTCCTCCGGCGGCCTGGCCGGCGTTGCGCTCCCCGGCTCGTATCCCGGCACGATCACGGTGTCGGCGGCGCGTACCTGGTCCAGGCCCCCTTCGGTCTCGAGGGAGAAGCCCGCGGTGGTCGCCACCTTGGAGCCGAGCCCGCACACGGTCACCTCGTAGGGGGTCTCCGGGCGGGCGGTGAAGATCTGCGCCGGGATCGCCAGGTCGAGCGGGGTGACCCCGTCCAACGCCAGGACAGCGACTCGGTGGGTGGTCGTGGCAGCCATGGCAATATTCTATTGACAGCAGGCAATATTGCCACTCACCTGGTCAGGGGCGCGCCTGCCAGCCTGGTGGACATGACCGGATCGATTCGCAGCCAGGTGGCCCCCGAGGCGGCCGCCGACCTGATCGCGCTGCCCGACACACCGCTCGCCGGCGCTGTCCTGCGGCTGATCAAGCCGGTGGAATCGCCCTCGGTGTTCAACCACAGCGTGCGCACCTACCTGTTCGCCCGGCTCGTTGCCGCGCGTCTCGAACTGACCGCCGGCCAGGACTACGACGACGACCTGCTGTTCGCGGCGTCCACGATGCACGACCTCGGCGTGGCGCCGGACGGCCCGCACACCCAGCGGTTCGAGGTCGAGGGGGCCGACCGGGCCGCCGCGTTCCTCCTCGACCACGGGCGGTCCGAGGCGGACGCCGACGAGGTCTGGCAGGCCATCGCCCTGCACACCTCGTCGGGCATCGCGGACCGCCGCGGCACGCTGTGCCTGCTCGTACGCGAAGGCGTCGCGCTCGACTTCGGCGGCCCGATGGGCGACACCTATGCCGACGTCCTCAGCGACGAGCAGGCCGACCTCGTCCACACCGCCTACCCGCGACTGGAGATGATCCGCTCACTCACCGACGCGATCGTCGCGCAAGCCGCCAAGAACCCGAAGAACGGCCCGCGTTACGCGATACCCGGTGAGTTCCTGCGCGAACGCGAGACCTTCGGCCGGACCCGGATGGAGCGCGCCTGCGACTCCTCCCGATGGGGCAACTGACCCGCCCTGCCCGGCCGGGCGCAAAGCAAGGCCGACCCGGAAGTCGGCCCGGACACCAGAGAAACGGACACACCGCAATGCCCATCCACCCCGTAGAGGTTCCCGACAACTCGCCGGTCTTCGGAGGGACCACCAGCGCCTTCGCGCGCTTCGGCCACGCCCCCGCGGTCCGTTCGCACGGGCACCTGTTCATCTCCGGCCAGATCGGCCGCCGCCCCGACGGCGTCCCCGGGGAGAGCGCCGAGGAGCAGACCGAGCTCGCCATCCGGCGCCTTGAGGAGATTCTCCGGCTGGAGAACCTCGACCTCGGCGACCTGGTGGACGTGACCAGCTACCACGTCGACATCCGCGAGAACATGTCCGGCTTCCTCGCGGCCAAGCAGCGCCTCGTCAAGGCTCCCTACCCCGCCTGGACGATCATCGGGGTCAGCGGCCTCGCCAGCCCGGAACTCCTCGTCGAGATCCAGGCGACCGCCGCCTATCCGGACGGCGCGGCCCGGTAGAGCGCGGCTCAGGGCCCCGGAGTCCCGGCTCCGGGGCCGGCGCCTGGCCTGTCAGGCGACTTGGAAGGACCGCTTGGACAGGCCGAACCGGTAGCCCTCGACCGTCATCCGGACGGGCGTCTCGGGGTCGGTCGCGGCTCCGAGGGTGACGAACATCGGCGTGTAGTGCTCGACGGTGGGGTGCGCGAAGTGCACCGCCGGGGCCAGGCCGCGGTAGCCGGCCAGGGTGTCCACGTCGCCGCGGGCGAGGGCGTCGGCCGCCCAGGCGTCGAAGTCGGCGGACCAGGACGGCACGACGTTGTGCACGAACTGCTCCCGGGTGAGGAAGGGGACCCCGTGCGTCATGTAGCCCGACCCGATCACGAGCACGCCTTCCTCCCGCAGACCCCGCATCCGGCGGCCGATGTCCATCAGCCGGGCGGGGTCGTGGGTGGGGAGGGACATCTGGAGGACCGGCACGTCGCCGTAGGGGTACATGGTCTTCAACGGGACCCACGCGCCGTGGTCCAGGCCGCGGCGGGCCTGCTGGTGGACCGGTTCGGTGTCCGGCAGCGAGGCCCTGACGCGGGCGGCCAGCGCGCCGGCGTCCGGTGTCGCGTAGGTCATCCGGAAGTAGCGCTGGGCGAAGCCTCCGAAGTCGTAGACCAGCGGCGTGTTCGGGCCTGTCGCCGACAGGCTGAGCGGCGCGGACTCCCAGTGCGCGCTGACGATCAGGATCGCGGTCGGCTTGGGCAGCGCCTGCGCCCAGCCGAACAGTTCGCTCATCCATGGCGCGTCCTCGAACAGCGCCGGAGAGCCGTGGCTGAGGTAGAGCGCGGGCATCGGGCCGTCGGCCGGCGTCCAGGGGCGCTGACCGCGGCTGGCGGGAGCCTGCTCGGTCATGAAGCGGTCGTAGGCGGCCGCGGGGTCGGCAGCAGCATTCATACGTGCCCTCGCTGGGTACTTGGGGGAGACGGACGTGGGCGCCCGGCCGGCGGGGTCGGCGCCGTTCACGGAGCCGTGGGGCGCAGGACGAAGTCGTAGGTGAGGGTGCGGTACGGCCGGTCGAGGCCGCGTGCGCGGTGATCGTCGTGGCGGGTGGTCGCCTTGACCGCGTCGGCGGGGACGTCGCCTTCGATGGTCCCGGCGACCAGGGGGTCGCCGTCGAAGTAGATCTGGGTGGTCAGCGGCAGGCATCCGTCGGCGGAGACGATGGCGTGGATGTGCAGCGGTCGCATGCCCTGGAGGCGCAACGCCCGGGTCAGCGCGGCGAGCGGGCTGTCCGTGGCCAGGCCGAAGGTCTCGGTGCCGGGCATCACCGTGCGGAACTCGTAGCGGCCCTCCGCGTCGGCGATGATCCGGGCGCGGAGGTTGTCGACGGGGACGCCGGTGGCGTCGTTGGGGATGTTCAGCGGCGCGAAGTCGCTGCTGTCCATGCCGGAGTAGACGTTGTCGGCGTCGATCTGCCAGATCTCGAGGGCTGCTGCGGGCAGCGGGGCGCCGGTGGTGGTGCGTACGGTCCCGGAGACGACGAGGGGTTCGCCGGGTTCGTCGGGGCGCATGGGCAGTACGGCCGGGCTGTGCAGGACGGGAGCGCCGGGGCGGTGGGCGGGGCCTTCCATCTCCCAGTGGCTCGCGCCGTCCTTCTCCGGGTGTGCGTAGGTCGCGCCCACGGTTCCTTTGAGGACGGTCTTGTAGAAGAAGATGCTCGCGGACGGCAGTTCGCCGGCGTCGGCGACCTGCTGGAGCCACTCGATGGTGGCGAGCAACTCCTCGAGGGTGACCTGGTGTTTGAGGATGACGTCGTCGACGGCGCGGCGCAGGTCGGCGAACACGACCTGTAGCCGGCTTCGGGACTCGCTCACGTGCGGTGCTCCCTTCAGGATCGGTCAGCGACGGATACCGGCGATGAGCTCTTCCCAGTTCCGGTGGGCGATGCGCTCGCGGTCGGCCTGGGTGATCGGCGCCGTTTCCAGGAAGCGCCGCGCGGACCCGGCGCGCTCCCGGTTGAACGGGTAGTCGGAGGCGTACATGATCCGTTCGACGCCGACCGTCTCCAGGCTCCACCGCAGGTACCTGTGGCTGGAGATGCCGCCGGGGGTGATGAAGATGTTCGAGCGGAAGTACTCGGCGATCGGGCGTCGCAGCGCGGTGAGCTTGTCCATGGCCGCGATGCGGTCGAGGTAGAACAGCACGACCTCGCCCCAGTGCCCGAGGACGAGTTGCAGCCCGGGGAACCGGTCGAAGACGCCGGCGATGATCATCCGGAGCACGGTCAGCCCGGCGTCGTAGTGCCACCCGAACGCGCCGGTGGCCAGCATGTCGTCCACCGGCGGGCCGAAACCGCGGTAGTAGGCCCCGGTGACCGCCGGGAACGGGACGCTGGGGTGCAGGTAGACGGGTACGCGCAGATCCTCGGCAGCCTCGTAGATGTCCCAGAACTCGGGCGCGTCCAGCGCCCGGCCCCGGGAGTTCGCGTTGACCAGCGCGCCGTTGAGCCCCAACTCGGTGACCGCGCGCCGCAGTTCGGTGGCTGCGGCGCGCGGGGCGGAGGTGGCGAGCGCCGCGAACCCCTGGAACCGCCCGGGGTGGCGGCGTACGGCGGCGGCGATCGCGTCGTTCGTGGGCGCCTGGAGGGCGACCGCCTCGGCCGGGTCGAGGTCCTGCAGCCCCGGCGTCGTGAGGGACAGCACCGACACGTCGATCCCGGCGTCGTCCATCGCGGTGACGCGCTCGCTGCCGAGGTCCAGCAGCGCCGGCGTGATGTCGCTGGCGACCGCCCACTTCATCATCGGTGCGGCGAGGCGGGGGTCGTGCCGCTGCCACGCCTCGACCACGTCGGCGGTGACGAAGTGCTCCTCAAGACCGTAGAGCCGCACCGGGGTTCAGCTCCGCACGGACGTGAGTGCGCGGGCCCAGGACTCGAGCTGGTCGAACAGGACGGAGGCGGCGTCGTCGTGTACCGGGGAGGGCTTGAACGCCGAGAAGTTCTCGAAGTCGGTGAACAACGAGAACGACAACTGCTGGCGCACGTGGGCCAGTTGGAGTTCGCTCGCGATCGCCCGCAGGTGCTCGATCGCCCGCGTTCCGCCGAGCGAGCCGTAGGAGACGAAGGCGGCGGCCTTGTTGTTCCATTCGGTGTAGAGGTAGTCGATGGCGTTCTTCAGCACCCCCGAGGTGGAGTGGTTGTACTCCGGGGTGACGAAGATGTAGCCGTCGAACTCCCTGATCTTGGCGGACCAGGCCTTCGTGTGGTCGCTGGTGTACGCGCCCCGGCTCGCGGGCACGGCCTCGTCCAGGTGCGGCAGCGGGTAGTCGAGCAGGTCGATCAGTTCGTAGTCGGCGTCGGCGCGCTCCTTGGCCTTGGTCAGCACCCAGTTCGCCACCGCTTCGCCGTTGCGGCCGGGGCGGGTGCTGCCGAGGATGACGGCGATCTTGAGGTTGGTCATGGGATGTCCCTACGAAGGTGAGGCGGGCCGGGCGATCCGAGCGCGGCACGCTTGAATGTTCAAGTCACACGCTAGTCCGCCTCACGTGAAGATTCAAGTCATCCTCTCCGGTGGCGCCAGTAGACTGCGCGCATGTCTGTCCCAGGGGCGTCCGAGGCGTCCGAGCCGCGCTGGCTCACCGGCGACCAGCTGGCGGCGTGGCGCGGGTTCGTGAAGCTCCTCCAGCGGCTGCCGGCGGCGCTGGAGTCGCAGCTCCAGCAGGACGCCAGGCTCAGCTTCATCGAGTACCACGTGCTGGCGCACCTGTCCGACCAGCCCGAGCGCCGTATGAGGATGAGCGAGCTCGCGGTCATGGCCAACACGGAACTGTCCCGCCTGTCCCACATGGTCGGCCGGCTCGAGAACCGCGGGTTCGTGCGCCGCGAGCCCGATCCGCGCAACGGGCGCTACACCCAGGCGATCCTGACCGACGCCGGCCACGCCTACCTGGCGGAGGCGGCGCCCGGACACGTGGCCCGCGTGCTGGACCTGTTCGTCGACGTCCTGGACCCGGACGAACTGTCGACGCTGCACCGGATCTCCGACAAGGTGCTCGCCCGCATCGAGAGCGCGGGCTGAAACGACGGCGTACGGACGTACGCGCACCGGCCCCCGTACCGAATCGTGATCGCGCGTCCGCGCCGCCGGCCCTTGACAGATCATTGGCCTAGACCAAATATGGGCGCAGTCGCGCGCGATCGGGTCGACTCCCCTCGCTCTGTTGGCCGTTGAGGCCCGACGAAACCGCCCGGACGTCCCTCGGCGTCCGGGCCCCGTGCTGTTCCGCTGGTGTGTCCTGGCTCTACTTCCTGTGGTGGGAGCGTTGATGAGACGAACTGGACCTGTTCGCGCGTTGCTGGCCGCCGCGGCGGCCGCCGCCGTGTCCGCCGGACTGGTGGTGACGGGAGGAGGCACCGCCCAGGCCGCCGCCCCGGCTCCCCGAACGACCCTGCCGGCCCACGTGGTCGCGCCGTACTACGAGACGTACTCCGGTGGCAGCCCGGCCGCCCTCGCGGCCGCGTCCCACAACGCGTACCTGACGCTGGCGTTCCTCCAGACGCCCGAGGCCGGTTCCTGCACGGCGACCTGGAACGGCGACCCCACGACACCGGTGTCCAAGTCCGTCTACGGCAAGGACATCTCGGCCCTCCAGGCGCGCGGCGGCGACGCCATCCCGTCGTTCGGCGGTTACGCGGCGGACAGCACCGGCACCGACATCGCCGACAGCTGCACCGACGTCAAGTCGATCGCGGCGGTCTACGAGAGCCTGTTCGCCACGTACGGCGTGAGCCGGATCGACCTCGACGTCGAAGTCGACGCCCTGTCCGACACCGCGGGCATCGACCGCCGCAACAAGGCGATCGCCCTGGTCGACAGCTGGGCCCGACGCACCCACCGCAGCGTCCAGTTCTCCTACACGCTGCCGACGACGACGACCGGCCTCGGCGCCACCGGCCTGGCCGTGCTCCAGAACGCCGTCAAGAACCACGCACGGGTGGACGTCGTCAACATCATGGCGTTCGACTACTACGACGGCGCGGCGCACGAGATGGCGACCGACGCCGAGACCGCCGCGGCCGGCCTGCACGACCAACTCACCGCGCTCTACCCGGCGGAGCCGTCGTCCCGGCTGTGGAGCCGGATCGGCGTCACCCTGATGCCCGGGATCGACGACTTCGGCGCCGCGGAGACGTTCACCACGGCGGACGCCGCCACGGTCGAGCACTGGGCCGCCGCCAAGCGGATCAACACCCTCTCCTTCTGGGCCCTCCAGCGGGACAACGGCACCTGCCCCGGCACGGCGGGCGCGGGCGCGTGCTCCGGCGTGGCGCAGACCGACTGGTACTTCAGCCACACCTTCGAGCGGTTCGCCCCCGCCGACCACGGCTGGACGCAAGGCCGTTCCTCTTCCGCGGGCCTCCCCGCCACCCCGCGCACACCGCAGCACGCCACCCGTATGTGACCGGGCCCGGGCTCCGGCCGCGCGCCGACCGCCGCCGCCGGAGCCCGGCCACCCCTGCGACCGGTTCAGGCGGCCGGTCGGCAGCGGGCGATGACGGAGCCGACGTGGCGGAAGTCCTGGCTGGTGTCGATGTCGGGTGCGGCGCCGTCCTGGAAGAGGACGATGATGTCGGAGCCGCCGAACTGGAAGTAGCCGAACTCCTCGCCTTTGGTGACGCGGGTGCCCTCGACGGTGGTGAGGTTCACGGAGGCGACATGGGCCATGCCCACCGCGACGACGGCGACGAGGCCCAGGTTCCCGTGCTCCGACTCCGCGGTGTCGAGGACGAGCACGCCCCTGGTCTGGGAGAACTCGTAGCCGCTCTTCGCGCTGTCCTTGGACGCGAGCTGCCCGTCCTCGAGGTCGACCTGCATGAAGACCTTGCCGCTGACCACGAAGGACTCCTTGACCAGTCCGGAGACGGGCACGTGGTAGTGGTGGTAGGCCGAGGGCGGCAGCATGTAGTGGGTGAAGGAGCCGCCCGCGAACGCGTCGGCGTACCGGCTGCCTTCGATCAGCTGCCGGATGTTCCCGTAGTGGTGCGTGCCCTTGACCGTGGTGCGGGGGATGTTCGACGCCTCGTCGATGCCGTAGGAGTGCTGGAACTGGCAGTCGGCCGGTGAGGTCACGACGAGGTTGTCCGCGGGGTCGCGGATGGGCCGCAGCCCGGGGTTGAGCTCGCGGGCGAAGAACTGGTTGAACGTCAGCCAGCCGCTGGGCATGTTCGGCCTGCCGCCGGCCAACGACTCCTCGACGTGGTACTCCGGGGCGTCCCGGAGGAACGACTCCAGGACCTCCTGGCTGAAGGACTCAGGGGTGTCCAGGAAGCCGCCCCACTGGCGGGCGAAGGCGGTGAGCCAGCCGCGGAAGGGCTCGCTGTTCTCGGCGATGGCGGCGCCGCCCCCGTCCGCTTCCCAGTCCGCCTTCTCGTCGACTTTCTGGTCGACCAGCCAGAAGAAGTGCGCCAGCCGGTCGCTGACCTCCTGGGCGTAGCGCTCGTGCGGAGCCGACTTCCGCCACGCCGCAGCGTCGGACTGGCGGGGCACCCAGCGGATGAAGCCCCGGAGGTAGTCGTAGTACTCCGGCAGGGACCGCGGCCAGTCCAGCGCGTCGCGCAGGTCGGGGTCCAGGTCCGCCTGGGCGCGTTCCCCTGCCCGGCGCAGCGATTTCACGAGCAGGTCGCCGAGAGCGGGGTCGCGGTCGAGGGTGGCTTGCAGCTCCTGGACGATCTGGTCGGGCCCGTTCATACCGGTCCTCCTTCTCGTGGGACGTCCGTCGGCGTCCGCGGTCCCGCACGGGCCGGCCGTCCCCGTGTCCCGGAATGTCGGTGGACCGGTCGGCGAGGCCCGTGTCCCCGGTGGTCGGGTACCCGGTCGTTCTTACGCCAAAGCTGGCAAAGTCACGGAAGTGTCGCCGCCGGTCCGGGGTGGCATCCCCGGCGCGAAGGGTCGAAATGCCATGTTTGCGTAGTCGTTCATGTGCCCGGCACGGTGAAGGAGGCGCAGGATGGAAGACGGCGAGCCGGAGCGTACCGGGTCCACCCGCCAGGGGGCCGAGGGAGCCGGGGCCGGAGCGGGCGGGACGGCGGGCGGGCCGGCCCCCGAGAAGCCGTCGGACCTGCCCAGCGGCTCGTCGCGCGCGATCCTCCGGCGCACGCTGCGGGAGTACAAGGCCGACAACCTGGCCGACTGGGCGGCGGCGCTCACGTACTACGCGATCCTGGCGGTCTTTCCCGCGCTCCTGGCCCTCGTCTCGATCGTGGGGCTGCTGAGCAAGTCGGCCGCCAAGTCGCTGACCGACAACATCACCAGCGTGGCGCCCGGAGCCGTCCGCCCCACCCTGACCGGCATCGTCAGCCAGGTGCAGGCCAGCGGCAACAAGGCCCTGATCCCGCTGATCGCCGGCGTCGTGGTCGCCCTGTGGTCGGCGTCGGGATATGTGGCGGCCTTCATGCGGGCGGGGAACGCCGTCTACGACATCGGTGAGGGGCGCCCCGCGTGGAAGACCCTGCCCGTCCGGTTCGCGATCACCGTCTTCCTCGTCATCGTCCTGGCCGCGATCTCGGTGGGCATCGTGTTCACCGGCAGCCTGGCCCGTAAGACGGGCAGCATCCTGGGCCTGGGCGACACGGCGGTGACGGTGTGGAACTACGCCAAGTGGCCGGTCATGGTGATCCTCTTCGCGCTGGTGGTCGCGGTGCTGCACTGGGCCGCACCGAACGTCCGGCGCCCCTTCGCCTGGGTCACCCGCGGCAGCCTGCTCAGTATCGTCATCTGGATCGTCGCCTCGGTCCTGTTCGCGCTCTACGTCGCGAACTTCGGCAGCTACAACAAGACCTACGGCACCTTCGCCGGGATCATCGTCTTCCTCATCTGGCTGTGGATCTCCAACATCGCCCTGCTCCTGGGCCTGGAGTACAGCGCGGAGTCCGAACGCGCCCGGGCCCACGAAGCCGGCCACCCGCCCGGCGAGGAGCCCTACGTCGAGCCGCGCGACCGCCGCAAGCTCTGAGGCGCCGCCGCCGGCTGCGCGGGGTGCGGGCGGCACCGTCTTACGGTGAGTGATTCCGGAGAGCGTATACGCGAACCAAACTTCGTGTATGGTCTTGCAGGGATCTCTGTGATCGCCGTCTGATGCCGTATGCACAGGCCCATGGACGTTCGGGCGCCCCGCTCCGGGCGGCCGTGGGTGCTCTTCTTGACCAGCGAAGACCGTAGAGGACGCGGGCCCATGGCAGGAACAGGGCGCGATCTGCGTGAGGGCGCGCGGTTCGCCGAACCCGGTGGCGACTTCGGCGCCGCGCCGTACGAGACGGGGCAGCTTCAGCGGTGCGCCCTGCGGCTGTACGCCGAGGACGCGCTCGCCCGCCGTCTCGGCGTGCCGGTGGGGATGCCGGGGGGCGTGCCGGCGGGGATGCCGGCGGGCTTGTCGGCGGGCGCCGAATGGCGGGCGGCAGCGTGGCCGACCCAGGTCCCGACTCTTCCTATTGTGTGAGGTATTGACCATGACGCAGATAGAGACCAGTACGCCGCGCGAGGCCCTCGACCTGCTGATGGCCGGCAACCAGCGGTTCGTCGACGGCGCCCCGGAGCACCCCAACCAGGACGCCGCCCGGCGCGCGGAGACCGAGGCGTCGCAGCACCCCTTCGCCGTGCTCTTCGGCTGCTCCGACTCCCGGCTGGCCGCGGAGATCATCTTCGACCGGGGCGTCGGCGACCTGTTCGTGGTGCGCAACGCCGGCCACGTCGTCGGCCCCGAGGTGCTCGGCAGTATCGAGTACGGCGTGGACCTGCTGGGCTGCCCGCTGGTCGTGGTGCTCGGGCACGAGTCGTGCGGCGCGGTGGGCGCGGCCTGCTCCGTGCTCGACAACGGCGCGGCCCCGGGCGGCTACGTCCGCGACCTCGTCGAGCGGGTGGCCCCCAGCGTGCTGGCGGCCAGGGCCGCCGGGCGGGTGCGGCCCGACGAGATCCTTGCCGAGCACGTCCGCATGACCACGGACCTGCTGATCGACCGGTCCCGCGTGCTCGCGGAGAACGTCGCGGCCGGGCGCACGGCCGTGGTCGGCCTGCGCTACCGCCTCGCCGACGGCACGGCGCACCTCGTCGCGTCCCACGGCCTCGACGTCCAGGTCCCCGCCGCGTCCTGACGCGCCCCGGGCCGCGCGTCCCGCTGCATCCCTGGCTCCAGCCAGGCGACGCCTGCGGTGCGGGCGCCTCAGGGGATCTGTTCGTGGAGGGCAGTGACCTGGTCGGGGTCGAGGGTGTACTGCTAGGTCGGAGGTCGCTGACGGCGCCGGTGGCCGCGGCGGTCCAGGGCGGGGCGGGAACTGGACTGCCGTTCTGCCACGGTGGAATCCGCTCGTTGCATGGCGCCGGGGCGATCATGGTTCAGGTGTCTCGGGCTGTTCGGCCTGAGCGACCAGCGTCCGGAGCGCGCGCGCCGCGGCGGTGGCGTGGGTTTCGGGCATGGCGAGGAAGATCTTCCACAGCAGGTCCGAGTCGGCGATCGGGATGTGGACGAGTTCGGACGCGGTACGGCCGGAGGACTCCGGGAGCAGTGCGACGCCGAGGCCGTTGCGTACGTAGGTGGCGCCGTCCTCGACGTCGGTGATCTCGATGGCTACCTGCCGGTCGAGTCCGACCGTCTTGAACGCCTCGTCGGCGACGGCGCGGTTGCCGTAGCCGGCGGGGAAGTCGACGAACGCCTCGCGGGCGAGGTCGCGGATCGAGACGCTTGTGCGCTGCGCGAGCCGATGACTCCGGGGTGCGGCGAGCAAGAGCCTTGTCGAGGCGACCAGCTCCAGCCGCAGGCCCCGCGGCGGGGGGCCGATGAGGGAGACGAAGGCGGCATCGAGGTGCCCGTGATCGAGCGCCTGGACCAGGCCGGGCGACCCGTCGGCGGACGTGGCCAGTCTGATCTCGACGCCGGGGTGGCGGCGGTAGAAGGTTCCGAGCAGCCGCGGTAGGTCCAGACCGGCCAGTGAACTCATCGTGCCCAGACGCAGAGTGCCGCCGATCGTGCCGGTGGCGGTGCCGACAGCGTCGCGGGCTGTCCGGGCCGCGACGAGTGCCGCGCGGGCCGGCTCGAGGAACGCGCGGCCGGCTTCGGTGAGCCGCACCCGGCGGGAGGTCCGCTCCAACAGCGTCGCGCCCAACTCACGCTCCAGTGAGGCGATGGTCGCCGAGACCGCGGACTGGACCACATGCACCCGCGCGGCGGCGCGGGTGAACGAACCCTCCTCGGCCACGGCGACGAAGCATTCCAGTTGCCTGAGTTCCATGCGGTCAGCATGACAGATCAATCTCGACGAGAGATCGATGCTAGCGGAATCATTCGTTCGCGCTGATGGAGGTCAGCTGTCACCGTAGAGGCATCCCTCCCTACAACCGCGGAGTCCCGTCGTGCCTTCACGCGCGCCCAGCAGCGCCACCCCCTCGGCCACCACGCCAGTCACCGCCCCGAACCGTTCCGCCGGTACCCGTATCGGATCGGCATCCCACGGAGCGAGCTTCTGGCTGGTGGCCGCGGCGTTCATGATCGCGATGGCGTTCAACGCCGTACCGTCTCCGCTGTACCCCCTGTACCAGCAACGTGACGGATTCGCGACGCTGATGGTCACCGTGGTCTTCGCGGTGTTCGCCTTCGGCGTGGCCACCAGCCTGATCATGGCCGGGCACCTCTCGGACTGGATCGGACGCAAGCGCATCCTGCTGCCGGCGCTGGGGCTCGAACTGGTCACCGACATACTGTTCCTGGCCAGCCCATCGCTTTCCGTGCTGATCGTGGCCCGGCTGCTCGGCGGCCTGGGCATCGGCATGATCACCGCGACCGCGACCGCCCATCTCCACGACCTCCACCGTGCGCACCGGCCACACGCCGGACCGGATCGGTTCGAGATCGTCTCCACCGGCGCCAACCTCGGCGGGCTCGCCGTCGGCCCCCTGATCGCCGGTGCGTTGGCGCAGTACGTCGGCCACCCGCTGCGGGTGCCCTACCTCGTCTTCGGCGTCCTTCTCCTGCTCGCGATCCTCGCGGTCGCGGTCGCTCCCGAGACCGTCGAGCTGCTGACCTCCCGGCCGGCCTACCGTCCTCAGCGGGTCAGCGCCGACCACGGCGACCGCCCCGCCTACATCGCGGCTGCCGCCGCCGGGTTCGCCGCATTCGCGATCAACGGCGTCTACACCGCGCTGTCGGCAGGGTTCCTCCTCGGCGTACTGCACAGGCCCGGTCACCTGCTCGCCGGTGCGGCCGCCTGCGTCCTGATGGCCGCCGCCGTGATCGCCCAGACCGCGGCCAACCCGCTCAGCGCGAGCGTGCGTCGAGGACTGGGCCTGGGGCTCGGCGTGGCCGGACTGGTGCTGCTCGCGGTCGGCGTCCAGTCCGCCGACCTGACGATCTTCCTCGTCGCCGGAATCGTTGCCGGCGCAGGATCGGGCATCTTGACCAAGAGCGTCATCGGCGCCGTCGCGGCAATGGCCGAGCCCGGCAAACGCGGCGAAGCCATCTCGGGGCTCTTCCTGTTCTGCTACGCGGGCATGAGCCTGCCCGCCGTCGGCGTCGGCATCCTGAGCCATTACCTCGCGCTCACCACCGCGGTCTACATCTTCAGCGTCGTCCTGGTCGCGGTGCTCGCGGGTGCCGCGCTGCTGTCCTTCCGGTCCTCGCGCAGCTGACAGGGCCGTCGGCCCCGGAGCTCCATCAGAACGACAAGGCCGTCAGGGGGCGGGGTGGAGTCTGGCGAGCCAGTGGAGGAGGAGGGCGGTTTCGGTGGGGTGGAGCGCCGCGGGGGGCTGCTGCTTGAGCTGGGCCGCCAGGGCGAGAGCGGCCCGGGACGGGTCGTCGGCGGCGGAGAAGGAGCGGGGCGCCGCGGACTCGTCGAGGCAGGAGGCGAAGACGGCGTCGCGGACCCGGGTGGACAGCAGCGGGTCGGCGAAGCGCTCGGGTTGGGAAAGGATGCTGAGGGCGACCCCGACGTTGGCCGACAGGATGGTCTGCGCGGCCTCCTCGGTGGGGATCTTCACCGCGCCGACCGCCGCGCACCGCTCGAGGGTCTGCTTGAGCAACTCGAAGATGCGGTTCGCGGGTTCGGGCACTTCGGGCAGGACCGGCGAGAACATCAGCCGGTACAGCGCCCGGTTGGTCAGCGCGAAGTCGGTGTGGTCGTTCCAGCCCGCGCGCAGGTCGGCGACCGGGTCGTCGGTCGCCTCGAGCGCCTGCTTGCGGCTGATGTAGCGCTCGAAGCCGTGCGTCACGAGGGCCATGAGCAGGCCGTTCTTGTCGCCGAAGAGGCGGTACAGGATGGGCTGGGTGACCCCGACCGCCTCGCAGACCGCGCGGGTGGAGACGTCGTTGCCGGGCGAGGCGTTCAGCAGTGCCTCGGCCGCCTCGAGCATCCGGGCCCGCAGGTCGCCGGTCTTCGGCTCGCCGGTCCCCGGGGGGCCGGCCTTCGCCGCCTTCGCGGTCCTCGCGGTGGTGTCGGGTGTCATGGCGGTTCTCCGTCTCCTTTCCGTCGCGGTCCGGGGTGGGGCCCGGGTGCGGGTGCGCGCCGCCCGGGGCGGAAGGGCCAGCGTAATGGGCCCGACGGGTGCCCTTCCGCCCCGCGGTGGCGCTACTTGCGGTCGGCGGGAGCGCCGGCGCCGTCCCCGGCTTCGGCGCCGTCCCCGTCTTCGTTTCCGTTGATCATCGCCGAGGTCAGGACGGTGCCGCCGATGCCCCAGCCTCCGTCGGGGACCTCCTCCACCAGCACCATCGTGTTCTGGCGGGCGCGGTCGCCGTAGATCTCGCTGTACAGGTCGGTGACGCGGTCGACGATCAGCTGCTTCTGGGCCGGCTCGAGGGTGCCGGCGGGAACCTTGAAGTTGGCGAAGGGCATGGCGTACTCCGTGTTTTCGTTGATCTCAGGTTGGCGAGATCAACGATAACACAGCTTGTGATCGTTGATTCGGTTATCGCGTTATCGATGAAAACTAGGGTGTTCGGATCAGTCGGTACGGCCGCCGGCGTCGCGGTCCGCCTCGGGTGTGTCGAGGGCCGCCGCGACGCGGTCGAGCAGCGGCAGCGCCCGGGCCAGCGTGCGCCGCTCCTCGCGGTCGAGGCTCCCGGCGAGGGCCTGCGCGAGCGCGCCGACCCGCTGGTGCCGGTCGGCTTCGAGCGCGCGGGCGCCCGCGGCGGTGAGGGTGAGAACCTTCTTCCGGGCGTCGGCCGGGTGCGGGCCGCCGCTCACATAGCCCGCCTCGGCCAGTTCCTTGACGGTGGCGGCCATGGTCTGGTGGCGCACCCCGCGGCGGGTCGCGAGGTCGGCGGTGGTCATCGGCCCCTGCCGGTCGAGCAGGCCCAGGACGGTCGCCGGGATCGGCGCGAGCCGGTCGACCGCCCGAGTGGCGCGGACCAGCGCGCCGACGGTGCTCCGCAGGGTGGCCGCGAGCTGCTCCGCGGCGGGGTCGGGTGCCGGGTCGAGTGCCGGATCGGGTGCCGGATCGGGCGTGCGGTCGGCCGGTCGGTCCGCCGGGGAGCGGGCTGCGGGGCCTCGGGAATAGCGGGGCATGGGGCAACGCTAGCATCAATGTAGGCGACCCTGTACAGTTTCTCCTGTACGTATATGCGAGAGGACCCCCTGATGCAGCTGACCAAGCACACCCATGCCTGCGTGACCCTGGCCAAGGACGGGGCGCGGCTCGTCCTCGACCCCGGCGCGTTCAGCCCCGAGGCGGCGCAGGAGGTCGCGGCCGCCGACGCCGTCCTGATCACCCACGACCACTTCGACCACTTCGACGAGGAGCTGATCGGCAAGGCCCTGGAGTCCCGGCCCGAACTGCGGGTCTACGGTCCCGCGTCGGTGGTGGACCGGTGGTCGGCCCGCGCCGGCCAGGTCACGGCCGTCGCGGCGGGCGACGTGCTCGAAGTCGCGGGTTTCGACGTCCGCGTCTTCGGCGAACTGCACGCCGTCGTCCACCGCGACATCCCGCGCGTTGCCAACGTCGGCTACCTGGTGGACGAGGACATCTATCACCCCGGCGACGCTTACCACGTCCCGGACGCCCCGGTCGGCATCCTGCTGCTGCCCACCAGCGGGCCGTGGACCAGCCTGGCCGAATCGGTGGACTACGTCAGGGAGGTCGCCCCGCGGCGCCTGATCCAGATTCACGAGATCATGCTCAGCGAGGTCGGCCAGCAGTCGACCGCCCGGTTCATCAACCCGGAGGGGCTCACCCAGGTCGCCCTGGAGATCGTGCCGGTGGGCGACTCGGTCACGATCTGACGCCCGGCGCCCCGCGCCTCAGCGGTTCCTGGCCGTCTCAGCGGTTCCTGGCGTAGAGCCGCAGCGTGAGCGGGGCGCAGACGAGCACCAGCACGGCGGTGGCGGCGAGCGACCAGGTGACCGGCCCGGCGGCGGAGCCGGTGCCGTTCATCAGGTCGCGGGCCGCGTCGGCCAGGTGGCTGAGCGGGTTGACCCGCACGAACGCGCGCAGCCAACCCGGCATGCCCGTGGGCCGGACGAAGATGTTGCTGGCGAACGACAGCGGCATCAGCGCCGCGTTGGCGATGCTGACCACCACCGCCGGGTCTCTGACCAGCAGGGCGACCGCCGCCCACAGCAGCGACAGCGCGAGCCCGAAGGCGATGACGAGCACCACCGCGGCGAGCACCCCCGGCGCACCGCCGCCCGGCCGGTAGCCCATGGCCAGGCCCAGCCCGATGACGACGGCCGAGGCGAACACATAGCGGGCGGCGTCGCTGAACAGGCCGCCCAGGACGAACGCACCGCGCCAGACCGGCAGTCCGCGGAACCGGTCGAAGGCACCGCTGCGTACGTCCTGCGCGAGCCGCGCGCCGCCGTACATCGTCACGATGGCGATGCTCATGCTGAGCACCCCGGGCAGCAGGACCTTGAGGTAGGTGCCGGTGGAGCCGCTGATCGCGCCGCCGAAGAGATAGGTGAAGAGCACCGTGAACAGCACCGGGATGGCCGCCGCGTCCACGAGCTGCTTCGGGTCGTGCGCCAACTTGAGCACCGCGCGCCGGCCGAAGGCGGCCGAGGCGGTCAGCGCGGACGCGCGCCGGTAGGTCCGCCCCGCCGCGAGCAGGACGTCGATCGGATCGGTGGCCGAGGCGGTCGCGGTGGCGGGAGCCGGGAGCGACGGGTTCATACGGCCACCTCCTGCTGCCCCACGGTGTCCTGGCCCTCGGTGTCCTGCCCCACGGTGGGCTGGCCGGCGGCGCTCCGACCGGCACGGCGGCCGGTCAGCGCGAGGAACGCCTCGTCGAGGCTGGGCTGCCCGAACGTGAGGTCGGCGACGCCCACCCCGGCGTCGGCGAGGCGGATCATCGTGTGCCCGATCAGCCGACTCACCTCGGCGGCCGAGGGCGCGCCGCCGGCACCGTCCTGGTACTGGCCCTCCCGGAACCCCGCCGGGGCGGCCGGTGCCACGGACAAGGTGAGCGGATCGCCGCCGGACCGTACCGCCGCCCCGGCGAAGACGGCGGTCAGGATCTCCTGGGCCCGGGAGCGCTGCGCCCCGTCGAGCAGCCGCACGCGCAGCGTGCCCGCGCCGACCCGCGCCTTGAGCTGCGCGCTGGTGCCCTCCGCCACGATCCGGCCAGCGTCGATCACCGCGATCCGCTCGGCGAGCCGGTCGGCCTCTTCGAGGTACTGGGTGGTGAGCAGCACCGTGGTGCCCGCGGCGGCGATCCGGCGGACCAACTCCCAGACCTGGGTGCGGCTGCGCGGGTCGAGACCGGTGGTGGGCTCGTCGAGGAAGAGCAGTTCGGGGGTGACGAGCAGCCCGGCGGCGATGTCGAGCCGGCGGCGCATCCCGCCGGAGTAGCCGCCGACCGGCCGACCGGCCGCTTCGGTCAGTTCGAACGCGGCGAGCAGGTCGTCCGCCCGGCGCCGCCCGGCTGCGCGGGACAGGCCGTGCAGCCGGCCGAGCACCCGCAGGTTCTCGGCTCCGGTCAGGTCCTCGTCGAGCGAGGCGAACTGGCCGGTCACGGCCACCCGGGCGCGGATCGCGTCGGCGCCGGCCACCACGTCGTGGCCGAGCACGCGGGCGGTGCCGCCGGAGGGGCGGGCCAGGGTGGCGAGGATGCGGATCGTGGTGGTCTTGCCGGCTCCGTTGGGGCCGAGGAAACCGAATACCTGGCCGCGCCGGATCGTGAGGTCGATGCCGTCCAACGCCCGGTGGCCGCCGTAGGACTTGACCAGGCCGCGCGCTTCGACCGCTGGGCGGCCGCTGTCCCCGTTATTCTTTGACATGCCGTAAGAGTTCGACAATTCTTACGGTCTGTCAAGGTTTCGGTGGGGCGGAACCGGCCGTATATCGTCGTCGGCATGGCCGACCCGCACGCCCCGCACGACACCGCGACGCCGCCCCGCAGGCGCCGGTCCGACGCCCGGCGCAGCATCGACGCCATCCTGGACGCGACCCGGGTGGTGCTCGGCGAGCGGCCGGACGCGAGCATGGAGGACATCGCGGCCCGGGCCGGGGTCACCCGTCAGACCGTCTACGCGCACTTCCCGTCGCGGGACGTCCTGACCGCCGCGCTCGTCGAGGTCGCCGCCGCGGAGTACAACTCCCTGCTCGACGCGGCCGATCTGGACACCGCACCGCCCGTTACGGCGCTGACCCGCTTCTTGGACGCCGGGTGGCGGTTCCTGGAGCGCTACCCCCTGCTGACGCACGCCGCCGCGGCCCGGGTGCCGCGCCCCGCCCCGGACCCGCACGACTACGTGCCGCCGCGCCTGGCCAAGCTGATCCGGCGCGGCCAGTACGCCGGGGACTTCGACGCCGGGCTGCCCGCGGCCTGGCTGGCCGCCGCGATCCTCGGCCTCCAGCACACCGCGATGGAGGAGGCGGCGGCGGGCCGGCTCACCGGCGCCGAGGCGGAGGAGCTGTGCACGGCCACCGCGCTTCGGATGTGCGGCGCCTGACCCTGCCGACGCCGACCCGGCCCGTCCGACCCGGCCCGTCCGACCGGGCCGCAGGGCGGAGGTCCGGTCCGGCGGGCGAAGGTCGGACCCGGCGGGTGAAGGTCCGGTCCGACGGGCGGACATGATGGGCCGTCAGGCGTAGAGTGCCGGGTATGGAAGCCGAAGGGGGAGTCGGCGGCCGGGGCTCCGAGGAGGCGCCGCCGTGGGCGGTGCGCGTCCGGAGGAGCGACGGGACGATCGCGGGGTCCGGGGTGCTGGTCGCCCCCGAGTGGGTGCTGACACATGCCGGAGCCGTCGTCGAAGGGGAGTACGTCACCGCGGAGTTCGCCGCGCCGCGCGTCACGTCCCGGCGGGCGGTGGCCGAACACGTCTGTGCCGCCGGTGCGGGCGGGGTAGCGCTGCTGCGGCTGCACCGACCGGGCCCGGCGGGCGCCGCGAGCGCGCCGCACCGGCTGTCCGTGCCGCGCCGCCGGGTGCGGATCTACGGCTTCCCGGCCGCGGACGGCGCCGGGCGGTGGCTGGCCGCGGAGACCGGCGCGGTGGCGGTGGGCGCCGACGGGCGGGTCCGGTTGGCGCCGGCGGAGCGGTTCGACGCGGGCTTCGGCGGCGCGGGGGCCGTGGACGCCGTCACCGGTCAGATCGTCGGAGTGGTGCTGCCCGGGGAGGCCGGGGCCGACCGCGCGGGACCGTGTCTGAGCCCGGCGGAGACCGTCGCCGGCCACCTGCCGCGCGCGGCCGACTGGACCAGGGGCTGGCCGGCGGTCGACGAACGCTTACGGGTCGGCGGACCGGCACCGGGTGGGCATGTCGCGGACGGCGACGACCCGGGCGGGCCCGAACCGGCCGCGTACGAGCCGCAGTTCGCGGCCCGCCTGGCGCAGTGGTTCGTCGGTGACCCGCGGGGCGAGCGGCACCCCGACCACCACGCCGACCGGGCCGGGCGCGGGGCGCGTACGCCCGCCGGTCCGCCCGCAGCGCCGCACCACCGGGTCCGCACCGCCCGCCGCCCCGGCGACGGCCGCCAGGTCAAGATCAGCCGGGTCCGTGCCGAGGACCTGCTCCGCGCGGCCACCCTCCGCCGCGCACTCCTGCTCGCCGACCGCGAACGGTCCGGCCCGGCCGGCGCGTCCGCCCCCGGTCCGGTCAAAGGCGCCTGGGCCAACGGCAGTCCGGCCGCTCAGGCCGCCGCGCCGGTTGCCACTCCGGTCACCGCCCCCGCCCGAGGACCCGTCCGCGGACCCGCCACCGAACCCGCCACCGCCCCCGGCTTCCTCGACCTCGCCCTGGACGCGACCGGCCGCGGCACCCGCTGGGTCGCCGAGCGTGTCGCCGACCGGCTCGGCGTACTCCCGGAGGGCCTGGAGGAGTTCGGCGGGACAGGCTACGACGCCACCGTCGAGCGCATCCTCGCCGCGCCCGCCACCCTCACCCTCGTGGTGGTCGGGGTGGACGAGGCGGCCGACCCCGACACGCTGCTCGGCCTGCTCGACCGGCTGCGCCTGCACGGCGTCCGCATGCTGCTGGTCTTCCGCCACGACGGTGCCTGCATCGCCCGCGCGCAGAGCCAGTTGGTGATCGAGCCGGCGCAGGAGCGGCAGGCGCGGCTGGTGGAGGCGCTGACCGAGATCACCGGCACGCTCGCCGACGCCCTGCACGAGCGGATGGCGGTGGTGCGCGCCGACTGCGACCGCGCACTGGACGCCCTGGTCAGGGCCTACGCGGTGCGGGCCGCGATGGCCGGCGCGCTCGGCGTGGCCACGGGCCGCGGCGAACACCCGGACCTGGGCCGGTTCGAGCGGGTCGCGGCGCGGGCCGAACGGCACCTGCGGGAAGCCGTCGAACGCCTCGACCCGCTCATCGAGCGGCGTGCGGAGCTGATCGGCCGCCTCGACTCCTACCAGGTGCTCCATCAACAGGCGGTGGACAGCGAGGACCTGGCCGCCGAGGACCGCTACGGGGCGGCGCGCGACCTGCTGCACGCCAGGCCCTGCGACCTGGTGGCCGCGGAGGCCGCGGTCCGCGAGTACACGGACTTCATCGACCGGCTGGGCGGGCACCACCCGCCCCCGGACGACGCCCCGCCGACGGACACACGGCCGACGGACACACGGCCCCCGGACGACGACCCGCCCCCGAACGACGATGCGCCGATGGACAGACCGCCGACGGAGGGACCGGACCAGGAGGGAGGCGAGCCGCGCCCGTGACCGAACGGCCCGTACGCTGCCCGCGTCCCGGATGCGACGGCACCTTGATGTCCACCGGCTACTGCGACGTCTGCTCCCGCAAGCCGCACAGCGCCGGCCACTCCTCCTCCGTGCCCTTCGGCGCGTCCGTCTCCACGTCCGTGCCGCCCCCCACACCAGTGCCCGCGGCTGCCGTTGAGCGCGCGGGCGACGTTCCCGACGCCGAGTCGGGCCGGACCGACAGCATCCGCAGCCGGGTCCGCCGCCAGCTCGCCCAGCGGCGCGGCACCGAGCACCGGCAGGAACCGCAGCAGGAGCGGGACCGCGAGCGCGACCGCAGCCGTGGCCGCGCCGCCGCCGGGGGGAGCGCCGGGCCGCCCGCAGAGGAAGCTGCCAGGGAGGCCGTCCGCCCGCACCTGGCGCCCGCTCCCGCCGTCCCCAACCCCGACACCCTCGACAGCGACGGCCTCGTCCCGCTGCCGGACATCCCCGCGCCGCCGCTCGCCAGCATCGCCCGCGAGCCCAGCCCGCCGCCGGTCGGCGGCCGGCCGTGCGGCGTCCCGGAGTGCCCGGGCACCATCGGCCTGGCCTACGACGGCGGGCCGCCGCCCGACCACGGCTACTGCCCCGAGTGCGGCACCCCGTACTCCTTCCGCCCGCAGCTGCGGGTCGGCGACGAGATCGGCGAGGCGAGCCGGCAGACGTACCGCGTGCTCGGCTACCTGACCCCGGGCGGCACCAGCTGGGTGTACCTCGCCGAGGACACCGAGCTGGCCGGGCTGCGGGTGGTGCTCAAGGCGCAGATCAACAACAGCGACGCGATCGCCCGCCGCCGCGCGGTCGAGGAGATGCGCTCGCTCGCCTCGCTGCACCACCGGGACGTGGTCGGCGTCATCTCCTCGCGCAAGCACCTCGCCCCCGGCGAGACCGAACCGACCGACTACATCGTGATGGAGTACGTCGCCGGTCGCCCGCTGAACCTGCTGCTGACCTCCCCGCCCGACGAGCTGACCGAGCTGTTCGGCGAACCGTTCGCGCTGGACCACGTGGTCACGTACGGCTGCAAGATCCTCGGCGCCCTGGAGTACCTGCACGACCAGGGGCTGCTGTACTGCGACATGAAGCCCGCGAACGTCATCCACTACGGCCGGCAGATCAAGTTGATCGACCTCGGTGCGGTGCGCCGCAAGGACGACCGCAGGACCCGGCTGTCGTACACCCGCAAGTACGCGCCGCGGGCACGGGAGTTGAGCAGCCGCGGCTTCCACGTCGACAGCGACCTGTTCACCGTCGGGCGCACCCTGCGCGAGCTGTACGAGAAGGCGGTGCCGGCCGCGGGGCTGGCCGAGCGCTCCTTCGACCGGCTGATCGCCCGCGCCACCCATGACGACCCGGCCGCCCGCTTCACCTCGGCGGCGCAGATGTCCCGGCAGCTGTGGGAGGTGCTGCGGGAGCACCGCGCGCTCAACCGGCATGAGCGGCACCCCGAGCGCTCCACCCGCTTCGAGCCGGCCGCGGTGCCCTTCGGCGCGGCGCTCGGCGAGGCCCCCGGCACCGGCTACTGGACCGGCCGGGCCGAGCACCAGGTGGGCGCCGCACCGCAGTTGGAGTTCGGTGCGCCCGAACCCCAGGACGTGGCACGGGCGTTGCCCGCGCCGATCCCGGACCCCGACGACGGCGCCGTGGTCTTCCTCGGCCGGCTGGGCAAGGCGGTGCCCGAGCGCGTCGCCGAACGGGTGCTGAACGACCCGCCGTTGCGGACCGTCGAGGTCGCGCTGTGGCTGTGCCGCGGCTTCCTGTGGCGCGGCGGCGAACCGGCGCTCGGCGAGGCGGCGGTGTGGCTCGGCGAGGCGGAACGGCTGCTGGGCCCGGACGTCGGGGCGTACGACTGGCGGCTGGCCTGGCACCGCGGACTGGGCGAGCTGATGGCCGGCCGGGTGCGTTCCGCCCAGGGCTACTTCGAGGCGGTCTACGACATCGTGCCCGGCGAGTGGGCACCCAAGCTCGCGCTCGGCTACTGCGCGGAGCGGCTGGGCAACGCCGAGGAGGACGTCCGCCAGTACTACGAAGCGGTCTGGGAGCGGGACCGCGCGCAGGTCAGCGCGGCCTTCGGGCTGGCCCGCGGCCACCTGCGGGCCGGCCGGCGCAATGCCGCGGTCCAGGTGCTGGGCCAGGTGCCGTCCACCTCGCGGCACTACGACTCCGCGCGGGTGGCGATGATCCGGGTGCTCGCCGGGCGGCTGCCGGGTGCCGACCCCACCGCGGCCGACCTGCGCGACGCCGCCGAGCGGACGGCCGAGCAGCCCCCGGGCGCGGCCCGGGACCGGCTCGTCGCGGAGGTGCGGGAGCAGGAGTACGCGCGGCGGCGCGGGGCGGCCGGCGGGCGGGTCCCCGAACCGCCGCGCGCCGCCGCCCCGGACCCGGACGACGGCCCCGCCACGGCCGCGGGCTTCCTGCGGTGGCTGCGCGGGCTGCCGGGCCGCCTGCCCGTCCCCGGCCGGCGGGCGGCGGCCCCGGTGCCCGACGAGACCTGGCTCGACCGGACCTTCCCCGCGCTGCCGCCCGGCCCGCTCTTCGCGGGCGCGGCCAGCGGACGCGACCTTGCCGTGCTGCTCCACGCGTCGCTGCACGGTCTGGCCGAGCAGGGGCGCGACGCGACCGAGCACGGCGCCCTCCTCGACCGCGCGTACGCCGTCCGGCCGGAGAGCAGGTTCTGACGCCCGCCGGCGAGCGGGCGTACGCACCCGGCTCGACGTCCCCTCGACCTTGAACGACCGAACGACCTGAACGACCTGAACGACCCGACGTACGGACCGATGCAAACGGTGAGGAGCGGCAGGCAGCAGTGGACACGCACGGGAGCACGAGCGGGCGCGCGGGCCGGGACGGCGACGGCGGCGCCGTCCCGGCCGGTCCGCGCCGTACGGAACGAGTCCCCGGCCGGCAAGGGGACCCGCCGCAGGACCAGGTCCCGGGCGCGGGGGCGGGGGCGGGTGCGGGGGCGGCCAACCCCAGCGTCGAACTCACCGTCAGCCAGCGCACGTACCTCGCCGCCGAGGCCGGCCCGCAGGACCTGCACGCCATCCTGACCGTAGCGGTCCGCGGCCTCCCCGACACCGCCGCCGGCCCCGTCGGTGCGCACCCCGGCCCGCACCCCGGCCCGCACAGCGGCCCCCGCTCCGGGCCCGGCTCCGGTCTCGCCGAAGTCCTCGTCGTGGACTGCTCGGCCTCGATGAACCACCCGGAGCGGAAGATGCACGCCGCCCGGCAGGCCGCGGTCGCCGCGCTGCGGGCGCTGCCGGACGGCACGCCCTTCGCGGTGGTCCGCGGCACCCAGTTCGCGGCGACCGTCTACCCGCCGTCCGGCCCGATGCGCCCGGCGTCGGCGCGGGCGAGGGCGGAGGCGACGCGGGCGGTCTACGCGATGCAGCCCACCGGCGGCACCTGCGTCGGCAACTGGCTCGACCTGGCCGGCACCCTGCTCGCCGAGCAGGCCGCCCCGATCCCGCACGTACTGATGCTCACCGACGGCAAGAACGAGCACGACGACCACAACCCGCTCGCCGGGGTGCTCGACACCTGGGAGGGCCGCTTCCTGTGCGACGCCTGGGGTATCGGCAGAGACTGGGACGCGCGGGTGCTGATCGACGTCACCCGGCGGCTGCACGGCAGCGCCGACGCGGTGCACGAGGAGTCCGAACTGCCCGCGGCCTACACCGCCTTGGTCGCCGACCTGCTGGCCAGGCCGCTGCCGGAGCTGGAGATCAGGGTGACGCCATCCCCCGGCGCGACGCTGCGCTGGCTGCGCCAGACCTTCCCCCATGAACTCGCCCTGCCACAGCGGCAGATGGGGACCGCCGTCGCCTTCACCACCCGGGCCTGGGGCAACCAGGTGCGCAGGTTCCAGCTCTGCCTGACCGTGGACCCGGCCGGGCGCGCGCTGGACGAGGACCTCCAGGCGGCGGCGGTGGCGGTGGCGCTGCCCGCCGGCCCCGAACGGTACGGCAGGGCCGCGCAGGTGGCGCTGCCGCCGGCCGTCGCCTGCGAGGTGCGCTGGACCGCCGATCCGGTGCTGGCCGCCGCCGAGAACGAGGAGGACGAGCACTTCGAGAAGTACCGGCGGCTCGGCGAGACCGCCGCGCAGGCCGCGGAGGCGTTCCGGCTGGACCGGGACGACGAGGTCCTCCGGCTGCTCGGCGTCGCGGTGGCCCTCGCCCACGAGCTGGGCGCCCAGCGCCAACTGGCCGAACTCCAGCGGATCGTGGAGATCCGCGACCCGGCCGCCGGGCATGTGGTGCTGCGCAAGGGCGTCACCGCGGACGCGTTCGAGCACCTGGTCACCGCCAGCACCCACACCACCCACGGCCCGACCACGGACGGCCTGCCGCCGGGAGCGGTGCCGGTGGTGCCGGTGGCGGGTCTGGTGGACTGCGCGCAGTGCCGGGCCCCGATGCCGTCCAATGCCAGGTTCTGCCCGAAGTGCCGGCATCCGCACGTGCCCGGGGCCGGCGCGCGATGAGCGCCACGTCCCGCGAACTGTGGTACCGGCTCTGGCTGCTGGCGGGGCTGACGGCCCTGACCACCCTGGCGCTGTTGGGCTCCTACACCGGGGTGCACGACGGCGCGGTGCCGCTCGCGTCCTCGACCGCTCCGGGCGTGCTCGACGTGGACACCGCGAAGGACGCGCTGCTGAGTGCCGCGTCCGACGCCAAGGTGGACGCCGCCTCGGACGCGGCGGGCACGAGCAGCTTCTCCACGCAGATCGCCGTCGCCAACCAGATCCTCACCTCCGCAGCCGCCGAGGACGTCACCGGGGCGACCGGGCGGCTGGCGCTGAAGACGGCGACCGGCCTGATCTCGGCGTACTCGTACTGGATCGGGCTGGCCGGGCAGGTCCCGGCGGGCTCGGCGCTGCACGCCGGCTACATGCAGGACGCGGCCGAGGTGCTGGGCGCGTCCGGGGACCCGGTGGACGGCCCGTCGCTGATGAGCCGGCTCAACAAGCTGCAGGCGGAGCAGGTGAAGGTGGTGCGCCACCAGGCGTCGTTCGGCCGGCTGCTGGCGGCGGGCTGGCTGCTGTCTGGGCTGCTGGTCGCGGCGCTGGCGGTCGCGCTGGTGGAGGCGCACCACTACCACCGGACCCGGTTCCGGCGCCGGTGGAACCGTCAACTGGCCGCGGCGGGCGTGCTGCTGGCCGGCGGGGCGGCGGTCCTGGGGGTCTTCACCTGGCAGACCCACAGCGGTCTGTACCACGCCCGGCGGCTGCTGGAACGGCAGCACTCGGGCGCGAACATCAGCACCGCCGGGGCGGACGTCGCCCGGCGGATGGCGGACACCGGCTTCCGCGCCGCGGCGGCCGGCTGGATAGTGGCCGGGGGAGTGGTGCTGATGGTGCTGGTCGTGTGGGCGCTGGTGCCGCGGATCAGCGAGTACCGGGGCAAGGTGTCCCGGTGAGGCGGCCGCGCGGGCGCACGCTGGGCGCCGTCGCCCTGTGCCTGGCGGTGGTGGCGGCGCTCGGTGTGGTGGTCGCCCGGGCCGTCGCCGACGGCGGCTCGGTGACGCTGCTGGCGAACTGGAGCGGCGCGGACGAGACGCTCTTCCGGACCGCCGTGATCCAGCCGTTCGAGAAGGAGGAGCACATCCATGTGCTCTACCAGGGCAGTTCGGCCGAGAGCCAGGTGCTCGACGGCGACGCCGAGGCCGGGGCGCCGCCCGACGTCGCGGTGCTGCCCGGCCCCGGTGAACTCGCCGCCTACGCCCACGAAGGCCAGATCCAGCCGCTGGACGGCCTGTTCGACGCCAAGGACTTCAACGCCCCCTGGACGGCGAAGGTCGACGGCCCCGCGGGCGCCGGCGCGCACTACTACTGGCTGCCGATCAAGACCGACCTGAAGAGCGCCGTGTGGTACCCGAAGGGTACCTCCGACGCGCAGCTCGCCGCCGCCGCGGCCGACCCCGGCTCCTGGTGCCTGGGGATGGTCTCGGGCGCCACCTCCGGCTGGCCGGCCACCGACTGGATCGAGGACATCCTGCTCCAGCAGGCCGGTCCCGGCGCCTACCAGCAGTGGGCCACCGGCACGCTGCCGTGGACCGACCCCCGGGTCGAGCGCGCCTGGCGGACCTGGGGCGCCATGGTCGGCGCCGGGAAGGACACCTATGTCCGGCCCGCGCTGACCCGTGCCTACGGCGCCGTCTCCCGCACCGCGGTGAACGGCCGCGCCGCGTGCACCCTGGAACACCAGGCGTCGTTCATCCGGGCCGACAAAGGATGGCGGACCAGTGCCCAACTCACCGGGTCCGACGCGCAGTTCAAGCACTCCACGGACTTCGTCCCCGGTCCGCACACCACGCAGGACGCCTGGGAGGTCTCGGGCGACCTCGCCGCGATGTTCCACGACACCCCGCAGGCCGAGAAGCTGATCCGCTACCTGGCCCGCGACGACGTGCAGGCGAGGTGGAGCCTGGCGCAGTCCGCGTTCTCCGCCGACCACCAGGTGAAGCAGTCCGTCTACGCCACCGACGCCGTCACCCTCGCCGCAGCCAGGGCCCTGGACGCGACCGGCACCGTACGCTGCTACGACGCCTCCGACGCGATGCCCGCGGCGATGCGCGACGCCTTCCAACTGGCCGCGCTGCGCTACCTGGCCGATCCGTCCACGCTGGCACACCAGTTGACGACCCTGGACGCGGTCCGGCAGCGCAAACACGCGGTGTGGCTGCCGGACGTGTGCAGCAAGGACGGCGGTTGACGCGGCGTCACAGCAGGGTGCCGCCCGACGCCTCGACGCGCTGGCCGTTGATCCAGCCGGTGTGCTCGGCGAGCAGCGACGCCACGACCCCGCCGATGTCCTCCGCCACGCCCACCCGGCCCAGCGCGGTCTCCGCGCCGAGGTGCGCGCGCAGCGCCTCGTCGTCGCGCAGATAGCCGCCGCCGAAGTCGGTCGCGATCGGCCCGGGGGCCACGGTGTTCGCGGTGATCCCGCGGCGGCCCAGCTCCAGGGCCAGGTAGCGGGTGAAGACCTCCACCGCGCCCTTCGTCATGGCGTAGGCGGCCATGCCCGGGCGGCTGAAGCGGGCCAGGCCCGAGGAGGTGTTGATGATCCGGCCGCCGTCGGCGATCAGCGGCAGCAGCGCCTGGGTCAGGAAGAACACCCCGCGCACGTGCACCGCGAACAGCGCGTCGAAGTCCTCGGCCGTGGTGTCCTCGATGGTGGCCGCGGTGCCCTGCCCGGCGTTGTTGACGAGGTAGTCGAAGGTGTCCCGGCCCCAGGTGTCCTTCAGGGCGCGCCGCACCTCCGCGACGAACGCCGGGAAGTCCTCGGTGCGGCCGGTGTCCAGTCGCAGCGCGTACGCGGTGCGGCCGAGCGCGGCGATCTCGTCGACGACGGCCTGCGCCTCCTCCGCGTGCGAGCGGTAGGTGATGATCGAGTCGACGCCCTCCGCGGCGAGCCGCAGCGCGGTGCTGCGGCCCAGCCCGCGGTTGGCGCCGGTGATCAGCGCGACACGGTCGCGGGACGGGGTCTGCTGGGTCATGGTGGTCAGCTCCTGGGTGACGGCGGCGGCCGTACCGTTCGTACGGCCCGTGGTGCCCGCCTGCACCGACCAGCCTGCTCGGGTGCGCCGAGCGGATGAAGGCCCGGCCGAACCAGGGATTCCCGATCCCTGGCTGCGGCCGGGCCCGTGGAGCGCCTGGCGGGGTCCTTACGTCAGCGGCCCGGTCACCGGCAGCACCACTTCGCACGGCACGGCCCGCGGGTGCGCCGGGTCGAGCGCGTTGAGCACGTCGGTCAGCGCGATCGGGTCGTACGCGATCTCCAGGTGGTCGCTGGCGTCCAGCCCGCACTGGTCCTGCACCGTGATGTTCCTGACGTTCGACGCGGCGGGCAGCAGCGCGTTGGTGTACGGCGTGACCACCTCGTCGCCGGTGGTGGTGATCACCGTGTACGTCACGCCCGGCACGGTCTCACCGCCGCTGTTGAGCGCGGTCAGGAAGTCCGAGCCCACCTCCTGCTCGACGCAGGCCGCGCACGCCGGGCCGACCACGAACTGGTTGGCCGGGTCCAGCAGCCCGAGCTGCCTGCCGAGTTCGGTGATGCCGTCCAGGGTGGTGCCGTTGTTGCTGGGGGACAGCGCGATCAGCTTGTCGGTCTTCGCGGCGCCGCCCAGGTACTTCAGGTAGTAGCGCGGCATCATGCCGCCCTGGGAGTGCCCCACCAGGTCCACCTTGCCCGCGCCGGTCGCCGCCAGCACCTGGTCGACGAACGCGGAGAGCTTGGCGGCGCCGTCCTCGGCCGGCCCGGTGCCCTGGATGTCGTCGGTCGCCTGCGAGCCGCCGTAGTTGAAGGCGAAGACGCAGTAGCCGTTGTTCGCCAGCAGCGGCGAGGCGCCGCCCCAGTTGTCGTTCATGTTCTCGAGCGTGCCGTGCACCAGCACCACCGGGTACGGGTGCGCCGAACTCGGCTTGCAGGACCAGTTGTTGGCACCGGCGGGCGCCACCGTCGGACTGCCGAAGCCGCTGAGGAAGCCGGTGCTGAAGTGGTAGTTGACCGGCAGTTGGCCCGAGGCGGCGGCGCTGGAAGCGGCGGAGCTGCCGGCCGGCGCGGCGGACGCGACGCCGGCCTGGGTGGCCGCCAGCGCCAGACCGAGCGCGGCCGCGGCCGTCGCACAGCCGCGCAGGAGGGTGCGTTTCATGTGGGGGTACCGTTCCCTTGTTCGAGAATAGGAATTCCGATGGTGCGGCGTGCGGTGATGCTAGGAAGTGTGCTCGGGCCCGGTCAACGGGGCCGGCGGAACGTCCGGAAAAGCACGTGCCGAGGTGCCAGGAAAGCCCCCGGCGGTAATCCGGAACTGTCATCGCCGGCAGAAGAACGACCTTCCCTGTCACACCTGTTGACTCACCGGTAACATCGCCGCATACTCCCGAGTGGGCCACCGGCGCCGGGACCCGGCCGTCGCCGCGCCGCGAACCCGCCTGGTCGCGGCGGGACCAGCGCGGGAACCGGTGGCGGGACCAGCAGCGCGACCGGCCGCGCCGCCCGGCCGCACGGCGGACGGAGGCCACCGGTGGACGGACAACGGACGCGTTTCCCACCGCAGTTCGCCGCGGCGGCCGCAAAAGAGCGGACCTCGCTCGCCGCCGAGATCATCGGCGAGATACGGCGCCAGGTACCCGAATTCGCCCGCCCGCTCGCCGGGAATTTCGGCGCCGGAATCCAGCAGGGCGTGGAGAGCGCCCTGCTGGAATTCGCCGGGCAGCTCGCCGCGGGCCGGGCCGGCGGCGCCTTCAGCGAGGACCGGCTGCGGGTGCACCGGGCCCTGGGCCGCGGCGAGTTGGCCGAGGGCCGCAGCCTCGACGCGCTCCAGGCCGCCTACCGGCTCGGCGGGCGCGTCGCCTGGCGGCGCTACGCCCGGGTGGGCCGCCGCTCCGGCCTCGGCACCGACCAGCTGGTGGTGCTCGCCGAGGCGATCTTCGCCTGCCTCGACGAACTCGCCTCCGCGGCCGTACGCGGCTACACCGAGGCCAAGGCCGACGAGGCGGGCACCCTCGGCCGCCGCCGCCACCGGCTGCTCGACCTGCTGGCCACCGGCGCGCCGCCCGACGCCGTACGGGAGGCGGCCGCCACCGCGGACTGGCCGATGCCGGCCGCGGTGGCCTGCGTGGCGCTGGGACCGGCCGCACCGGACCCGGCCCGCGGCCGCGCCCGGCTGCCGGACCTGGTGCTCGCCGACACTGACGGCCGCCGGCCGTACCTGCTCGTGCCCGAACCCGCGCTCTACCTGCGCGACGGGCAGGTGCAGCGGGTGCTGCACGCCCGGCCCGCGGTGATCGGGCCGACCGTGCCGACCTCGCTGGCCGCCGACTCCCTGCGCTGGGCCCGGGCGATCCTGGAGTGCTTACCGGAGGGGCCGCTCGGCGGCCCGGTGGACTGCGACCGCTGCCTGCCGGAGCTGATGCTGCTCGGCGACCCGGCGCTGGTCCGGCTGATCGCCGACCGGCGGCTGCGCCCGCTGGACGCGCTGACCCCCAAGCGCGGTGAGCGGCTCGCCGAGACACTGCTGGCCTGGCTCCAGACCAACCGCGGCAGCGCCCCCGACGTCGCCGCGCGGCTGGGCATCCACCCGCAGACCGCCCGCCGCCGGCTGCACCAGGTGCAGCACCTGTTCGGGCCCGCGCTCGCCGACGCCGACGCCCGCTTCGAACTCGAAGTCGCCCTGCGCGGGCGGGTGCTGGCCCACCGCCCGCCGACCAGCCGCTGACCGCACGGCTGTTGGGCCGCCCCGGCCGGACCGCCCCGCCGTACCGCCCCGCCGGACCGGCGCGCCCTCAGCCGAAGAGCTGCCCGCCCCAGTCCTGCCCGGCCGCCAGCCCCGGCGGTGCCATGAACACCCCGCTGCCGACGTGCTGGATGTACTCGTTGAGCGCGTCGTGCACCCCGAGGATGCGCTGGAGGGTGATGAACTGCTCCGGGCTCTTCATGAACGCCACGAAGAACAGCCCGCCCATCAGGTCACCGGTTTCCGGGTCGATCCCGTCGGTGTAGGAGTAGCCGCGGCGCAGGATGCGCAGCCCGTTGTTGTTCTCGTGGGCGGCCAGCCGGATGTGCGCGTCGGCCGGAATGACGTACTGGCCACCGGACTTGGCGTGGAAGTCGGGGGTGTCGAACTCGGTCTTCCCGGTCAGCGGCGCCCCGCTGGACTTGAAGCGGCCGAACACGTCCTGCTGGTCGCCCAGCCGGTCCCGGTCCCACTGCTCCATCCGCATCCGGATCTTCCGGCTGACCAGGTACGACCCGCCGCGTGCCCAGCGCTGCGGCTCCTCGTCGCCGATCCACACGTGCTGGGCCATCATCGACGCGTCGGTGCCGTCGATGTTGCGGGTGCCGTCCTTGAAGCCCAGCAGGTTGCGCGGGGTGGCCTGCTGGGGCGAGGTGGACGAGGTGCGGCCGAAGCCGAGTTCCATCCAGCGCGGCGCGAGCGTGCCGAACGCGAGGCGGCGCAGGTTGCGTACCGCGTGGAAGGCGACCTGCGGGTCGTCCGCGCACGCCTGCACGCACAGGTCGCCGCCGGAGCCCGCCGGGTCGAGGTTGTCCTTGGGCAGCTGCGGCAGCGCCTTGAGCGCCGAGGGGCGGCGCGCGGCGAGCCCGAAGCGGCCGTCGAAGAGCGAGGGGCCGTAGCCGACGGTGATGGTGAGGTTGCCCGGGGCCAGGCCCGTCGCCTCACCGGTGTCGTCCGGCGGGGTGTTGAGGTCTCCGGCGTCCCCGGGCACCGGCTTGCCGAGCGTCATCGCCTCGGCGGCGGCCGTCCACGTGCTGAGCAGGTCGGCCAGGTCGGCGCGGGTCGCGCCGGACACCGCGTCGAAGGTGGCGAAGCAGAGCCGGTCCTGCGCCGGGGTGGAGATGCCGGCCTGGTGGCTGTCGCGGAAGGCGACGACCTGGCGGCCCGCGGCGCCGCCGGAGCCGTCGTCGGCCGAGCCGGAGGAGCCGCCGCGGGCCAGTACGGTGCCGCCCACGCCGACGGCGGCACCGGCCACCGCCGCCCCGGCGCCGACCGCGCCCAGCAGGCGGCGCCGGCTCACGGCGGCCGGCTCGGGCCGCCGCTCGTCGGGTCCGGGGGTGATGTCCGGGGTGCTGTCGGTCACGGGTCAGGCGATCTTTCCGGCGATCTTGGAGACGGACTCCGCGTAGGCGTCCACGGTCTGGGACAGCGTACGCCGCTGGGCGGCGGTGACCTTCTGGTAGTCCACGTAGCCGCTGTCCTCGTAGCCGGGCGTGGCGGCGTACTTCTTCAGGGCGGCCGCGGTGGCCTGGTACCGCTGGGTGAGCTCGGTGGCCAGCGCCGGGTCCTTCTGCTTCAGCGTCGGCATCAGCACGTCGACCGCCTCGTTGGCGCCGGCGAGGTTGCCGTCGAAGTCGAGCAGGTCGATGTGCGAGTAGCGCTCCTCCTCGCCGGTGATCTTCGAGGACTGGATCTCGTTGACCAGGTCGGTGGCGCCGTTGGCGATCACCGCGGGCTGGTACTCGACCGTCGGCACCTGGGCGTTGAGCTGCTTGACGTCGGTGTTGAGCTGGTCGGCGAGCTTGCCCATGCCGGACAGCGACTTCTGCTGCCAGATCGCCTGCTCCAGGCGGTGGAAGCCGGTGAAGTCCGCGGGCGTGGCGGCGTCGTCGGCGCGGCCGTCGATCCGGCCGTCGAGGTCGCCCCAGATCTCCGCGGTCGGCTCGATCCGCTCGTAGTGGATGCGGGCCTTGCCGTAGAGGGTCTTCGCCTCGTCGAGCTTGCCGGCCTTGACGGCGGCGGTGAACGCGGCGGTGGTGGTGACGAGCTGCTTGACCTCGCCGTCGATCCAGGTGCCGTACTGCTGGGTGGCGGCGACCAGCTGCGGGTCGTCCTTCCAGGTCTTCTTGACCGCGCCGGTGACGGTGAAGGCCGAGCGGTTGGTGTCGGCGCCGGGGCAGTACATGGAGTACGTGCCCTTGTCGAGGTTGAGGGTGAAGTCGCCGGACAGGCCCGGGGTCAGGTTCTCCTTCTCGCCGAGCATCTTGCCGCCGTCCTGGAGCTCGGCCTCGGTGACCTTCGCGGAGTTCTTGTTGGTGATGGTGAACTTCACGGTGCCGGCCGGGGCCTTGGCGGGGCTGGGCGCGCAGCCCTTGTCGGTGACGGTGACGGTGACCTTGGTCGTCTTCGCGCCCGCTGCCTTCGCGTCGGTGCCGGCGGCGCCCTTGTCCTTGTCGCCGCCGCAGGCGGTCAGCAGCAGGCCCGCGGCGATCACGGTCGCGGCGCAGGCCAGGACTCGGCGGTGGGTGGCAGCGGGGTTCACGGTGGCTCCTTGGTGAGGCCGGGCAGGGCGCGGCGGAAGACGGGTCGGGCGGTGCGGGGCGGGTGCGGGCGCGCCGAAGGGCGCCAGGCGCGTGTACGGGCGGGCCGGCGGCGGCCCGAACGGGTCCCCGGCCTGCGGCGGTTGCGGCCTCAGCGGGCCTGTACGGGCTCGGTCTTCGGCTGGTGCGGGGCGGCGGCCTTCTTGCGGCGGGCCGGCCACAGGACGACCGCGAGCATCGGGACGGTGTAGACCAGCCAGCCGATCACCATCGCCCAGCTCGGGAACGGCTGGATGCCGAGCACCCCGGTGACCACGGACGAGGTCGGCGTGCCGGGCCGGACCAGCCAGGACAGGTCGAACGCCTGGTCGTTGCGGGCGATCCAGCCGCCCTCGTACGCGGTCATGATCGCGGTGGAGACCAGCCCGGCGGCGACCAGGATCAGCACGATGCCGGTGATCCGGAAGAAGCGGGAGAGGTTGATCCGGACCCCGCCGCGGTAGATGCCGTAGCCGACCGCCGCCGCGACGACGATGCCGAGGATGGCGCCGGTGCCGCCGTACCAGGGGTTGTTGCTCTCGTTGAACGTCGCGAGCAGGAACACCGACGTCTCGAACCCCTCGCGCAGCACCGCGAGGAAGGCCATCAGCACCAGCGCGGACGCCGAGCCCTCCGACAGCGCGCGGCCGGCCGCGCCCTCCAGGTCCTTGCGCAGGTCGCGCGAGTGGCGGCGCATCCACAGCACCATGTAGCTGACCATGACCACGGCGATCGCGCCGACCACGGTCTCCAACTGCTCCTGCTGGCGGGTCGGCAGGTCGCTGGAGAAGATCTGGAGCGCGACGGCGACCGCGACGCAGATCGCCACCGCGATGCCGACGCCCAGCCACACCTTGCGCAGCGCGTCGCGCCGGCCCTGCTGGCCGAGGAAGGACGCGATGATGCCCACGATGAGGGCCGCTTCGAGACCTTCGCGAAGTCCGATCACGAACGTGGGGAGCATAGAGGTCCTTCTCGGTGCCGGCGCGGGGCCGGGCTCGGGCGGAAACGAATCTGCGGACGGGTGGGACGAAAGCTGGGAGGACGCTGAGAAGACGCTGGGAGCGCTCCGGTCCAGCTTAGGTAAGCCTAATTAGAAGGAGTCGGCGGGGTGCCCGTCAAGCCGTAGGTGCCCGCAATCCCCGGCAAAACGGGCCTGGCGCGGTGTGACTTGCCCGTGCCTTGACGCTTTCTTTACGCGCCCGCCGCGGGACTCGCCGCCGGGCCCGTCCCGGGTTGCGCCGGAGCCCTGTTCCGAGCGGAGTTTCCGGGCAAAGCCGTGGCAAGCGGATGGCGAGGGTTCCCTCTCGCCTCAGCCGTCCCCTAGTGTCCCTTCCGCCATGGACTACTGCTATGCGTGCCGGCGGCATCTCAACGGCGCCTACTCGTGCCCGGGATGCGGGGCCCCGGCCGACGGGCTCCTGCCGCCCGCGGTGGGGGAGACCGCCCAGCTGCCCGCGCTCGGCGCCGAGGACGACGGCCCCGCCGGCGACGGCCCGCGCACCGGCGGGCGCGCCGCGCGCCGGCTCGCCGAACGCGGCCGGGCGGCGCGCCGCGCCCGGCGCGGACGCCAGCGCGCCACGGTCTACGGCATCGGCGCGATCGCCGTGGTGGGCGCCGCGGCGATGCTCTCGGTGGCCGCGCTGTCCGGCGGCTCCGGCAGCGACGGCACGCCCGCGGGTCCGGTCGACCAGAACCCGCCCGCCCCCACCTCCGGCGACGCCTCGCCCGAGGCCACCGGCCCGGAGCAGCCCGCGCCGAGCGGCACCCCGCACACGTCCTCCTCCGCCTCGGCCGGCGGCTCGCCCACGGCGTCCGGTACGGCGTCGCCCACCGCCACGCCCGGCCGCACCTCGACCAGCCAGGCGCCGCCGGTGACCGGCACGATCAGCGCCAAGCCCACCAGCCACAGCCCGACGGCCACGACCACGAGCCCGCCGGCCACCTCGGCCACCCCGTCCCCGTCGCAGACGACCTGCAACCAGGTCCTGTGGTGGTGCAACTGACCGGCCGGGCGCGGCGACCCGCGCCCGCCCGGCCTCAGCCGAGCATCCGGGCGAGCAGGTCCCGCAGGGTGCCGCGCTCCGCGGCCGACAGCGCCGCCAGCCGCTCGCGGCCGAACTCCAGGGAGTCCGCCAACTCTTCGGCCACCGCGTGCCCCCGGTCGGTGGCCGCGGCGAGCTTCACCCGGCGGTCGGCCGGGTCGGGGCGCCGCTCGGCCAGGCCGTGCGCCTCCAACCGGTCCACGATGCCGGTGACGTTGGACGGCTCGCACCCCAACCGGTCGGCGATGCCGCGCATCGGCAGCGGCCCGGCGGACAGCAGCGCCAGCACGCGGGCCTGCGTGCCGGTCAGGCGGTGCCCGGCCGCGGCCGCGCTGTACTCCTGGTGGTACTGCGAGACGACCGTGCCGATCAGCTCGACGACTTCGGCGGTCAGCGGGTCCGTGCGGCGGCGGGTCATGCAGGGAGGGTAGCGGTTTCCTTGACAAGCTGAAATATCAAGGACATCGTTCATCAGGCAGCAGAACCTCACTGGCGCCCCCGTGCGCACGCCCGTCCCACGCGTGCGCACACCACCGTTCCGCAGGAGGAACCGTTCATGACCATCAAGTCCGTCAATGTCCTGTACACGGCGGTCGCCACCGCGGAGAACGGCCGGGACGGCCGGGTCGCGAGTGACGACGGCAAGCTCGACGTGGTGGTCAACCCGCCCAAGGAGCTGGGCGGCAGCGGCGCGGGCACCAACCCCGAGCAGCTCTTCGCGGCCGGCTACAGCGCCTGCTTCCAGGGCGCGCTGGGCGTGGTGGCCCGCCAGGCGAAGGCGGACATCTCCGGTTCGCGCGTCACCGCGAAGGTCGGCTTCGGCACCGTCGAGGGCGGCGGCTACGGCCTGACCGTCGAGATCGCCGCGTCGATCCCGGCCGTGGACGAGGCCACCGCCAAGGACCTGCTGGAGAAGGCGCACCAGGTGTGCCCGTACTCCAACGCCACCCGCGGCAACGTGGCAGTGACGCTCACCGTCGTCTGACCCGCCTCGCACCGCACGTCCGCTCGCCCCCCGGCCGCCGGCCGGGGGGCGAGCGCCGTTCCGCGCCGGGCGCGCCGCGGGTCTCCTCCCGGGCGGGGTGCCGCGGTGATACTGGGGCGCGGGTCACCGGTCACCGGTCACGGGTCACGGGTCGACGGCATCGGCGAAGGGATGCGGCATGGCGGAGCGGGGCACGGGCGAGGACACGGCCGAACAGGCGGTGGCACGGGCGCTGGCACGGCTGGACCTGGCGGCAAAGGCCGACCTGCTGGCCGGCCGCGACATGTGGGCGCTGCGCCCGCTGCCGGAGATCGGGCTCGGCGAACTGGTGATGTCCGACGGCCCGATCGGCGTACGGGGCCGGCGCTGGACCGCGGTGGACCCGTCCGTCGCGCTGCCCAGCCCCACCGCCCTCGCGGCCGCCTGGGACCCCGCGCTGGCCCGCCAGGCCGGCCGGCTGCTGGCCCAGGAGGCGCGCCGCAAGGGCGTCCACGTGCTGCTGGCGCCCACGGTGAACCTCCACCGCAGCCCGCTCGGCGGGCGGCATTTCGAGGCGTACAGCGAGGACCCCTACCTGACCGGCGTGATCGGCACCGCCTACGTGCGGGGCGTGCAGGACGGCGGCATCGGCGTCACCGTCAAGCACTTCGTGGCCAACGACGCCGAGACCGAGCGCTTCACCGTGAACAACACCGTCGGCGCGCGGGCCCTGCGCGAGTTGTACCTCGCGCCCTTCGAGGCGATCGTGCGGGACGCCCGGCCCTGGGGCGTGATGGCGGCGTACAACGCGGTGAACGGCGTGCCGATGACCGAGCACGCGCAGTTGCTGCGCGGGGTGCTGCGCGAGGAGTGGGGCTTCGACGGGGTGGTGGTCTCCGACTGGTTCGGCGCGCGGTCCACGGTGGGCGCGATCCGCGGCGGCCTGGACCTGGCGATGCCCGGCCCGGTGACGGTCTACGGCGAGGCGCTGGCCGCCGCGGTCCGCTCCGGCGAGGTGGATGAGCAACTGGTCGACGAGGCGGCCGCGCGCGTGCTGCGGCTGGCCGCGCGGGCCGGGCTGCTGGCCGGGGCGCCCGCCGAGGCCGCGGCGCCCCCGCCCGCGGTCGACGGGGCGGCCCTGGCCCGCGAGATCGCGGTCCGCGGCTGCGTGCTGCTGAGCAACGCGCCGCGGCCCGGGCGCCCGGCGCTGCCGATCGACCCGTACGGCGGCGGGATCGCGCTGATCGGCGCCGCCGCCCGGCACGCCCGCGTCCTCGGCGGCGGCTCCGCGCAGGTCTTCCCCGACCACGTGGTCTCGCCGCTGGACGGGCTGCGGGCCGCGCTGCCGCGCCAGGTGCCGCTGGTGTACGCCACGGGCGCCGACCCGAGCGACGAACTGGCGCCCGCCGGCGAGGGGTTCACACTGCGCGCGGTCGCGCTGGACGCGGGCGGCCGGGAGCTGGGCAGCGAGCCGCTGCCCAGCGGCCAGGTGCAGTGGATGGGCGACCTGCCCGAGGGCGTGGCCTACGAGGAGCTGAGCGCGGTCGAGGTGCGCGGCGTGTTCGTCCCGGCCGTGGCGGGCGCGCACCGCTTCGGCACCCGCGGCAACGGCGGCTTCCGGCTGGAGGTCGCCGGCCAGGTGCTCTTCGACGGGGTGCAGTCCGACCCGCACGAGGACCCGTTCGAGGCGTTCTTCGGCCGCCCGGCCGAGCGCGGCGGCGTCGAACTGCCCGCGGGCGAACCGGTCGAGGTGGCGCTGCGCTACACGCTGCCGCCGGAACTGGCCGAACTGCCGATCCAGGCAGTCGGGTTCAGCCTGCTGCACGGCGAACCGGAGCGGGACCCGGAGGAGTTGCTGGCGGAGGCGGTCGCGGTGGCGGCCGCGGCCGAGACGGCGGTGGTGGTCGTGGCGACCACCGAGCGGGTGGAGTCCGAGGGCTTCGACCGGACCGGCCTGCGGCTGCCGGGGCGGCAGGACGAGCTGGTGGCGCGGGTGGCCGCGGTCAACCCCCGCACGGTGGTGGTGGTCAACGCCGGTGCGCCGGTGGAGCTGCCGTGGCGCGAGGAGGTCGCGGCGGTGCTGCTGGCGTGGTTCCCCGGCCAGGAGGCGGGCGCGGCGCTCGCCGACGTGCTGCTGGGCGCCGAGGAGCCGGGCGGCCGGCTGCCCACCACCTGGCCGGCGAGCCTCACCGACGCCCCGGTCTCCCAGGTCACCCCGGTAGAGGGCGAACTCGCCTACGACGAGGGCCTGTTCATCGGCTACCGCGCCTGGGCCGCCCGCGGCGGCCCCGACCCGGCCTACCCCTTCGGGCACGGACTGGGCTACACCTCTTGGGAGTACACCGCGATCGAGGCGCAACCGTCCGCGGACGAGGGCGTGTTGGCCACGGTCCGGGTCGCGGTGCGCAACAGCGGCGGCCGGGCCGGGCGGGAGGTCGTGCAGCTCTACCTCACGCCGCCCGGCGGCACCCGGCGGCTGGCCGCCTTCACCGCGGTGGCGGCGGCGCCGGGCGAGAGCGCCGAAGCGGTGCTGCGCGTGCCGTCGCGGGCCGCGGAGTTCTGGGACGAGGCGGCGGGCGCCTGGCGGCCGGAGCCGGGCCCGTACGTCCTCGACGCGGGCCGCTCCAGCGCCGACCCGCGCCTGACCGCGCCCCTGCCGCACCCGGCGGAAGCCCCGCCCGCGACCCCGCCCGAAAAGCCGTAGCAGCCCCGTCCGGAAGGCCCTAGCTCGGCGGGCGGGACGCCACCGCCGCCATGATGCGGGCCAGTTGGGACTGCCCCTGCTGGTTCGGGTGGAACCAGTCCCAGGTGCTGAGGTCGCCGGTGCCGAAGCGGTAGGCGAAGACGGCGCCGCCGTCGTAGCGGCAGCGCCGGTAGGTCGCGCAGACCTGCCCGAGCACCGTGTTGTACGCCTGCACCCGGGTGCGCACCGCGGTGCGGCGCTGGGTGGCGGCGGCGCTGTCGGAGGTCGGGTCGTCGAGCATCGTGGGGCACAGGCCGAGCTTCCACACCTCGCGGCCCAGCAGGTTGGAGCGGCCGACCGACCACAGCCGCTCCAGGTCGGGGATGCTCGCCACCAGCACCTGCGTGGCCGGCAGCGCGCGGTGCAGGTACGCCAGGGTGGCGGCGACGGAGGCGCGGAAGGCGGCGACGGACGTCATCGTGCCGGTGTCGGCCGCGCACGCGTCGTTCGCGCCGATGAGGACCGTCACCATCGCCGGGTGGTGGGCCGCGGCGGCCCGCGCCTGGGCGGGCAGGTCGGCGGCGTGCGCCCCGGACTGCGCCAGGTTCCAGCTGCGGGCCGCGCCCAGCCGGGCGCTGACGCTGTCCACCTGCTGCCGGCCGCCGGTCGCCCAGGAGACGTCCGGGCAGTCCGACAGCGGGTGGCAGGCGTCGAAGCCGCGGGTGATGGAGTCGCCGATCGCGGCGACGCTGCCCGGGCGGGTGTTCCACGGCCGGGCGGGCGGGCGCGCGGCGGCGGACGGCGCGGCGGACGCCGAGGGCGGCGCCGAAGGGGAGCCCGAGCGCGGCGCGGTGGCGGTCGCGGAATGCGACGTGTGTGCGGCAGCCGTCCGTCGGCCACCGTCCGGCGCGCCGCCGCCGGCACCGCATCCGCCCAGCAGAGCAGCGGTCACGGTGAGTGCCAGAGCAAGTCCCGACAGCTTGCGCATGCGCTTTCTCCTCCCGGTTCCCTCCGACGAGTGGGTGACATCTGCCGTCGGCCCGACCGTACGCCACCCCCGGGAAGACGTCGCAGGGTAGCTTTTCCCCTGACAGGTGTACCGATCTGACGGGAGGTCGACGTCCGGCGGACGACAGGACGGAAGTTGTCCTGATTCAGCTGAATAGTGCAGAATGTGGCATGTTGCCCCGGGTTCAACCAGTACGAGGGTGAGGCCGCTGGGGAAGGCGAACCTCGTCCCACACTGGAGGAACCGGTGACGACACGTGGAGTTCTGTACGTGCACGCCGCACCGCGCGCGCTGTGCCCACATGTGGAGTGGGCCGTCGCGGGCGTCCTCGGCGTGCGTGTCAACCTCGACTGGGTCCGGCAGCCCGCGGCTCCGGGCACCTGGCGCGCCGAGTTCTCCTGGCAGGGTGAGCCCGGCACCGCCTCGAAACTCGCGTCCGCGCTGCGCGGTTGGCAGCTCGTACGCTTCGAGGTGACCGCGGAGCCGTGTGCGACCGCCGAGGGCGAGCGCTACAGCGCGACCCCCGAACTCGGCATCTTCCACGCGGTCATCGGCATGCACGGCGACATCCTCATCCCCGAGGACCGGCTGCGCGCGGCCATGCAGCGCGCCCGCAAGGGCGAGGCCGACCTCGAGGCCGAGCTGTCCCGCCTGCTCGGCAAGCCCTGGGACGACGAACTGGAGCCCTTCCGCTACGCCGGCGAGGGCGCCCCGGTGCGCTGGCTGCACCAGGTGGTCTGAGGTACGACCAGCCGGACGACCGCGCCCGCCCCCGCCGTACGCCCTCCCGCGTTCGCCGCGCCGGGGCAATAGCCTGCTGGCATGTCATCGCAGAAGCTCACCGTCGCAGTCCTGGGCACCGGCATCATGGGCGCCGGTATGGCCCGCAACCTCGCCGCCGCCGGACACGACGTCCGCGCCTGGAACCGTACGATTGCCCGCGCGCAGCCGCTCTCCGACGCCGGGGTCCAGGTCACCGCGGACCCCGCGGCGGCGGTCGCCGGCGCGGACGTGGTGCTCACGATGCTGCTCGACGGCCCCGCCGTGCTCGACGTGATGCGCACCGCCGGGCCCGCGCTGACCCGGGGCGCGGTGTGGGTGCAGAGCAGCACGGTCGGGCCGGACGCGCAGAGCGAACTCGCCGCCGTCGCCGCGGCGGGCGGGCTGCTCTTTCTCGACGCACCCGTCCTCGGCACCAAAGCGCCTGCCGAGAGCGGTCAGTTGACGGTGCTCGTGGCCGGGCCCGCCGCTGCCAGGGCGCTGGCCGGGCCGGTCTTCGAAGCGATCGGCAGCAAGGTGATCCATGTCGGCGACGACGGGGACGGCGGCGCCGCCAGCGCGCTCAAACTGGTGCTCAACAGCTGGGTGCTGGCCATCACGAACGCCGCCGGCGAGGTGATGGCGCTCGCGAAGGGGCTCGGGGTCGACCCCGACCGCTTCTTCGAGGCCATCGAGGGCGGCCCGATGGACACGCCCTACCTCCGCCTCAAGGCGTCCGCGATCCGCGCCGGCGACTACTCCCCGTCCTTCACGGTCGAGGGTGCGCTCAAGGACCTCACGCTCATCGTCGACGCGGCGGAACGGCGCGGGGTCCGGCTCGACGTCGCCGCCGCGGGCGCGGAACGCTTCCGCCGTGCCCTCGACCAAGGACACGGCGGAGACGACATGGCCGCGGCGTACTTCGCCAGCTTCCCGGGGTAACTGGACCCCCCGGGGTGGTGCGTTCTGTCGGTTCAGGGACCACCTGCCGGTGGGGGGCTTGTCGCGCCGTTCCGCCCCCAGAGCGCTTCGCCTGGGAGGTGCCCCCAGCGCCACCTGGATTTGCCCGGGTACTCCCGGGGCAAGCACGCGGCGCGCCCCAAGGGGCGCGGGGAACTGCGCGACGAGCCACCCACGGACCGCAAGGTCCTGGGACTACGGGTCCGGGCAGCCCGGAAGGTCCCGTTACTGCGGCAGTGTCCGGAGCGCGAGGACGACGTTGTGCCCGCCGAACCCGAAGGAGTCGTTCAACGCGGCGATGGTGCCGGTAGGCAGCTCACGGGGCTGGTCGCGGACGACGTCCGCGTCCATCTCGGGGTCCGGGTTGACCAGGTTGATCGTGGGCGGCGCGATCCGGTGGTGGAGCGCGAGCACCGTCGTGACCGTCTCGATCCCGCCGGCCCCGCCGAGCAGGTGCCCGGTCATCGACTTGGTCGCGGAGATCGCGATGTGGTCGACGTCGTCGCCGAACACCTTGCGCAGCGCCTTGAGTTCGGCGATGTCCCCCTGCGGGGTGGACGTCGCGTGCGCGTTGGCGTGCACGATCTCCGCCGGCTTGATGTCCGTGTTCTCCAGCAGGTGCTGGAGCGCGGACGCGATCCCGCGGCCGGACGGCTCCGGCTGCGTGATGTGGTGCGCGTCGGCCGAGATGCCCTGGCCGACCGCTTCGCAGTAGGCCCGCGCGCCGCGCGCCGCCGCGTGCTCCGCGGACTCCAGGACCACCACGCCGGCGCCCTCGCCGAGCACGAAGCCGTTGCGGGCAGCGTCGTAGGGACGGGACGCGCCCTGCGGGTCCTCGTTGTTCTTGGACATCGCCATCATGTTGCCGAACGCCACGATCGGCAGCGGGTGGATCGCCGCCTCGGTGCCGCCGGCCACCACCACGTCGGCCCGGCCGGTGCGGATCATCTCGATCGCGTAGCCGATCGCCTCCGCGCCGGACGCGCAGGCGCTGACGGGGGTGTGGACGCCCGCGCGGGCGTTGACGTCGATACCGACGTTCGCGGCCGGGCTGTTGGGCATCAGCATCGGCACGGTGTGCGGGGAGACCTTGCGGACCCCCTGGTTCTTCAGAACGTCGTACTGGTCGAGCAGGGTGGTGACGCCGCCGATGCCGGAGGCGATCACCGTGCCGAGCCGGTCCGGGTCGACCGAGGGGTCCTCCCCGGCCTTCGCGGTGAACCCGGCGTCGGCCCACGCCTCGCGCGCGGCGATCAGCGCGAACTGCGCGCTGCGGTCGAGCTTGCGGGCGACCGGGCGGGGCAGGACCTCGCCCGGCTCCACCGCGATGCCGGCCGCGATCCGCACCGGCAGTTCGGCGGCCCAGTCCTGCGTAAGCGTCCGGACACCGGAACGGCCGGCCAGCATGGCGTCCCAGGTCGACGCGCTGTCGCCACCCAGAGGTGTGGTTGCTCCGATACCGGTGACGACCACGGTGCGATTGGTCGGGCTCACAGGAATTGTCTCTCCACGTCTAGAAGGGCGGGCGACAGGCGCGTCGTCCGGGTGTTCACAGGTCCGCCGGGGACCCGCGGCGGGGGATGAGGCCGCGGTGGGGTCCGCTCAGCCCTGGGCCTTGAGGATGTAGTCGACCGCGTCGCCGACCGTCTTGAGGTTCTTGACGTCGTCGTCCGGGATCTTCACGTTGAACTGCTCCTCGGCCGCCACGACGACCTCGACCATGGACAGCGAGTCGACGTCCAGGTCGTCGGTGAAGGACTTGTCGAGCTGCACGTCCTCGGTGGGGATGCCGGCGATCTCGTTCACGATGTCGGCGAGACCCGCGACGATCTCTTCCTTGGTGGCCATCTTTACGGCGCTCCTTGATGTGTTGCTGTGCGATGCGGCGTGCGGGACTGCGGCGCCGCGAGGTGTGTCTAGGGGAGAGTAACGACCGTGGCCGCGTAGACCAGCCCCGCCCCGAAACCGATGATCAGTGCGGTGTCGCCACTCTTGGCCGCACCGGAGGCGAGCAGCCGCTCCATCGCCAGCGGGATGGAGGCCGCCGAGGTGTTGCCGGTGGTCTCGATGTCCCGGGCGACCGCGACGTGTTCGGGCAGCTTGAGGGCCTTGATCATGGAGTCGATGATCCGCATGTTGGCCTGGTGCGGGATGAAGGCGTCGAGGTCCTCGGCGGCCACGCCGGCGGCGTCCAGCGCCTCCTGGGCGACCCGGGCCATCTCGTACACCGCCCAGCGGAAGACCGCCTGGCCCTCCTGCGTGATCGCGGGGAACTTGACCTCGCCGCGGGTGTCGACCGGCAGCTGCGAGGTGTCGCTGGAGCGGAACGCGTCCCACGCCACCGTCTGGGTGATGGTGCCGGCCTTGTCGCCCTCCGAGCCCCAGACGGTCGGCCCTATGGCGGGCTGCTTGGCCGGGCCGAGCACGACCGCGCCCGCGCCGTCGCCGAAGAGGAACGCGGTCGCCCGGTCCTCCTTGTCGGTGAGGTCGCTGAGCCGCTCCACGCCGATCACCAGGACGTGCCGGGCGGACCCGTCGGTGATCATGCCCTTGCCGAGGGTCAGGCCGTAGGTGAAGCCCGCGCAGCCGGCCGAGATGTCGAACGCGGCCGGCTTGCCCGCGCCGATCCGGTGGGCGATCTCGGTGGCGATCGCCGGGGTCTGCTTGAAGTGCGAGACGGTCGCGACCACGACCGCGTCGATGTCGGCGGCGTCGAGCCCGGCGTCGGCGATCGCCTTGCCGGCGGCCTCGATCGACATCTCGGCGACCGTCTCGTCCGGCCCGGCCCAGTGCCGGGAGGCGATCCCGGAGCGGGACCTGATCCACTCGTCGCTGGAGTCGATGTGCTCGAGGATCACCTCGTTGGGCACCACCCGGACCGGGCGGTAGCCGCCCACGCCGACGATGCGGGCGTACGGAGCACCTTTGCTGGGGCTGATCTTCGCTGTCATCGCTGCGGGTGCTCCTTCGTCGCGTCCTGGGAGGGGGCGTCTTCCGGTCGGTCCTGCGGCGGAACGCCCGCCGCCTCCGCGGCCAGCTCGCGCGCGGCGTCGAGCTGGTCCGGTGTCTTCAGCGCCAGGGTGCGGACGCCGGGCAGGGCGCGCTTGGCGATACCCACCAGCGTGCCGCCGGGGGAGACCTCGATGATCGCGGTGACCCCGAGCTGCTTGAACGTTTCCATGCACAGGTCCCAGCGCACCGGGTGCGAGACCTGGTTGACCAGCCGGCCCACGACGTCCGCGCCCTTGTCCACCTTCTGCCCGTCCGCGTTCGAGACATACGGCAGCGACGGGTCGGAAACGGTCAGCGTCGGCGCGAGGGCCTCCAGCGCGGCCACCGCCGGCGCCATGTGGTCGGTGTGGAACGCGCCGGCCACCGCCAGCGGCCGGACCCGGGCGCCCTCGGGCTTCTGTTCGGCGAGTGCCGCCAGCTGCTCCAGGGTGCCGGCCGCCACGATCTGCCCGGCGCCGTTGATGTTCGCCGGGGTCAGCCCCAGCCCGGCCAGGTGGGCGACGACCGTGTCCTGGTCGCCGCCGAGCACCGCGGACATGCCGGTCTCGGTGACCGCGGCCGCCTCGGCCATCGCCCGGCCGCGGGCGGCCACGAACGCCAGCGCGTCCTGCTCGGTCAGCACGCCGGCGAGCACCGCCGCGGTGATCTCGCCGACGCTGTGCCCGGCGACCGCGTCGGGCCGCCCGGCGGCGCCGTCGCGGAACACGCCGAGCTCACCGGCGGACAGCAACCCGGCTGCCACCAGCAGCGGTTGGGCCACCTTGGTGTCGCGGATCTCGTCCGCGTCGGCCTTCGTGCCGTAGTGGACGAGGTCGAGGCCGACCGCGTCGGACCAGCCCGCGAGCCGGTCGGCAGCGCCGGGCAGGTCGAGCCAGGGAGACAGGAAGCCGGGCGTCTGGGCGCCTTGGCCGGGAGCGACGAGTACGAGCACGTTCACACTCTCTCTCGCGGGCGGGTGTCACCGCCCGTGGGGACAAGGACGAAGAAGTGTCAGCCGATTTGTGGGTGTCCAACAAACGTGTCAGCGCCGCGGGTCCTTGTCGGAGAGTCGGCCCAGGATCAGGGCGATGCGCAGGGTGAACGCCGAACGTACGTCGGAGGGTGACCAGCCGGTGACGTCGGTCACACGTCGTAGCCGGTAGCGCACCGTATTGGGGTGCACGAACAGCATGCGCGCGGCCCCTTCCAGCGAGGACGCCTGCTCCAGGTAGACACTCAGAGTCTCCAGTAGCGCCGAGCCCGCCTCTTCCAGCGGCCTGTAGATCTCCTCCACCAGCTGACTGCGAGCATAGCGGTCGCCCGCCATCGCACGCTCCGGCAGCAGATCGTCGGTGAGTACCGGGCGTGGCGCGTCCGGCCAGGCCCGGCACGCCTTGAGCCCGGCGGCCGCGGCCTGCGCGGACCGGGTCGCCGACAGCAGGTCGCCGACCACCGGGCCGGCCACCACCGGACCCGGCGCGAACGGCCCGATCAGGGCCTTCGCCACCCGGATCGGGTCGTCGTCGCCCCCGGCGATCACCACCAGCCGCTCGCCGAGCACCCCGGTCAGCACCTGGAGCTTCGCGTGCCGGGAGGCCCGGCGGATCGCCTCCACGGTCAGTTCGCTGTCGCCGTTGGGCGCGGTGCCGAGCACCACCACGATCTTGTCCGGCGAGTTCCAGCCGAGCGCGGCGGCCCGCGACAGCACGCCCTCGTCGGCCTCCCCGGAGAGCACCGCGTTGACCACCAGCGACTCCAGCCGGGCGTCCCACGCGCCGCGCGCCTCGGCGGCCTGCGCGTAGACCTGCGCGGTGGCGAAGGCGATCTCCCGGGCGTAGACGAGCAGCGCCTCGCGCAGCACGCCCTCGTCGCCGGGCGCGGCCACCTCGTCGATCGCGGACTCCATGACCTCGATGGTGGTGCGCACCATCTCCACGGTCTGGCGCAGCGAGATCGCCCGGGTCAGCTCGCGCGGGGCGGTGCCGAAGACGTCGGTGCTGATCGCCTGCGGTGCCTCGGGGTGGCGGAACCACTCGGTGAACGCGGCGATACCGGCCTGCGCGACGAGCCCGATCCAGCTGCGGTTCTCCGGGGGCATCGCCCGGTACCAGGGCAGTTGCTCGTCCATCCGCGCGATGGCGTGTGCGGCCAGCCGCCCGGCGGACTTCTCCAGCCGGCGCAGGGTCGCGGTGTGGTCGCCGCGGGGCGGCTCGGATCGGGCGGGCCGGGACGGCCGCTGCGGCGGGTTCTGCGCGGAAGGAGGCACGGTCCAAGCCTGCCTTATGGCCGCGGTCACTCGGGGGGCGGGTTGTCCGTTTCGGTCATCCGTAGGTGGGCTCGGCGGTCATCCGCCAGACCAGGTACTCCGCGTCCGGGGCCGAGTCGGCCCGCCGCGCGGGGGCGTCGGTGGCGCGCAGGGCGTCGCCCGGGCCGAGCCGCGCGGCGCCGATCCGGACCCGGCCGCGCAGCACATGCACGTACTGGAACGGGGCGGCCGGCAGGTCCTGCGCGCCGCGGGCCAGGTGCAGCGCGGCGTGCGGCTGGCGCAGCGGCAGCGCGGCGCCCGGGGCGGCGGAGGCGAGCGGGAACAGCCCCGGCCCGGCCGGTACGGCGCCGGCGGCGACGGTGTGCCGGGGCGGGCCGCCGGCCGGGTCCGGGTGCAGCCACATCTGGAGGAAGCGCAGGGGCGCGGGGCCGGGGTTGCGCTCCACGTGGCGCACGCCGGCGCCCGCGCTGAGCAGTTGGGCGTCGCCCGCGCGCAGCCTGGTCGCGGTGCCGTCGGCGTCGCGGTGCTCCAGCTCGCCCTCGATCACCCAGGTGACGATCTCGGTGTCGCGGTGCGTGTGCTCGGCGAAGCCCGCGCCGGGGGTGAGGCGCTCCTCGTTGCAGGCCAGCAGCATCCCGAACCGCAGGTTCGCCGGGTCGTAGAAGTCCGCGAAGGAGAACGCGTGCAGCGTCTCGATTCCGGCCGACGGCTCCCCGCCGGGATAGCGGCGCCCGGCGGGCCAGACCTCCTCCTGCGGCTGCCCGGTCATCCGGCGGCGGGCAGTTCGGCGAGCACCGCGTCGGTCAGCGGCGGCCACGCCTGCGTCGCCCACTCGCCGAAGGGGCGGTCGGTCAGCACCGCGCAGGCCGCGCCGGCCCGCGGGTCCACCCACAGGAAGGTGCCGGACTGGCCGAAGTGGCCGAAGGTCGCGGGGGAGGAGTGGGCGCCGGTCCAGTGCGGGCGCTTGGTGGCGCGGATCTCGAAGCCCAGGCCCCAGTCGTTCGGGTCCTGCGCGCCGTAGCCGGGCAGGACGCCCTTCAGGCCCGGGAACGCCACGGAGGTCGCGGTCACGACGGTCGAGGGGTGCAGCAGCCGCGGGTCCTGGAGTTCCGCGGCGAACCTCAGCAGGTCCGCGACCGTGGAGACGCCGTCCGCGGCGGGTGAGCCCTCCAGCGCGGTGTCCGCCATGCCGAGCGGCTCCAGCACCGCCTGGCGGGCGTACTCCGCGAACGGGATGCCCGCGGCCTTCGTCAGCGCTTCGCCCAGCGCCTCGAAGCCGGTGTTGGAGTAGATGCGGCGTGTTCCGGGCAGGGCGAGGACCTTCTCGGCGTCGAAGGCGAGCCCCGAGGTGTGGGCGAGCAGGTGCCGTACCGTCGAGCCCTGCGGGCCCGCCGGGTCGTCCAGCTCGAAGACGCCCTCCTCCCACGCGACCAGCACCGCGTACGCCGCGAGCGGCTTCGTCACCGACGCCAGGGGGTACCTCCGGTGGAGGTCGCCGTACGTCCCCGCCACGGTTCCGTCCGCCCGGACCACGCCCGCGGCGGCGTTCGCCACCGGCCACTGCCCGATCATCGCCAAGCTCTCCATGGACCTGACCCTACGGGGTGCCCCCTCCGCGGAGTTGCGGGACCTTGCAGTCCGCGGTGGCTGGTCGCGCCGTTCCCCGCGCCCCTTTGGGGCGCGAGCTTCTTCCGCGGGAGTACCCGGGCGAATCCAGGGGCGCGTGGGGGTACCTCCCAGGCGAAGCTCTGGGGGAGAACGGCGCGACCAGCCCACCACCGGGGGGTGGTCCCTCAGCCGGCAGGCACCACCCACCCCGGGGGGTCGGGGGCACCCCGAACCCCCTTGCCTGGAGTGCGCTCGAAGGTCTTAGCGTGGGGGGTATGACAGTGGTGCGGGTGGGTCAGAGGCAGACGGATACCGAGGCGCACTGCGCAGCACCTGAGCCGCATATGCGTCCGGACGGCCAGGACCAGTACACGATCGGCGAGGTCGCGGCGTTCACCGGGCTGAGCGCCCACACGTTGCGGTGGTACGAGCGGATCGGGCTGATGCCGCACGTGGACCGCTCCCACACCGGCCAGCGCCGTTTCACCAACCGCGACCTGGACTGGCTGGCGTTCGTGGGGAACCTGCGGCTGACGGGGATGCCGGTCGCGGACATGGTGGCGTACGCGGAACTGGTGCGCGCCGGGGAGCACACGTTCGGCGAGCGGCACGCCCTGCTGGAGTCGACCCGGGCGGACGTGGTGCGGCGCATCGCCGAACTCCAGGGCACCCTGACGGTGCTGGACCGCAAGATCGACACGTACGCGGCCGCGCACTCCCCGAATCGCACGGCCTGAGCCCGGCAGCCGCTACGGGCGGACCCGGGCGGTGCGGATCGCGGCGAGCACGGCCGCGGCGAACGGCAGCGACTCGTGCACGGAGCCGTACCCGAGCCCGAAGACGACGCTGGCGGGGTCGCGGTCGGCGGCGGGCGGCGGCTCCGTCCGCTCCCGCGGCACCAGCCGCAGATGCCCGTGGACCTGCTCGGGCGAGCGCCACTCGACGCCGCTCAGCTCCTCGACCGGAAACGTCTGGTCCCCGGAGTTCCACTTGGCGGTGGACGCGCCGGTGCGGAACCAGTGGAAGCCGACCGTCCGGCCGTCGAACGTGGCCTTCGCGTCGTACGCCTTGAAGGAGCGCGGCGCCGAGGGGGCCGGGACGAGGAAGCGCGGGCCGGCCGGGTCGGTGCCGGCCGCGGCGGCGCGGACGGCGGCCAGCAGCACGTCCCGGGCGGTCTCGGCGAGCGACGCGCTCTGCTCGGGCAGCACCAGCCGGTAGGGGTCGGCGCTCTCCCGCAGTTGGCCGCCGGCGACCTCCATGAGCGGGTCGGCGCCCGGCCGCGGGGTCGCCCGCAGGACCAGGGTGCCGCGGCGGCCGGGCACCAGTTCCACGTCCGCCAGGGCCTCGTGCGGCACCCGCCGCTCACCGAGCGCCTGGAGCAGCCGCGACCCGCGCACCCCTCTGCTGTACCGGATCACCACGGCGTCGGGCTCGAACTCCCACACGGCGTTGCTCCCGGTCAGCGCTTCACCCATAAGGCTCAGCTTATGGCCGCCCCGGCCGCCTGTGTCCCTTATGCGCTACGCGCGTCACCAAAACAGGGGTGGGTTTTTCCGGGCGCCCATGACCCGGACAAGACCGCTGGTACGGGTGTTCCGGGTGGGGCGGATGATCTTCGAGTAGTCGCCCAGGGCGATCGCCGCGAAGTTGGTGAGGCTGGTCGTCCCGGGCACGAAGTAGCCGCCGTGCCCGTCGGCGCCCGCGGTGCTGACCACCCGGGCGCCGAAGCCGGCGGAGACCGGGTCGGTGCCGTGGCCGAGCCCGGCGAACTCCACGTGCGGCACCCCGCCGATCCAGTCCCCCGCGTCCCGGGCCGCCCACACCCGCGCGGTGGTGTGCAGGGCGGTGACGTCCCGGGCGCGCATGCCCGGGCTGCCCATGACGGCGATGTCGCGGACCCGCCCGGGCGGCAGGTGCGGCGCGGCCAGCCCGCACAGCACCGAGCCGTAGGAGTGGCAGAACAGCGCCACGTCGCGGCGGCGCGGGAGCCCGGCGAGCAGCGACTCCAGCCGGCCCGCGCCGCGCGCCGCGAGGGTGCCGGTGAAGGCGTCCAGGCCGATGCCGCGCGGGGCGGTGTACCCGGCCCACGCGATCACCGCGACGCGCGCGCCGGGCCGGGCGCGGCGCTCGGCCCCGTACAGCGCGCGGGCCATCCCGGCGGTGGCGGAGTACCGCTTGGCGTCGGCGCGTTCGAAGTCGGCCAGATCGGTGTCCACGCCGGGGACGACCACCGCGATCCGGTCCGCGGTGCGCAGGTCGCCCAGCACCTCCGCGACGCGCCCGCCCCCGGTCGGGTCGAACGCGAGGATCTGCCGCCGGCCCGCCAGGAGCGAGGTGTACCGGTCCGCCAGGTCCGCCATCGCGGTACGGCCCGCCGCGGTGAGTTGGTCGCTGTGCTGGTCCGCCCGGACCGCCGCACGCTGCCGCAGCAGCGCGAGCCGGTTGGCGCCGTAGCGCAGCGCCGGGTCCACGCCGTCCAGGTTGCCGACCACCAGCGGGTAGCGCCGCGCCAGCCCGAGGCGCTGGGCGCCGCTGAGCGAGGCGAAGAAACGGGCGACCGTACCGGGTGCCGCGTCCACGCCCGGCAGCCGCCTGGCCCCCACCGTGCCGTGCGCCCACGCTGCCAGCGCCGCCGCCATCGCGTCCCGCGCCGCCCGGGGCGACAGTGCCGACGTCCACCCCGTCGTCGTCAGCAGCACCACGACGACCACCAGCGCGAGCAGCGGCCGCACCACCCCGCGCCCCGGCCCGCCCCCCACGGCCCCCGGCGCCCCTGCCCCCGCCCCCGCCTGCGCCGGCACCCGGCTCCCCGCAACCACCACCGCCGCGCCGCCCCGCACCGTCACCCGCCCGATCCCCGTAAAATCACCTTCGCCCCTTTCGTCCCCGGATGCTACGACACCCCACCCCCCGCCCCCTCACATCCACCCCCACCCCGGCGGGTCCCCGTGTCGGCCAATGTCCGTGGGCGCGCGGGCGGGCTTTTCAGGGGCGCGGGGAACTGCGCGAGCAACCGTCCACCGTCGGATGGTCCGGGCACAGCCGTTGCCACCCCGCCGTGGCGGGCTTTTCAGGGGCGCGAGGAACTGCGCGAGCAACCGGCCACTGCCGGAAGGTCCGGGAGCACTGGGCGCCGCCCCGCGCGTGGCGGCTTTTCAGGGGCGCGAGGAAACTGCGCGAGCAACCGGCCACTGCCGGAAGGTCCGGGAGCACTGGGCGCCGCCCCGCGCGTGGCGGGCTTTTCAGGGGCGCGGGGAACTGCGCGAGCAACCGTCCACCGGCAGAAGGTCCGGCACCCTCCGTTGCCGCCCCGCGCGGGCGGACCGCTGGGGCGCGGGCACCCCCTTCCGTTGCCGCCTACCCGGGCGGATCAGGGCGCCGCCGAACGCGGAAGGCCCGCACCGGGCGAACCGGTGCGGGCCTTCACATGTGATCGGCTGAAGCCGAGCGCAGCGCTACGCGTCGCCGCCCGCGGCACCCGGATGAGCCGCGGAAGCGTCGAGCAACTGGTACCGGTCCACCGCCTGCTTGAGCGCGGAGCGCTCCACCTTCCCCTCGGCCGCCAACTCCGTGAGCACCGCCAGCACCACCGACTCCGCGTCGATGTGGAAGAACCGCCGCGCCGCCCCCCGCGTGTCGGCGAAGCCGAACCCGTCGGCACCGAGCGAGGAGTACCGCCCGGGCACCCACCGCGCGATCTGGTCCGGCACGGACCGCATCCAGTCCGAGACGGCCACGAACGGCCCCTGCGCCCCGGACAGCTTGCGGGTCACCCACGGCACCCGCTGCTCCTCCTCGGGGTGCAGCAGGTTGTGCTCCTCGACCGCCACGGCCTCGCGCCGCAGCTCGTTCCAGGAGGTGGCGGACCACACGTCGGCCCGTACGTTCCACTCCTCCGCGAGGATGCGCTGAGCCTCCAGCGCCCACGGCACCGCCACCCCGGACGCGAGGATCTGCGCGGGGATCTCCCCGGCGCTGCCGGACCGGAAGCGGTGCACCCCCTTGAGGATGCCCTCGACGTCCACGTCGGCCGGCTCGGCGGGGTGCTGGATCGGCTCGTTGTAGACCGTGAGGTAGTAGAAGACGTCCTCGCCGGGCTTGCCGTCCGCGGTCTCCCCGTACATCCGGCGGAGCCCGTCCTTGACGATGTGCGCGATCTCGAAGGAGTACGCCGGGTCGTACGCGACGCACGCCGGGTTCGTGGAGGCCAGCAGCTGGGAGTGGCCGTCGGCGTGCTGGAGCCCTTCACCCGTGAGGGTGGTCCGCCCGGCGGTCGCCCCGAGCACGAAACCGCGCGCGAGCTGGTCGGCCATCTGCCAGAACTGGTCACCGGTGCGCTGGAACCCGAACATCGAGTAGAAGACGTACACCGGGATCAGCGGCTCGCCGTGGGTGGCGTACGCCGACCCGGCGGCGATCAGCGACGCGGTGCAGCCGGCCTCGGAGATGCCGTCGTGCAGCATCTGCCCGGTCGGCGACTCCTTGTACGCGAGCAGCAGCTCGCGGTCCACCGACTCGTACTGCTGGCCGAGCGGGTTGTAGATCTTCGCGCTCGGGAAGAACGCGTCCATGCCGAACGTGCGGTACTCGTCGGGCGCGATCAGCACGAAGCGCTTCCCGATCTCCTTGTCCCGCATCAGGTCCTTCAGGATGCGGACGAAGGCCATCGTGGTGGCGATCGACTGCTGGCCCGAGCCCTTCCGCGCGGCCGCGTACGCCTTGTCGTCGGGCTGCGGCAGCGGCTTGGCGCGCACGATCCGGGTCGGCACGTAGCCACCGCAGGCCTTGCGGTGGTCGTGCATGTACTGGATCTCCTCGGAGTTCCGGCCCGGGTGGTAGTAGGGCGGGTACCCCTCGTCGAGCTGCTTGTCGGTGATCGGCAGGTGCAGCCGGTCCCGGAAGCCCTTGAGGTCGTCGACGGTGAGCTTCTTCATCTGGTGGGTCGCGTTGCGGCCCTCGAAGTTCGGGCCCAGCGTCCAGCCCTTGATGGTCTGCGCGAGGATCACCGTCGGCTGGCCCTTGTGCTCCAGGGCGGCGGTGTAGGCGGCGAAGACCTTGCGGTGGTCGTGGCCGCCGCGCCCGAGGTGCAGGATCTGCTCGTCGGTGAGGTGCTCCACCATCTTCCGCAGCCGCTGGTCGCCGCCGAAGAAGTGCTCGCGGATGTACCCGCCGGTCTCGGTGGCGTACGTCTGGAACTGGCCGTCCGGCGTGGTGTTCATCTTGTTGACCAGCAGGCCGTCGCGGTCCTGGGCCAGCAGCGGGTCCCAGGAGCGGTCCCAGACCAGCTTGATGACGTTCCAGCCGGCGCCGCGGAACTGCGACTCCAGCTCCTGGATGATCTTGCCGTTGCCGCGCACCGGGCCGTCGAGCCGCTGGAGGTTGCAGTTGACCACGAAGGTCAGGTTGTCCAGGCCCTCGCGGGCGGCGATGGACAGCTGGCCCAGCGACTCCGGCTCGTCCATCTCGCCGTCGCCGAGGAACGCCCACACGTGCGACTTGGAGGTGTCGGCGATGCCGCGCGCCTCCATGTAGCGGTTCATCCGCGCCTGGTAGATCGCGCTGAGCGGGCCCAGGCCCATCGAGACGGTCGGGAACTCCCAGAAGTCCGGCATCAGCCGCGGGTGCGGGTAGCTGGACAGGCCGTCGGGGGCCTTCGACTTCTCCTGCCGGAACGCGTCGAGCTGCGCCTCGGTGAGCCGGTCGAGCAGGAAGGCGCGGGCGTAGATGCCCGGGGAGGCGTGGCCCTGGAAGAAGACCTGGTCGCCGCCGAGGCCGTCGTCCTTGCCGCGGAAGAAGTGGTTGAAGCCCACGTCGTACAGCGACGCGGAGGACGCGAAGGTCGCGATGTGGCCGCCGACGCCGATACCGGGGCGCTGCGCGCGGGAGACCATCACCGCGGCGTTCCACCGGGTGGCGTTGAGGATCTTGCGCTCGATCTCCTCGTTGCCGGGGAAGAAGGGCTCGTCCTTGGTGGCGATGGTGTTGACGTAGTCGCTGCTGCGCATCTCAGGGACCGCGACGCGCTTCTCGCGGGCCCGCTCGATCAGGCGGAGCATCAGGTAGCGGGCGCGCTCCCGGCCCCGCTCGTCGATGGCCGCGTCGAGCGAGTCGAGCCATTCCGCCGTTTCCTCGGGATCGAAATCCGGGACCTGGCTGGGAAGGCCGCCAATGATGATCGGGTTGCGATCTGATCCGGAAGCCACGCTGTTCCTTCGCTCACTAGGCTGCTACGGGATGGGTACGAGGTGTCGCCGGGCGTGATCGGACGGCCGCGATCGGCCGCCGGTGCCCTGTCCATCGTGTACCGCGGCCGTTCGGTACGTCATCTCTACCGGGCGGTAACCCCAGGTGGACGGCCAAATCCGAACTCTACGCCCACTCGGACGTACGACCGACTCCCGGGCCAACACTCTGCAAAACGGGCAACCCCGGCGGATGCCGACGATCTGCGTCACCATGGGAGGGTGCGCACGGCGACAAGGCGGCGGGGAACTTGCCATGAAGACGGTCGAATCGTCACTGTTTCGGCGGTCTCGTACGGCGGGTACTTGCGCGATCCGCCCCGCCCGTGTGGACTACCGCCAATAAGCTCGCACCGTCGCGGGCACATACAGACCATGAAGACCCGCACGACATCAGTGCCCATGACAGGAGGCAAAGCGTGAGCGCGACCGCGGACCACGCGGAGGAGCGGACCAACCCGGCGAGCCGGCTTGGTTTCGAGCCCGGACAGGTGGTCCAGGAGCTCGGGTACGACGAGGATTGCGACCAGGAGCTTCGCGAGGGGATCGAGGAGCTCACGGGTGAGGAGCTCGCCGACGAGGAGTACGACGACGTGCCCGACGCCGTCCTGCTGTGGTTCCGCGAGGACGACGGCGACCTCACCGACGCGCTCGTCGACGCCACGTCGACGATCGACCCCGGCGCCCCGATCTGGCTCATGACCCCGAAGACCGGGCGTGACGGCCACGTCGAGCCGAGCGAGATCGGTGAGGCGGCGCAGACCGCGGGGCTGGCGCAGACCAGCAGCGTGAACGCCGCGAAGGACTGGACGGGCAGCCGTCTGGTGACGCCGAAGGCAGCGAAGGCCGGCAAGCGCTGAGGGCGCTCCCGGCACGGGAGTACGGTGCCGCGCCGTAGTGGGTTGCGGCCCGTTCCCGGCTGCCCCGCCGTCGTGGCTGGTCGCGCAGTTCCCCGCGCCCCTACTGTGTGCGGCTTCTCCGTGCAGGGGCGGGGGGACCGTATGGCCGTTTTGTGGAGAGAGCTGCCTGGGCATGCATGATCTCGCGGGGGAGCCCGCTCCGGACTTCCGGTTGAAGGACCAGCACGGCCGTGCCGTGGGTTTGGCGGACTTCAGGGGCCGCAGGAACGTGCTGCTGATGTTCTTCCCGTTCGCGTTCACGAGTGTGTGCTCCGGCGAACTTCGGGCGATCCAGCAGGAGTTGGACCTGTTCCAGGGTGAGGACACCCAGGTCCTGGCGGTGTCGTGCGACTCGATGCACGCGCTGCGCGCCTTCTCCGACGCCGAGGGCCTGGACTTCCCGCTGCTGAGCGACTTCTGGCCGCATGGCGTGGTGTCCCGTGCCTACGGCGTCTTCGCCGAGGACAAGGGCTGTGCGCTGCGCGGCACGTTCGTGATCGACCGCGGGGGTACGGTGCGCTGGACCGTGGTGAACGGCCTGCCGGACGCACGCGATCTCGACGAGTACCGGAAAGCCCTGTCCGCGCTGTGACGGCATCGGGAACGTGTCACTAGGCTCTGGACGTTGATCCAGGACCGCAGTACACAACGACCCACACCGTACCGACGGGCGGGGAAACCGAACGGGAGGACTCGTGGGAGTCAGCCTCAGCAAGGGTGGCAACGTCTCGCTGACGAAGGAGGCGCCCAACCTCACGGCGGTCGTCGTCGGCCTGGGATGGGACGCCCGGACCACCACCGGCAGCGACTTCGACCTCGACGCCAGCGCGCTGCTCACCGACGAGCAGGGCAAGGTCCTTTCCGACCAGCACTTCGTCTTCTTCAACAACCTCAAGAGCCCGGACGGCTCGGTCGAGCACACCGGCGACAACCTCACCGGTGACGGCGAGGGCGACGACGAGGTGATCAACGTCAGCCTGGCCACGGTGCCGGCGAACGTGGCGAAGATCGTCTTCCCCGTGTCGATCTACGACGCGGAGCCGCGCCAGCAGAGCTTCGGCCAGGTGCGCAACGCCTACATCCGCGTGGTGAACGCGGCCGACGGCAGCGAACTGGCGCGCTACGACCTGACCGAGGACGCCTCCACCGAGACCGCGATGGTCTTCGGCGAGCTGTACCGGCACGGCGCGGAGTGGAAGTTCCGCGCCATCGGCCAGGGCTACGCCTCGGGGCTGCGCGGCATCGCCCAGGACTTCGGCGTCAACGTCTGACCACCGCCACCAGGCTTGCCCACACCACGTGTGAGGGGGAAAGGACCACGATGGGCGTCACGCTCGCCAAGGGGGGCAACGTCTCCCTGTCCAAGGCCGCGCCGAATCTCACCCAGGTGCAGATCGGCCTCGGCTGGAGGGCCCGCTCGACCACCGGCGCCGACTTCGACCTGGACGCCAGCGCGCTGCTGTGCTCCGGCGGCCGGGTGCTGGGGGACGAGTACTTCGTCTTCTACAACAACCTCAAGAGCCCGGAGGGCTCGGTCGAGCACACCGGCGACGACCTGACCGGCGGCAGCGGCGGCGACGACGAGACGATCCTGGTCGACCTCACCACGGTGCCCGCCAACGTCGACAAGATCGTCTTCCCGGTGTCGATCTACGACGCCGACGCCCGGGTGCAGACCTTCGGCCAGGTCAGCGACGCCTACATCCGCGTGCTCAACCAGTCCGACGGCGCGGAACTGGCGCGCTACGACCTGACCGAGGACGCCTCCACCGAGACGGCGATGATCTTCGGCGAGCTCTACCGCTACAACGGCGAGTGGAAGTTCCGTGCAGTCGGCCAGGGGTACGCCTCCGGACTGCGCGGGATCGCCCTAGACTTCGGGGTCAACGTTTCGTAAAGCCGCGCGCCCGCGCGGGGGACCCTTGGGCTCAAGGGATCACAAGGGATTGGGTGGGAAGCACGTGCTCCTCAAGACATTCGGCTGGTCGCTCGGCATCACTGCCGTCGGCCTGGCCCTCGCCGGCGTCCTCTGGGGAGGCAAGGGCCTCGCCATCGTGGCGATCCTGTCCGTCCTGGAGATCTCGCTCTCGTTCGACAACGCGGTCATCAACGCGGGAATCGTCCGGAAGCTGAATCCTTTCTGGCAGCGGATCTTCCTGACCGTCGGTGTGCTGATCGCCGTCTTCGGCATGCGGCTGGTCTTTCCGATCGTCATCGTGGCCGTCACCGCGAAGCTCAGCCCGTGGGAGGCGGTGCGGATCGCGGTCAACGACCACGACCGCTACGAGAACCTCGTCACCAACGCCCACCCGGCGATCGCGGCCTTCGGCGGCATGTTCCTGTTGATGATCTTCCTCGACTTCATCTTCGAGGACCGGGAGATCACCTGGCTGTCCTGGCTGGAGAAGCCGCTCGCCAAGCTCGGCAAGCTGGACATGCTGTCGGTGGTGGTCGCCATGGTCGCCCTGGTGATCGCCGGCACCACGGTCGCGGACTCGGTGCCGCTGCACGGCGGGCACGGCACGGTCGACAAGGCCGAGACGGTGCTGCTGGCGGGCGTGGCCGGCCTGATCACCTACCTGGTGGTCGGCGGCATCTCCGGCTTCTTCGAGGAGCGCCTCGAGGACGAGGAGGAGGGCGACGAGGACGGCGAGCCCGAGATCGAGGTCGCCAAGGCGCCGTCGGGCGGCAGCGGCGCGAGCCTGGTGCGCAGCGTCGGACTGGCCGGCAAGGCCGCGTTCTTCATGTTCCTCTATCTGGAAGTGATCGACGCGTCGTTCTCCTTCGACGGCGTCATCGGCGCCTTCGCGATCAGCAACGACATCTTCGAGATCGCGCTGGGCCTGGGCATCGGCGCGATGTACATCCGGTCGCTCACGGTCTTCCTGGTCCGCAAGGGCACCCTGGACGACTACGTGTACCTGGAGCACGGCGCGCACTACGCGATCGGCGCGCTGGCGGTCATCCTGCTGGTCACCATCAAGTACGAGGTCAGCGAGGTCATCACCGGCCTGGTCGGCGTTGTCCTGATCCTGGCGTCGTACTGGTCGTCGGTGGTACGCAACCGCCGTCTCGGGGAAGACTCCGGGCAGTCGGACGACGACAAGGCGGAAGTCACGTCCGGGGTCTGACCCCGGCCGCGCACCCGCCGCTGCCCCCGCCCTCCGGCGGGGGCAGCGGCGTGTGCGCGCGGTGGCGGCCACGGCCGAGAGCAACTAGGGGAGGACGGACCACAATGTCCTGGTGGCGGTTCCTGCGGCCCAACGGCCCGGACCAGTTCGACGTGACCAACGCGCACGTGGTGGAGCTCACCAAGCGGCGGCCGGAGCTGTCGCTCACCAAGCAGGGCGCCGCGGTCGGCAACATGCGGGTGAACCTGTCCTGGCAGATGCGGCCGTCCGACACCGGGGACTGGGCGACCGACCGGGGCGGCTTCCTGCGCCGCCAGATCGACGTGTTCAAGCCACGTATCGTGCAGGCGGCCGGGCCGGCGATGGTCAACGTGGACCTGGACCTGGCGTGCCTGTACGAACTCGCCGACGGCACCAAGGGCGTGGTGCAGCCGCTCGGCGGCTTCCACGGCGACCTGGACGGGCCGCCGTACATCCAGATGTCCGGCGACGACCGGTTCGGCGGCACCTCGGGCGAGACGATGTACATCAACTTCGACAAGCGCGAGGAGTTCAAGCGCCTGCTGGTGTTCGTGTACATCTACGACGGCACGCCCGCGTTCGACCGCACCCACGCGAAGGTGGAGATCTTCCCCGGGTCGGGGCCGCGGATCGAGATCCCCCTCACCGAGCGGGAGCCGCAGGCGCGTTCGTGCGCGGTGGTGCTGATAGAGAACCGCAAGGACGAGATGGTCGTACGCCGCGAGGTGCGGTACGTCTACGGTTTCCAGGCCGAGATCGACCGGCTCTACGGCTGGGGCCTGCAATGGGGGCGCGGCTACAAGTCCAAGGTCTAGAACTCCTGTTCAGCCCTTTTCGCGGCACGCGGTAGGCGTCCGACGGCTTGCCCGAGGCATGTGCCAGTACCGGGGAATGTCCCAAGTCGCTTGCGTACTGCGGGAATTGGGGCATTGTGGTGTGCCACCACAGGCATGGCGCGGTGCACGGGGGGTTGACATGCCCGAATGGCCTGGCCGGTCCGCGCGGGACCGGCGCATCCTCACCTACCTCGGGTCCCGGCTGATCCTCGACGACCCGGGCGTGGTCGTGCCGCTGCCCGCGGTGCTGCTGCTGGGCCCCCGGGGCAGCGGCAAGACCACGACGCTGGGCGTCGTGGCGGAGTGGGGCCGGGCGCACCCGTGCGCGGGCCTGGACCTGGAGGCCATGCGGCGCGGCGGCGCGACCGTCTTCGACGTCCTGGTGGACCTGGCGTTCCAGTTGCAGGAGCACAAGGAGGGCTTCCGCCCGCTGCACTTCCCGTCCTTCACGCTGCTGCTGATGTCGCTGCGGGCGTCGGTCGAGACCGAGGACATGGACCGGGCGGTCCGCGAGATGCGCGCGCTGCTCCTCCAGGGCTCGAGCGGGCAGGGATACGACCCGGAGTCCCTGGAGTCGTTCATCGAGGGCGTGGCCACGGCCGTCGGCGGCCTGCCGGTCGCCTGGATCGCCCAGATCCTCCCCGGCATCACCTTCGCCCGGCGGTTCCGGGCGCGGTGGGGGCTGCACCGGCGGATCGGCAACGCCGCGGCGGCGGTGGGCACCCCGCGGGCGGGCGCGGGGTTCCTGGTCCGCGCCAACCGGCTCTACCACGGCGACCCGGTGCAGCGCCGCAGGGTCGAGGGGATGCTCTTCGCCGCCTTCCGGGCCGACCTGGTCGCCGCCTACGCCACCACCCGGCACCGGCGCACCTCCGCCTGCCTGATCACCCTCGACAACGTGGACACCGAACTCGGCGACGCGCTGCTGGAGTTGCTGCTCGCCGCCCGGGAGGAGCCGGGCGCGGCCCCCGACCCGCTGCTGGTGGTCGCGGCCGCCCGCCGGGCGCCGGGCGAGCTGATCGGGGCGGGCGGCGCGACGGTGTCGCCGTCCGATGACGCCGCGAGCTGGGCCGGCGGCGCCTTCACCCCGGTGCGCACCGGCCGGCTGCACGTCGGCCGGCTGCGGGACCTGGACGCCGGGGAGGTGGAGGCGCACGCCAAGCGGCTGCTGCGGGCCCTGCCGGATGACGACCAGCCCGCGGTGGCCCGCGCGTCGGCGTGGCTGGGCTGGAACGTGTACGCCGCGACCCGCGGCCAGCCCGCCGCCACCGGCGCCCTGCTCGACGCGCTGGGCCGGTTCCCGGCCGCCACGCCCTGGGCGGAGCGGCTGGAGCGCTGGCCGCAGCTCCCGGTCCGGCCGGTGCCCGGCCGGGACGAGGCGGGCGGCCTGCCGACCGTGGCCGAGTCGGTGCTCGACGTGCTGCTCGCGGACTGCGACACCGGACTGCGCCGGGTGCTGCCGCGCGCGGCGGCCGCCGCCTCCCATGTGCAGGCCGAGGCCGCGCCGGGGCTGTGGGCGGGTGTGTCGGGCGTGCAGCAGCGGGCGTTCGCCACCCATGGCGAGGTCGCCTTCCACCCGGCGGCGCGCTACCTGCTGCTGCGCCGGCTCGACGCGGACCGCAACGCGCGCGGCGCCGCCTCCTGGGACGGCGCGCACACGGCGCTGGGCGCGGCGGCGCTGGAGGAGGAGGGCGCCTCGGGCGAGAGCACCGGGCGCACCCTCGCCTACCACAGCCTGGCCCGCGGCGACCTGGCAGCGGCGGCGGACTACCTGCGCGGGCGCTTCCCGCCCGTGACGCCGGCCGACGCCTGGTGCCGGGACCTGTCCTACCTCCAGCGCGCCCCCGCCCGGTGGCACGAGGGCCGGATCGAGCCGGCCGAGGACCGCTACGAGCGGCTGGTCGGCGACCCGCCGGGCGACGAGGCGCGGCGCGCCGTCGTCCGGCTGCTGGCGGCCGGCTGGATCACCGCGCACCCGGGCAGCGACCCGTACGCGCGGCTGTACGAGGACCCGTTCGGCGATCCGTTCGCCGAGCTGTACGACGACATCGCGCACGAGTTCCGCAACCTGCGGGACGTCCGGGGCATCGGCGCCGCCGCCCGGGCGGTGTTCGCGGCCAGGGCCAGGGAGTACGACGAGCTCTACAGGGGGAAGCCGTGGTGAACGGCGCAGTGCCACCGTCCGATCCGGACGACAGGATCGAGGGGCCCGCGGTGCCGCCGTCCCCGCCGCGCAGGTGGCCGCGGGTCGCCGTCGCGGTGGCCGCCGCCCTGGTGCTGGTGGCCGCGGTCCTCGCCGTGGTGCACGTGGTGCGCGACCACGACTGCGCCACCGACGGCACGAAGGTGGGCGGCGAGTGCATCGGCGTCAGCGACGGCTCGTACTCCTTCGAGTCCTCCCTCACACCGGTCATGGACCGGATCAAGGAGGCGAACCGCGCGGTCGTGAAGTCCGGCAAGCCGTGGGTGGACGTCGCCTATGTGGAGCCGATCACCAAGGAGCAGGACCAGGAGTCCGTCAAGTACGGCATCCGCAAGGAGTTGGAGGGCGCCTACCTCGCCCAGCAGCAGCTGAACGACGTGCAGTTGGGCGGGCACGGCGAGGTGCCGCAGATCCGGCTGCTGGTCGCCAACTCCGGGCTGCGCTCGGAGCAGTGGCAGAAGCTGTCGCAGGTGCTGATCCGGCGGTCGCAGCGCAAGGACCACCCGCTGGTCGGGGTCGCCGGGTTCGGCCAGAGCCGCGACGGGACGCTGGACCTGGTGCGGGCGCTGCGGGCGGCGAAGGTGCCGATGATGGGCGCCACGGTGACCGCCGACGGCCTGACCGACCCGGACGAGGTCGGGTTCTTCAGCGTCTCCTCGCCCAACTCCGCCCAGGTCAGCGCCGCGGTGAAGTACCTCAAGCAGCAGCAGGACAAGACCGCCGGCTACACGGTCGCGGTGGTCCGCGACCGCAACCAGCAGGACATCTACAACACCTCCCTCTACAGCGACTTCACCCGGGACGCCGCGGCGCGCCGGCTCGCCCTGGACGGCGGCGACCTGGAGTACGTCTCGGGCATCGACGGCGTCAGCAACGCCATGTCCGCGGTCGCCGACCGGGTGTGCGACAAGCACCCCGACGCGGTCTACTTCGCCGGCCGCGGCGCCAACCTGCGGGACTTCATCGTCGCGATGGCGGCGCCCGACCGCAGGTGCGAGGTCACGGTGCTCACCGGGGACGACGCGGTCGGCGTCTACTACGACGGCTCGGCGTCGGCGGCCACCAAGGAGCAGTTCGCGCAGGACTGGCGGACCAGCCGGGTGACGGTGCTCTACACCGCGCTCGGCCACCCCGCCCTGCCCGGCGTGGTCTACCCCGCGGCCAAGGACCCGTATCCCGCCTTCCGGGACCTGTACCACCAGCAGTTCGGCGGCAGCGGGGACACCGAGCTCCAGGACGGGCAGGTGATACTGGGCCACGACGCGGTGTGGACGCTGGGCGAGGCGATCCGGGAGGCGGCCGGCCCGGCCGGCACCGTGCCGGTGACCGCGGGCAGCACGCTCAACGGCCTGGTCGGCGGGAACGACGTGACCGGGGTGAGCGGCCCGATCCGGCTGGGCCCGGACGGCGACCCGCAGGACAAGCCGATCGCGCTGGTGCGGCTGGAGACCGACGGGCACTACGACTTCCAGCAGGTCGTCACGCCGTGACCGCGGCTCCGGGGTGTCCCCGGAGAGCGCTGCTCAGGCGTTCTGGAACTGCGGGCCCTGCGGCGGCAGCGTGAAGTGGCCGTCGGGCGCCGGGGGAGCCGCCGGCGCGGCGGGCGGCGCGGCCACCGGCTGCGGGTAGCCGTACGCCGGGTACGCCGGCTGGGGCTGCTGGTGGACCACCGGCTGCTGCGCCGGCGGGGGCGGCACGGCCGGGGCGACCGGCTGCGGGTAGCCGTAGGCGGGCTGGGCGGGCACGTGGGAGGGGTAGGGGGCCGCCAGCGGGTAGCCGTAGGCCCCGGAGGGCTCCGGGGCCGCCACGGTGGGCCCTGCGGGCGCGGGGTAGCCGCCGGTGGGGCCGGGCGCGGGCAGCGCGGCGGTGGGGCCCGCGGCGGCGGTGGCGCCCTGCGGCGGTGCGGCGGGGTCCGGCTCGCCGTCGTCGACCGCGATGCCGTACTCCGTGGCGAGGCCGACCAGGCCGGTGGCGTACCCCTGGCCGAGCGCGCGGAACTTCCAGCCGGCGCCCTTGCGGTACAGCTCGCCGCAGATCAGCGCGGTCTCGTGGCCGGTGTCGGGCACCACGTCGAAGGTGACCAGCGGCGCGGCGTGCTGCGGGCCGGCCGCGTCGTAGAGCGCCAGCACCAGGCCGGGGACCTGCCGGAACGGCCCGCCGTCGCACGAAGCGGCGACCACCACCCGGGCCACCTCCGGGTCGAGCGCGGCCAGATCGACCTCCACGGTGTCGGTCAGGCCCTCCGGGACGCGCTGCTTGGGCAGATGCCGGGCGACGCCCGAGGGGTGCCGCGGGGCGTTGTAGAAGACGAAGTCGGCGTCGGAGCGCACCCGGCCGCCGGAACCGAGCAGCAGCACGGAGGCGTCGACATCCGGGGCCCCCGGCGCCGGGCTCCAGCGGAGCACCGCCCGGATGCCCGAGGCGTCCAGCGGGATGTTCGAGCCCTTCACCATCACGTGCGTCATGACCGCCATCCTGCCCGCCCGGCGGGGCGGCCCACAACGCCGCGGGCGCGCACGGCGGCGGACACCCGGCCGACCGCCACCGGTTACCTGTTTGTCACGCGCGGTGGGAACCTTTACGTCGGGGATGTACGTACGATAATCGGCCACGCGATTGACGCCTGTCCTCGCGGCTATGACGGTGAAAGGGGGGCGTGTGCGACACTTCGGGCACCTTGCGTCGGATCTCAGGGGTGAACTTTTCCACCGGGAACCTCAGGAGTTCGCCGCCGATTCGCCCGGGCAGGTCCTCGCGACCGCCCTGGGCGCCACGCTCTACTCGCCGGCGACCCGCCCGCACCTCGCCGACGACGTGCTCAAGCAGGCCGCCCGCGGTGTGGTCTCCATGGTGCTGTGCCTGGAGGACTCCATCGACGACCGCGACGTCGAGGCGGGCGAGGCCAACCTCGTCCGGCAGTTCGCCGACCTCGCCGCCCGCCCCGGCGCCGAGCGGCTGCTGCCGCTGCTGTTCATCCGGGTCCGCACCCCCGCGCAGATCACCGACCTGGTCGCCCGGCTGGGCGGCACCGTACGGCTGCTGTCCGGATTCGTACTGCCGAAGTTCACCGAGGAGAGCGGCGTCCCCTTCCTGGAGGCGCTCGCCGCCGCCGAGGGCGCCTCCGGCCGGCGGCTGTTCGCCATGCCGGTCCTGGAGTCCCCGGAGCTGATGCACCTGGAGAGCCGGGTGGAGACGCTGCACGGCATCTCCCGCACCGTCGACAAGTACCGCGACCGGGTGCTCGCGCTGCGGCTGGGCGTCACGGACTTCTGCTCCTCCTACGGCCTGCGCCGCGCCCCGGCGATGACCGCCTACGACGTGCAGATCGTCGCCGCCGTCATCGCCGACGTCGTCAACGTGCTGGGCCGCGCGGACGGCAGCGGGTTCGTGGTCACCGGCCCGGTGTGGGAGTACTTCCGGCACCACGAGCGGATGTTCAAGCCGCAACTGCGCCGCAGCCCGTTCACCCCCGAGGCGGAGGACCTGCGCGACACGCTCATCCAGCAGGACATGGACGGCCTGCTGCGCGAGATCGAACTGGACCGCGCCAACGGCCTGCTCGGCAAGACCTGCATCCACCCCAGCCACGTGCCGGTGGTCAACGCGCTGAGCGTGGTCACCCACGAGGAGTACTGCGACGCCGCCGACATCCTGCACGAGGACCGCAGCGGCGGCGGGGTGCTCCGCTCCGCCTACACCAACAAGATGAACGAGGTGAAGCCGCACCGGGCCTGGGCCGAGCGCACCTTGCGCCGCGCCGAGGTCTTCGGAGTCGCCCGCGAGGACATCGGCTTCGTGGAACTGCTCGCCGCGAGCCTGCCCCCCGCCTGACCGGCGCCCGCCGCCCCGTCACCGAAGGACACCCGCCTGATGCCCGACAACACGCCCCGGACCGGGCCCCACCCGCCCTGGACCGGGCAGTGGGTGGCCGACCGCCTCGGCGTCACCCTGCACGGCGACCGCCTGACCGACCTGCTCGGCCTGGCGCTGCGGCGCAACCCCAAACGGGCCCACCTGCTGGTCTCCAACGTGCTCGGCAAGCACGTCCCGCAGGACCCCCGCACCGTCTACGGCCACGCCCACGCGCTCGGCGTGCGGGTACGGGAGCTGCTGGGGCCCGACGAGGCGGCGCGCGCGGTCGTGCTCGGCTACGCCGAGACCGCCACCGGCCTCGGCCACGCGGTCGCCGACGGCCTCGGCCCCGCGCCCTACCTGCACTCCACCCGCCGCGCGGTGCCCGGCCTGACCCCGCAGGGCGGGTTCGAGGAGGAGCACAGCCACGCCACCTCCCACCTGCTGCTGCCCGAGCAGCCCGACCTGCTGGCCGGCCCTGGCCCGCTGGTGCTGGTCGACGACGAGTTCTCCACCGGCCGCACCATCCGCAACACCATCGCCGCCCTGCACGCCCGGCACCCGCGCGAGCGCTACGTCGTGGTCGCCCTGACCGACATGCGCTCGGCCGCCGACCGCGACGCGCTGCGCGCCTTCGCCGCCGCACTGCCCGCGCGCGTCGACGTGGTGGCCCACGCCACCGGAAGCGTCAGCCTGCCGGACGGGGTGCTCGGCAAGGGCCAGGAGCTGGTCGCCGCCCACAGCGCGGCCGACGAGGTGCCCGCACCCGGCCCCGGGCCGGCCGCCGGCCGCCGCGTCTCCCGGGTGCCGCTCGACTGGCCCGCGGGCCTGCCCGACGGCGGACGGCACGGCTTCCTGCCCGGGCACGCCGGGCAACTGGACCGCGCGCTGCCCGCGATGGGCGCGCGACTCGCCGACGCGCTGCCGCCGGCCGCGACCAGCGTCCTCGTCCTGGGCAACGAGGAGCTGATGTACGCGCCGCTGCGGCTCGCCCGGGCGCTCCAGGACACCCTGGAGGCGCGGGCGCACGGCAGCACCCCGGCCGCCGTCCGCTACTCCACCACCACCCGCTCCCCGGTGCTGGCCGTCGACGACCCGGGGTACGCCATACGCAGCCGGATCGTCTTCCCCGCCCACGACGACCCGACGGATGCGGGCAGCACCGACCGGTTCGCGTACAACGTGCGCGGGTTCGACGCGGTGGTGTGCGTGGTGGACTCCGCCGGGGACACCCCCGCCCTGCACGCGCCCGGCGGGCTGCTGGACCGGCTCGCCGCCGCCACCGACGCGGTCCTGCTCGCGGTGGTGCCGTCCTACCGACCGAACGGAACCCCGCAACCGATGAGCTCGCCGCACGCCTCGCAGACCCCGCACCCCATGGCCGACCTCGGCCTGGCCGAGCCGCTGCGGGGGCCGGAGTTCTCCTCCTACGCGCCCGAGGAGGTCGGCTGGCTGCTCAAGGACCTCTCCGGCGTCGAGCTGGAGGCACCCGTCGAGGAGCGCGAGGAGGCCGTCCAGAACGGCGGCGCGCACTACGCCGAGTCACTGCCGGTGGAGTACCAGCCCAGCCCGGAGTACCAGGAGCTGTTCCGCTCGGCGCTGGACGCCTCGGCGCTGCGGATCGCCCGCGCGGTGGGCACCGTCACCGAACTGGTGCTGGCCGAGCGCGGCCCGGACGCCGTGCTGGTCTCGCTCGCCCGCGCCGGCACCCCCGTCGGCGTGCTGATGCGCCGCTGGGCGCAGCACGCGCACGGACTGCGGCTGCCGCACTACGCGGTCTCCATCGTCCGCGGCCGCGGTATCGACGCCAACGCGCTGCGCTGGCTGGCCGCCCACCACGACCCGGCCGACGTGGTGTTCGTCGACGGCTGGACCGGCAAGGGCGCCATCACCCGCGAACTCGCCGCCGCCGTGGCGGAGTTCGAGGCCGCGGCCGGGACGGCGCCGGTCGGCCGCGCGGTCGGCCGCTTCGACCCGGAGATCGCGGTCCTCGCCGACCCCGGCGGCTGCGTGCGGACCTACGGCACCCGCGACGACTTCCTGGTCCCCTCCGCCTGCCTCAACTCCACCGTCTCCGGGCTGGTCTCCCGCACGGTCCTGCGGGACGGCCTGATCGGCCCCCGGGACTTCCACGGCGCCAAGTTCTACCGCCAGTTGCGGGACTCCGACGTCTCCGCGCTCTTCCTCGACACCGTCACCGCCGCCTTCGACGCGGTCGGCGACGGCGTCGCCGAGGACGTCAAGGCGCTGCGCGCGCAGGACCGTTCGCCGACCTGGGCCGGCTGGGCCGCGGTCGAGCGGATCAGCGAGGAGTACGGCATCGGCGACGTCAACCTCGTCAAGCCCGGCGTCGGCGAGACCACCCGGGTGCTGCTGCGCCGGGTGCCGTGGAAGATCCTCGCCCGGCGCGGCGCGGGCGCGGACCTGGAGCACGTACGCCTGCTCGCTGCCCAACGCGGCGTGCCCGTCGAGGAGGTGGACGACCTGCCGTACACCTGCGTCGGCCTGATCCACCCGCGCTACACGCGCGGCGCCACCGGGGCGGACGGCAAGGCGGTGGGCGCGAAGTGACCCGCACACCGGCGCCCGCGCCGCACCGCACCGTGGTCGCCAGCGACCTGGACCGCACCCTGGTGTACTCCGCCGCCGCGCTGGCCCTGGCCATGCCCGACGAGCACGCGCCGCGGCTGCTGTGCGTCGAGGTCCACGAGGCCAGGCCGCTGTCCTACCTCACCGAGACCGCCGCGCGGCTGCTGGTCGAACTCGCCGACACCGCGCGGTTCGTGCCCGCCACCACCCGCACCCGCAAGCAGTACCGGCGGATCAGGCTGCCCGGGCGGGTGCCGCGGTACGCGATCTGCGCCAACGGTGGCCACCTGCTGGTCGACGGGCGCACCGACCACGACTGGCACGACGAGATGCGGCGCCGGCTCGCCGACGGCTGCGCGCCGCTGGCCGAGGTCCGCGCGCACCTGGCCGCCACCTCCGACCCGGAGTGGCTGCGCAAGGAGCGGATCGCCGAGGACCTGTTCGCCTACCTGGTGGTCGACCGCGAACGGCTCCCGGCCGGCTGGGTGAAGGAACTCGCGGCCTGGGCCGAGCCGCTCGGCTGGACCGTCTCGCTCCAGGGCCGCAAGATCTACGCGGTGCCCAAGCCGCTGCGCAAGTCCGCCGCGCTGGCCGAGGTCGTCCGGCGCACCGGCGCCGAACGGGTGCTCGCCGCCGGCGACTCCCTCCTGGACGCCGACCTGCTGGACGCCGCCGACGTCGGCTGGACCCCCGGGCACGGCGAGCTGGCCGACACCGGGTGGACCGCGCCCCATGTCACCGCGCTCCCCACCGTCGGCGTGGCCGCCGGCGAGGAGATCGTGCGCCGCATGCTGGAGCGCCTGGCCCGGTGAACCCCTCCCGTGCTCCGGCGGCGCTACCTCAACGTGTCGCCGGAGTACGGGCGTTGGTGACGATGACCGCCAGGCAGCCGACCGCGAGCACCGCCAGCGCGCACAGCATCACGGCGTAGCCGACGAGCGGAGAGGCGGCCGCCAGCACCGTCGGCAGCAGGAACCCGGCGTACGCGGCCGCGTAGTACACCCCCGTCAGCCCCGCCAGGTCGTCGGGCCGGGCGATGCGCTGGATCTCCACCAGCCCGGAGACGATCGCGATGCCGTAGCCCGCGCCCAGCACCAGCGCACCGGCCGGCGCCAGCCACGGCGAGCCGGTCACCGCGACCAGCGCGCACACCGCCATGCCCAGTGCCATCAGCACCATCGCCACCGACATCGCCGCCACCGTCGAGCGCGCCCCCAGCCGCTTGGCGAACGGCTGCACCACCGCCCCCATGCCCAGCGTCAGCACGGTCAGCGCGGTGGCGTACGCCAGCCCCCAGTCGCCCAGCCGCGCGTCCACCAGCTGCGGCGTCACGGCGTACGCGATGCCCGCCGACCCGAACACCCAGGGCGCCAGCGGCAGTACGACCCGCAGGAAGCGGCGGTGCCCCGCCGCCGGGACCCGCAGGTCCGCCAGCAGCCCGCCCGGCGCCGCCCCGCCCGCCGCCGGTGCGCGGGTCTCCGGCGCCCGCAGCATCACCTCCAGCAGCACCGCCCCCACGGCCACATGGACCAGGAACGGCAGCGCCGTCGGCCACGGCCCCCACTGCGCCAGCGCCCCCGCCACGCCCGGCCCGACCCCGAAGCCCACGGTCAGCGCGAGCGAGCTGCGCCGCGCCCCGGCCCCCGCGTCGGCGGCCGGATCGTAGGGCCCCTGCGACAGTTCCTTCACCCAGCTCGACCCCACGGCCATCGCGATCCCCACCGCGGCGCCGGTCAGCAGCCGCCCGGCCACGAGCGGGGCGAGGCCGAGCGAACCGGCCGCCAGCACCGCGCTGGCCAGCAGCGACAGCAGCGTGCCCGCGATCATCAGCGGCCGCCGCCCCCACCGGTCGGAGAGCGGGCCGCCGATCATCAGGCCGGGTATGAGCCCGACGACGTAGGCGCCGAGCAGCGCGTCGACGACGACCGTCGAGTAGCCGTCGGTACGGCGGTACATCAGCAGGAGCGGGGTGAACTGGTTGCCGCCCCACCCGCACGCGACGAGCCCGGCGGCGGCCTGCCGCCAGCCCCGCGCGCTCCCGGCGCTTCCGGTGGGGCGGGTCAGGGCGGTACGGGGGCCGGGGGAGGAGGCGGTGCCGGCGGTGGAAGCGGTGTCGGCGGTGGGGGCGGTGGGGGCGGTCACCGTGGTGGTCCTTTCCGCGCCGCGGCCCCGGGGTCCGGGGCCGGCGGGCGTGGGTGGCGCGGTCTGCGGGGGCGGCGTCAGCGGCCGGTGCCGTCGAGGGCGCGGTGGGTGTCGTCGAGGTGGCGGCGCAGGGCGGCGGCGAAGGCGGACTCGTCCCGGGCCGCGATGTGGCCGACCAGGGCCTCGTGCTCCCGGGCGAGCACGCTCAGCCGGTCCGGGCGCGGCCGCAGCGCGTGCACGGCCATCCGCCGCTGGCGGTCGCCTAGCGAGGCGTAGAACCGCTCGGCGAGGGTGTTGCCGGACGCGGCGACGATCGCGAGGTGGAACGCCTGGTCGAGGCGGGTGAACGTGTCGACGTCCAGGTCCCGGGCGGGGGCCGCCTGCTCCGCCAGGCAGCCGCGGAGCCGGCCGACCGCGTCGGCGAGCGCGCCGTCGTCCGCCGCCAGCAGCCGGCGCACCGCCGCGCACTCCAGCGCCTCGCGCACCTCCAGCACGTTGGCCGCCTCGTGCGGCGGCACCGGGACGACGACAGCGCCCCGCTTGGGGATCAGCCGCAGCAGCTCCTCGCCCTCCAGCCGCAGGAAGGCGGCCCGCACCGGGGTGCGGCTCAGGCCGATCCGGTCGGCGACCTCGACCTCGCTGATCAGGCTGCCGCCGGGCAGGTCACCGGCGAGGATGCGCTCCTTGGTGTCGGCGTAGGCCCGTTCGGCCGCGGAGGGGGAGGCGCCGGGGCGCGGGTTGTCCATGCATGCACCCTAGCATGGATACATGTAGCAGCCATGAGTTGCTGGCGGGCGGCCATGGCTGCTGACGGGCCTCCCGGGTGACTCCGGCGATCGGCTCAGGCGCCGCGTTCCGCCGCGACCACGCGGGAGCAGCGGGCGCGGCCCGCCTCGGCCCGGCGGGCGTTGGGCCGCTCGCTGTCGGCGATGAAGGCGGCCGCCTCGTCCTGCGAGCGCCCGCCCCGTACGTGCCGGTGCAGCAGCCGGCGCTCCCGCAGCCGCTGGGGCGTGTCCACGTACCACAGGTCGTCCAGCAGGTCGCGGATCTCGGACCAGCCGTCCGCGTCGTCGGCCAGGTAGTTCCCCTCGGTGACCACCAGCCGTACGGCCGCGGGCACCACCAGCTCGGCGGCGACCGGCTCGTCCAGGCGCCGGTCGAACCCGGGCGCGTAGACCGGCCCGGTGCGGGGCGTCGCGCGCAGGCGCCGCAGCAGGTGCAGATAGCCGTCGACGTCGAACGTCTCCGGCGCGCCCTTGCGCCCGCGCAGCCCCAGCCGGTCCAACTGGGCGTTGGACAGGTGGAACCCGTCCATCGGCACGTACGACGCCGTGTCCGGGCCGAGTCGGCCGTTGACCCCGCTGACCAGCCGCTGCGCGAGCGTCGACTTCCCGGCGGCGGGCGGGCCGGCCAGCCCCAGCAGCAGCCTGCGACCTGGAATGCTGGGCACCATGGCGACCACGTCATCGACGAGCATCCGGCCAGCCTAGGCCAGCGCCGACCGGGTCAGGCCAGAGCTTCACACCCCCGACGGGAGACGAGCGTTGTACGAGACGAAGAACCCGCAGCTCACGCCGGAGCTCTACGCGTACGTCCTGGCGCACAATCCGCCGCTGAGCCCCACCCAGCGCGCCCTGGTGGACACCACGCACCGGCAGTACGCCGACGTCGCCGGGCTCCAGACCGCCGAGGAGCAGGGCGCCCTGCTGGCGTTCCTGGTCCGGCTCACCGGCGCCCGCCGGATCGTGGAGGTGGGCACGTTCACCGGCTTCTCCACCCTCTCGATGGCCGCGGCCCTCCCCGCCGGCGGGCAGGTCATCGCCTGCGACGTCTCCGAGGAGTGGACCTCGGTCGGGCGCGCCGCCTGGGCCGACGCCGGCGTCGCCGACCGCATCGACCTGCGGATCGCCCCCGCGATCGAGACCCTCCGCGCCCTGCCCGACGGCCCCTGGATCGACCTCGCCTTCCTCGACGCCGACAAGGGGTCCTACGTCGACTACTGGGAGGAACTGGTGCCCCGCATGACCCCCGGGGGCCTCCTCGTCGTGGACAACACCCTCTTCCACGGCGACGTCACCGACCCGGCCAAGGGCGGCGGCGCCGCCGCGATCCGCGCCTTCAACGACCACGTACGCGCCGACGACCGCGTCGACGACGTCCTCCTCACCATCGCCGACGGCACCACCCTCGCCCGCAGGCTCTGACGGCTACTCTGAAGCCATGCCCCGTTACGAGTACCGCTGCAAGGCCTGCGGCTTCACCTTCGAACTCCGCCGCCCCATGTCCCAGTCCGACGCCCCGGCCCCCTGCCCCCGCGGCCACGCCGACACGGTCAAACTCCTCTCCACCGTCTCCGTCGCCTCCTCCTCCACACCCGCCTCCGGCGGAGGCGAAGCCGGCGCGGCAGCCTCCGGCGGCTGCTGCGGAGGCGGCTGCTGCGGCTGACCCTCCGGGGCGCCGCGGCGTGCCCGGGTGGGTCCCGGGCGTGCCCAGGGGCGCGGGGAACGGCGCGACCAGCCACTCACCGGCGGGTGGTCGCGTGTCGGCGGGTGCGTACCCCCGTGGCGTCGGGGTGCCCGGGTGGGTCCCGGGCGTGCCCAGGGGCGCGGGGAACGGCGCGAGCAGCCGTCCACCGGCAGGTGGTCCCGGGGCGGGGGCCCGTACCCGTGCGGCGGGTCCGTTCAACGCCCCGCCGCGCGGTCCTCCCTGATGTTGGACACCACCCGGTTCGCCGTCTCCCGCACCGCGGCCGTCTCCGTGAGGAACGCCCAGTAATCCGGGTGCCGCCCCTGCAACGCCCCCACCGCCCGGTCCAGCCGCGCCACCGCCTCGTCGAGCGGCCGCGCGTGCCTCGGCTCGGGCGTACTGCGCCCCTGCATCGCCAGCCGCTGCGCGTCACGGATCGCGAACCGCGTCTTCTCCACCTCGCCGCTCGGGTCCTTGCTGACCTCGTTGAGCCGGCGCAGCCGATCCCCGGCGGCGGCCACCGCCCCGTCCACCTCGTCCATCTGCGCCCGTACGGTCGCCAGCCGCGCGGTGGCGTCGGCCCACCGCTGCTCCGCCCGCGCCGCGCGGGCCTCCGCGAGGGCCTGCTCGGCGCGCCGGACCGCCTGCGCGGCCTGGTCCGGCACCTGTTGCAGGTCCTGCCAGCAGGCCGTCGAGAAACGCCGCCGCAACTCGCTGAGCACGGGAGCGACCCCCTCCGCCCGGGTGCCGAGCGCCTGCACCCGGGTGCGCAGCGACACCAGCCGCTTGTCGATCTCCTTCGCCCGCTCGGGCAGCCGCTCGGCCTCGGCCCGGACCGCCTCCGCGGTGCGCCGCATCTCGTCGGCGCGGCGGACCGTCGCCTGGACGCCGTGCTTGCTCGCACCTTCGTTGAGCTTCGTCAGCTCCGGGCCGAGCGCGGCCAGCCGGGCCGCGAGGTCGTCCGCCTTGAGCCCGGCGGCGCGCACCGCGTCCAGCGCCTGGCTCGCCGCGAGCAGCGACTGCTTGGCGCGCTCCCGGGCCGGCGCGAGCTGGGCGAGCTGCGTCTCGGCCTTGTCGAGCAGCGGGGCGAGGCCGGACTTGTAGCGTTCCAGCTCCTTCTTCGCGCTGGCCAGCTCGTGCTTCGCCTGGGTGAGCGCGGCCACCGCGCGTGAGGCCGCTGAGTGGTCCAGGTCGTCCCGGTCGATGTCGTTGGCGTCCACCGTCTCGATGTACGCCGCGCTGACCCGGTCGATCTTCTCCCCGAGGGCGCGGAAACCGTCCAGCGCCTGCCGCGCCTGCGGGGTGTCGTCGACCGCGGAGATCGTCTCTATCGCGATCTCCAGGTCCCGCTGGGCCGTGTCCAGGTCGTAGAACTCCTGGGCCGCGGCGTCCTTCGCGGCCTGGGCCTCCACACGCAGATCGTCGCCGCGCCGCCACCACGAACGTGCCGTCGTCACAGTGACTCTCTCTCCCCGTGTTCGCTGCTCACCGTCTTTCCGCCCATCCTCCCACCCACCCGGCCCGAACACACGGTCCCCTGCCACCCGCCCCGGGCCCGCGGGACGGCCCCGGCCGATCCGTGGCCGGGCCCCCGACCGATCCGCGGCCGCGCCCGGAACGCCTCGCTTGCCGAGCACGCCCCACCCCGGGGTAACCTGTGTCGTCGCAGACCCCGCGGGCGTGTAGCTCAGTGGTAGAGCGCCGCCCTTACAAGGCGGATGTCGGCGGTTCGAAACCGTCCACGCCCACCCCCGTCGCGAGCGCAGGTCGAAGCCCCTCCCGTTGGACCGGGAGGGGCTTTCCTGATCATGCGGCGGTGCGTGCCGGGACCGCGTCCCGCCCGCCCGGCAGAAGCCCCCCGACATGCGCTCGGCCGGTCATGGGGCGGCCCCGGTGCGCGGTGGGGTGCGTACCGGGGCCGGTGGCTGCCGCGCAGGGGGTGGCGGCGGCCGTGCCGCGGGACCAACCGCGGCGGTTCGGGGGTGGGTCAGTTCGGGTGGGGTGCGGGTTCGGTGGTGCAGCCGCCTTTGCGGCAGCCGGGGGTGTCACAGGACATCGGGCTCCTCCTTCCTGGTGGACGGGGCGGCGGGTGCCGCCTCGATCGCGGCGCGCAGTTCCTCGGTGAGGGCGAGGGTCGCGCCAGCGCGGTGGTAGAGCGTGGAGACCAGCACGTGCAGGCGGCGCTTGCCCTCCCCGTCGAGCGGGCCGTCCAGCGCGCCGCGGATCTCGCCGAGCGTGACGGCCAGGGGCCGTCCCGCGATCACGTCGCAAGCCGCCTCCAATGACCCCACCCGCGGGGCGCTCAACTCCTCGTCAAGCAGCCGCCCGACAGCGGACCGCCGCACCGTGCGCCCCTGCATGCCGCGCCCCTCACGTACGTAGCCGCACCCCGCGCCGCCGCTCGCACGGCGCGGGGCCTCTCGCCGCCCGCCCCACCACGTCGGCGCAGTGAAACGGGCGCAGTTCGACGCTACGGCGGCGTGTTTCTCGCTGACGTCTGTGTTTCTCAGTGTTTCGAAACGACGGGCGGGTGATTCCCGTTGTTCCTCACGGGATGTCGAGAGCGCTCCGCGCGCGGCTGATCAGGCGGTGCGCGACTCGCTCACTGACGGCCGAGGCGTCGAGGGCATCCCACACTTTCCGGTACAAGGCGACGTCCTCAGGCGAGTCGAGCCACATCTCCGCGTGCCACGTCTCAGCGACGACGAGCCGGTCGTCGTGAATCCAGAAGTCGTCGCCGGCGGCGATCTGCACGTCGGCGGTCAAGGGGATGATGCCGAGACGCACCGACGACAGGCCGTTGATGGACATCAGCCGGTCCAACTGGTCGGCGAGGACCGCAGGCGGGCAGATCCGGACGTGCAGGGCCGACTCCCATATCAACACCCGGTAGGTCTTGCCCGCCGCGTACAGGCCCTCCTGGCGGCGTATCCGCGACGACACCCCGGCCTCTATGTCCCGGGTCACTCCGTGCAGGTTGGCGTACCGGGTCAGCACGCAGCGGGCGTACTCGGGAGTCTGGAAGATCCCCGGCATGACCGATGCCGTGAAGCCCCGGAACACGCGTGTTCTCTCGTGCTGCGCGCCGAGTGCGTCCTGTACCGCGCGGTGGCCGCCGGCCAGTGCGCGGCGCCATGAACGGTAGGTGGATTCGAGGCCGGCGAGGCGGCCTTTCAGTTCGGCCGCGGACTCCGGCTTGCCGACTCCGGCGGCCCACGCTTCAAGGTCGGCCGGGGTGGCGGTCTGCTTGCCGTTCTCCAGCTTGCTGACCTTCGACGGGGCCCAGCCACATGCTCCGGCGAGTTGCCGTACGGTGAGGCGGCCCTCGGTGCGCAGCTCGCGGAGCCGCACGCCGAGGGCCTGTCGGGCCTGCTGGAAGTCGGTGCTCACATGGGGGACGGTACCCGCGTCCTGAACGTCTCGTACCTGCTCGCATAGTGCCAGGCCGCGTCGCGGATCTGGCAGGCTCGCAGGACGTGGTCGGGGTCGGTGGTCAGTTCCAGTCGGCGCCCGGAGTCGGTCCAGTTGAAGCGGGCCAGGGTGCGGGAGTCGAAGAGCCAGAAGTCGTCAGCGGGCAGTCCGATCCGTAGGGCCTCGCGGCGGAACAGGTACCGGATGTCTTCGCCGGAGTGGAGGTTGTCCGGTGTGGTGGCCAGGAGGTACCGCTGGTTGGCGGTGGGCGGCTCGTCGACCAGGCGGACGCGTTCGATGCGCTTGCCGGCTGCGGTCTGCTCGCGGGCGTTGGCGAACCACGGGCTGCCGTTGTCGCGAGGCGGTGCGATGCCTTGGAGGAAGCGCTGATACTCCTCGGTCTGCTGGTCGGCCGCGTACTCCCGTTGGGCTTCCAAGCGCCAGGCCGTGTGCTCGAAGCCGTCTCGGAAGTAGTCCAGGATGCCGGCGGCTGGTACTGCGCCGGTCACGACTTCGGGGCGAAGTTCACCAGCAGGGCGCGGTCTACGACGACCAGCGACTCGCCTTCCAGCGGGTTGGCCATCTGCGCGAGGGTGTCGGGGTCGGTGACGGTGTAGCCCTGCACCAGGATGTCGCCGGTCTCGGTGTCCTCGTACAGCGTGGGGCACTCGCCGGTCTTGCTGTTGGTGCCGAGCATGCGCAACTTGCGGGCCATGTCGCCTCCCTTGTAGGTCCGGCGATCGCCGGCGCATGCACGGTAGCCCGGTGATCAAGAAACACGACAGAGTGCCTTGGGCGAACGCACGAAAGCCCTGCCAGGAAGGGGCCGAGTGGGGGCAAGGACAGTAGCGGCCGGGTGTGATGGCAGCGCCCCGCCGGGAGGGGGAGGCTCGGCGGGGCACCGGCGGGTGTCCCGAACGCCGGCCCTGGGACCGCTGACCCGCGTCACAGCTCGGCCACATCCCAGCGCCCGACATCCTCGCGGCGCCACACTCCCTCTGACCACACGAGGGGGAACCATGCACCGCATGCACCGCACCACTGCAACCGCCGTGTTCGGGCTGCTCGCCGCTGCCGGGCTTCTGCTCGCCGGCTGCTCGTCCAGCAGCAGCCACGGGCACCGCGTTGTCACGTACAGCGGGAAGTACACCCCGCTCAGCGTCATTACGTCCGAGCCGCCGATCCCGTCGGACTCGAAACTGGCCAAGGGCCGCACTGCCGCGTGCTGGAAGGCGATCCGCGACCAGTACACGCCCGGGACGGTGCAACTCACCGGGGCACCGACGACGCCGCCGGAATGCGCGGGCCTCACCGCAGACGAGGTATCCGCCGTCGCATCCGACGTGCTCGCCCACCAACTCGGCTGACACGACCGCCCCGTCACCGTGCCGGCCGTGCTGGTGACGGGGCGGCCGCACGTCTCAGGTTTGCCGGGGCGGGCCGAGCCCGAGGGATGCGGAACCGGGCCGGTTTCAGCGGCGGTTCGTGAGTTTGTTGACGAGGTCGGTGAGGGAGTCGACGCGGAGGTCGGCGGTGAGGGCGACGTCGGGGTCGTCGGCCCAGAGGTGGCCCCAGGGGCCGCGGCGGAGGTGGGCGGTGGACAGGCCGGCGGCGGCTGCGGGGAAGGTGTCGTTGTGGGGGTGGTCGCCGACGTAGAGGACGTCGTGGGGTTCGCATCCCGCGAGGCCGACGATCTGGGCGAAGAAGGCGGGGTCGGGTTTGGCGAGGCCCCATTCCCCGGAGGTGGCGACGAGGTCGGCGGGCAGGTCGAGGGCGCGGAGCAATTCGGCTGCGCGGGCGCTTTGGTTGCCGGCGACGATGACGCGGTAGCCGGCGGCGCGCAGGGCGCCGAGGGCGGGCCGCGCGTCGGGGTAGAGGTCGGTCTCGTCGAAGTGCTCGCCGCGGCCGGATGCCTCCATCGCCGCCTGCGCCGCGGCGACGTCCAGCCCGGGCCGGAGCAGCCGCAGCGCGTCGTTGCAGTCCTGGCCGCGCGAGACGACCGCGCCCACCAGGGCCGACACCGTGTGCCGGGGCACCCCGAGCCAGTCGGACCACATCCCCCACACACGCGTGTCGGACGTAAGCGTCTCGCCGATGTCGACGGCCACGGTGTGGATCATGCGCTCCAGCGTATCCACCGGGCCGCCCGCCGGCGGGACGACGCGACCGCCTCCCCGGGTTCGACCGGGTCGGCGTCAGGGCGCGGAACTCCAGGCGTTGAAGGCGATCGCCCACGCGGTGGCGGCCTGCGCCTTGCCGGGCTTGACGCTGACGGTGGTGGTGCTGCCGTCCGCCGCCGCGAGCACCATCGTCAGCCGGCCCGTCTTCTTGCGGGCCGCGAGGGCGAGGGGGCCGAGAGCGACGATCCGGGTGGCGGTGATCCGCTTGCCGGTGCCGTCGACGGTCTGGACGACCGTGCCCTTCGCAGGAGCCGACCAGGCACCCGCGCTGATCGTGGCGTTGTCCACCCGGATCGGGACCCCGCCCGGAACTGCCGGAGGTTTGCTCATGTGGGCAGTGTCACGCCGGCCCGGCCGGGGGAGCACCGCGGGCGGCAGCCTTTGGGACGGAAGCGTTACGGGGGAGGCGGGGGCGGGTTGCGGTGGGACGGGTGGGGCTGTTGGGTGGTGGTCATGATCGCTCGAACGCTCTATTTGCTGGCCTCCGCCGCGCCCCCGGTCTTCGACGTGGCGCGGGTGGTGGAGTCCGCGCAGCGGGCCGGGTGGGACGTCTGCCTGGGGCTGACCCCGACCGCGGCACGGTGGTTGGCGGAGTCGCTGGAGGGGCTGGCGGTGCTGACCGGCCACCCGGTGCGCTGGGAGTACAAGTTGCCCGGGCAGCCTGACGTCTGGCCGCCGGCCGACATGGTCGTGGTGGCGCCGGCGACGTTCACGACGGTCAACGCGTGGGCGGCGGGTATTTCGGACAAGTTCGTGGTCGGGGTGGCCGCGGAGGCGATCGGCAAGGGCATCCCGCTGCTCACGATGCCCTGCCTGAACTCGGCGTATGCCCAGCACCCGGCGTTCGAACGGTCGATCGGGGAGCTGCGGCAGGCCGGCGTGCGGGTGCTCTACGGTCCGGGCGGCTACGAACCGGGCCCGCCGGAGGGCGACGAACCGGTCGCGTACCCCTGGGACCTGCTGCTGGAGGCGCTGGGGGAGGCCGGCGCGCAGCGGTAGCGGAGGCCCTCAACCGCGCCTGGCGAAAAGGGCGTTGCGCATCACACAGGCAGGTTTACGGGTGATGTGAACCTTTCGGGTGAACGGGTGGCCTTCGCACGGGCGGGTCCCGGCGGCGCCGCGAAGCATTGGGGGGTGAGAACTTCAAGGGGGAGGCTCGCCCGACTGTGGGCGGCGCTCGCCGTGGTGGTGGCAGCGGGTTCGTGGGGGCTGGGCGGCGTCGCCGCGGCGACCCCCGGACCCGGCTGCGCCGACGGCATACGCGCGGCCCGCACGTGTACGACCTCCCGTCCACCAGCCCGCCCGGGCACCGAACACGTCACCGACGGCCCCCCGGGCCCGGCCCGTTCGCCTGAACCCTCCCCGTCCCCGACCGTTACCCGCACCCCGTCCCCGGCGCCTACGGCCGCGCCGACCCGTACGGGGGCCCCGGCCCGTACGGCCACGCCGACCCGTACCCCCGCGCCGGCTCGTACGGCGGCCCCGCCTCGTACGGCCGCACCGAAGCCGCACCCGACGCGGCACCCGGCGCCGACGCCCTCGCCCACACCCACGCGAGCCCCCGACCCGCACACCGGGCCGCTCAAGTGCGTCCCTTGGCCTTGGCCTTGGCCGTGGAGCCGGCACGACGGCTGGTCCGGCTCATGGCCCTTCCCCCCGGGCTGGCCGTGGCCATGGTGCCACCCGCAGCCGCCGCCCTCGGCGCCCCCCACACCGCCGCCCACCCAGTCACCCACGCCGACCCCGACCCCGACCCCGACGAAGACGGCCACCCCGACCCCGACTCCGACCCCGACTCCAACACCCACGCACACCAAGGCCGTTGCCCCGGCACAACCGCCACCTGCCCCCACCCCGTCCAGCACCCCCGCCCCGACACCCACCCGCACCCCGCCAGTGACACCGGCGGCCACCCCGACCCCGAAACCCACTCCCACCCCCGGCCCGACCCGTGCCGCCGCCCCGCCGCAACCGGCCGCCTGGCCCACGCCTGCGCCGAAAGCCGTGCACACACCGGCCCGGCACACCCGCACCGTGATGGAGACGATGCTGCTCACCACCGTTCCCGCCCTGCTCGCCGTGGCCGTCCTGCGCCCCGGCTCCCGCACCTACCGCCGTAACCACTAGCCGAAGAGGGGGAGTTCATCCATGTCACAGTGGTTGGCGCTGGTCATCGCGATGGTCGCGGTGTGCGCTGTGGTGATCAGTGTCGTGGTGCTCCGGCAGCGCCGGATCACCGCGGACGACGACCCGTCCGAGACCCCGGACGTCATCGAGTACATGGTCATGATGATCGGCGTGGTCTACGCGATCGTGCTCGGTCTGGCCATCGCGGGCGTGTGGGAGAGCCGCGGCAGTGCTCAGGCGGAGGCGCTCGCCGAGGCGCAGGCCCTGCACGAGATCAAGGCGCGGGTGCAGGTCTACCCGGCCGGCGTACGCGACCAGGTGCGCGCGGACGTCGACACGTACGCGGCTTTCGTGGCCGACAAGGAGTGGCCCTACATGCGCCACCACGAGGAACTGTCGCCCAAGGCCACGCAGTTGCTCGACAAGGTGCGCAGCGACGTCACGAGCTACGACCCCAAGGACGACCTCGGCCAGCAGGCGTACCAGCCGCTGCTCGACCAGGTCACCGCGGCGGACCAGGCGCGGACGGCCCGCGGACAGGACCTCGGGTCCTCGATGCCGGGCATGGTGTGGTTCGGCCTGATCACCGGGGCTCTGGTGACCGTCGGGCTGATCTTCACCCTCCAGATCCGGCGCTCCGGGCGGGAGTTGCTGCTCGCCGGGCTCTTCAGTGCGCTGATCGCCTTCCTGCTCTTCCTGATCTGGGACCTGGAGGCGCCGTTCGGGGACGGCATGGCGGTCAGCGCGAACGTCTTCCGGGAGATCGTGCTCCGAACGTGACGACGTGACGACGTGACATTGCGCGCCCGGACGCCACGCCTGACGCGCAACGCGCAACGCGCAACGCACGACGAGGGCGGTTCCCCCACCCGGCCCGGTGGGGGAACCGCCCTCGTCACGCCACGGACTCGGCCGCGCGGATCAGCGCCAGTTGGAGACGTTGACGTTCTCCAGCACGCCGAGCGCGTCCGGCACCAGCACCGCCGCCGAGAAGTACGTGCTCACCAGGTAGCTGATGATCGCCTTGTCGTCGATGCCCATGAAGCGGACGTTGAGGCCCGGCTCGAGCTCGTCGGGCAGCCCGGTCTGGTTGAGGCCGATGACGCCCTGGTTGTCCTCGCCGGTACGGATGGCGATGATCGAGCTGGTGCGGGCCTCGGTGACCGGGATCTTGTTGCAGCTGAGGAGGGGCACGCCGCGCCAGGCCGGGACGGTGGAGCCGTTGACCTCCACGGGGTCGGGGTAGATGCCCGCACGGGTGCACTCGCGGCCGAACGCGGCGATGGTGCGCGGGTGGGCCAGCAGGTAGCGGGTGTTGCGGCGCCGGCTGATCAGCTCGTCGAGGTCGTCCGGCAGCGGCGGGCCGGCGTGCGGCTGGATGCGCTGGTCGTACTCCGCGTTGTTGAGCAGGCCGAACTCGGGGTTGTTGATCAGCTCGTGCTCCTGGCGCTCGCGCAGCGCCTCGACGGTCAGCCGGAGTTGCTGCTCCGTCTGGTTCATCGGTTCGTTGTAGAGGTCGGCGACCCTGCTGTGCACCCGCAGCACGGTCTGGGCGACGCTCAGTTCGTACTCGCGCGGCTTGACGTCGTAGTCCGCGTAGGTGGTCGGCAGCGCGGCTTCGCCCTTGTGGCCGGAGGCCAGCTCGATCGCGGCCTCGCCGCGCTTGTTGGTCCGCTGCTGCGGGAGCGCCCGGAACGCGTCGAGGTGCTCGCGCAGCGGCGGCGCGGTCTCCAGCAGGGCGGTGAGTGCCTGCCGGGGCAGTTCCAGGACGGTGGTCGCGGTGGCGGCCTTGGTCGTGTGCTCCCAGGTGCCCTCGCCCAGCAGCGCCTGCTCGCCGAAGTAGGAGCCGTCAGCGAGCGAGCCGAGCTGGGTCTCCTCTCCGTACGACCCCTCGCCGATCTTCTCGACCTTGCCGTGCGCGATCAGGTAGAGGGTGTCGGCCGGGCGGCCGGCCTCGGCCAGCACCTCGCCCGGCTGGTACTCGCGCTGGACGAAACGATCCGCCAGCGCGCCGAGCGCCGCCACGTCGTCGAACGAGCGCAGGGCGGCGATCTCGCCCAGCTCCTGCGGGATGACCCGGACCTCGGACCCGGTCTTCACAAAGGTCACCCGGCCGTCGCCCACCGCGTAGCTCAACCGGCGGTTGACCCGGTACGTGCCCGCGTTGACCTGCACCCACGGCAGCACCTTCAGCAGCCAGCGGGACGAGATGCCCTGCATCTGCGGGGTGGACTTCGTGGTGGTCGCCAGATTCCGCGCGGCGGCAGTGTCGAGACTGGTCCGCGCCCCGGCGTCCTGCGGATTGCCTTGTGCGGTGTCCTGACCCGCATCAACCGACATGGACTGTCCTTCCGTAAGGAGGTGGTACAGCCCAATTGTTTCCGCAACGCAGAGTGCTGACTATTGCCGGATCGAGTGAGAATACTTTCCGGAATACGGGACAGGGCGGCGGGGCGCGGGGGTGATCCGTCCGCTTCCGTGCGGCTTTCGTGCGGAACGGTCACGGCGGGTGGGAACGAATGTGCGCAGGAACGGCGGCATCGGGCGGCCGGGTGCGGGGAAGAGCCGGGGAAGGGGCCGGGGGGAGCGCGGGCGGGCGAGGGCGGACCGGGCGCTCAGAGCGCTTCGACGACCGGTCCGCGCTCGGCCGGCGCGGCGGCCTGCGGCGGCACGCCGAGGGGGCCGAGCGGGCCGGCGACCGGGTTGGCCGCCATCGGCGCGGCGAAGGAGGGCGCGAAGGTCGGCCGCGGGGGCACGAACGGCGGGACCAGGGGCGGTATGAGTGGCGCGGCCGGCGCCGGGCGCGAGGGACCGCCGCCCGAGGGAGCGGGGCCCGGGGGGACCGCGGCGGGCTCGGCGGTCGTCGCGGCGAGCGGGGCCGCGGCAGCCGGCTCGGCGTCGAGGGCGTCGGTGTCGAGCGGCGCGGCGGCGTACTCCGCCGCCTCCAGCGCTATCCGGCGCTCGCGGCGGAAGACCATCGCGGCGAACGCGCCGGCGCCCAGCAGGGCGACGAAGGACATGAGGGTGCCGAACCAGCTCGCGCCGAGCCACCGGCCGCCGATCCAGCCGAGGCCGACGCTGTAGGTGGCCCAGCAGACGCCGGCCAGCGCCGACCACGGCAGGAACTCGCGCGGGCGGCGGCGCGCGGTACCGGCGCCGAGGCTGACCACGCTGCGGCCGGCGGGCGCGAAGCGGGCCAGCACCACCAGGACGCCGCCGCCGCTGTTGAGCACCTGTCCGAGCCGTTCGTGGGCGGCGGCGAGCCGCCGCGAGTTCGCGATGCGCCGGTCGAACCACGCCCCGCCGCGCCAGGCGAGCCGGTAGGCGAGCAGGTCGCCCGCGCAGGACGCGGTGGCCGCGCAGGCGAGCAGCACCAGGATGTCCAGGACGCCGTCCCGGGCACCGGTCGAACCGGTGGTCGCCGCACTGATCACCAGCACGCCGGAGGGCAGCACCGGCACGAACACGTCGAGCAGCACGGACAGCCCGACGAGCAGGTAGATCCAGGGCCACTCGAAGAGGGAGCCCACGTGGTGCAGCACTACGCCTCCTCGCCCTTCGCCGTCCTGCTCGTGTCCTGCGGTGGTCTCATGCCGTGGTCCTGCGAGCCCGTCTGCGAAGTCGTCCGGAGGCGTGCCCCGGTGTCGCGTCAACGAGCGGCGGATCTTCATCCGCCGTCAGCCGTACAGCGTACGCCAGTGGTGGACCGCGGTTCCCTCAAGGGCACGTGACGTAATAGACAATCACGGCGTTATCACGGCCGGAATACTCTCACGGAAACGGTTCGGCACAGATTTCGTGGAGTCGGCCGCAAAAGCGCACGCCAAGTGTGAGGTGGTCAGTCCCGTGGCAGCGGCCGGCGCTGTTCTTATGACCGGATGCGGACGTCTTGCGGACACCGTACTCCCTTCACTCCCTTCGTTCCGTTCCTTCGCTTTGCCCTCTTCGCTCACCCCGCCCGCCTCTTTTCTGGCCTCTTCGTCGTCATCGTCGCTGCTGCCGGTGAACCGGACGCTCGGGATCGTGCTCGCCGCGCTGCTGGTGGCCGCCGCGGGCATCGCCGCCTACGCCCGGCTCGCGGACCCGCACGAGAAGTACGCGCACGGCATCCTGCTGGCCGGTGTCCGGGCGGCGGTGCAGCTGGCGGCGGTCTCCGCGCTGATCGGGTGGGTGGTCAAGCACCAGGCGGCGCTGCTGGCGTTCGTGCTGCTGATGTACGCGGTCGCCTCGCGTACGGCGGGGCGGCGCGTCACCACCGACCGCACCTGGCGCTGGGCGGCGGTGCCGGTGGGGGCCGGGGCACTGCCGGTGGTGGCGTTGCTGGTGCTGACCGGGCTGGTGCCGATCGACGGGGTCGCGCTGATCCCGGTGGCTGGCATCCTCATCGGCGGCGGTCTGACGGCCACCGTGCTGGGCGGGCGGCGCGCGCTGGAGGAGCTGGCCGGGCGCGCCGGGGAGGTGGAGGCGGCGATGGCGATCGGCCTCAGCGACCGGGACGCGCGCATGGAGATCGCCCGCCCGGCGGCTTCGGGCGCGCTGATCCCGGGGCTCGACCAGACCCGCACGGTGGGGCTGGTCACGCTGCCGGGCGCGTTCGTCGGCATGCTGCTGGGCGGGGCGAGCCCGGTGTCGGCGGGCGCGGTGCAGCTCTTCGTGCTGATCGCGCTGATGGCGGTGCAGGCGGTGTCGGTGGCGGTGGTGCTGGAACTGGTGGCGCGCGGCCTGATCACCCGCCCCCGGCACGCGGTGCCGCCGCGGCGCCGCAGCCCGTGGGCGGCCGTCGCCCGGCGGCGCAAGGGGTAGCGGGCGGTCCTCGGGGGCCGGGGCGCGGTGCCGTACGATGGGGGCAGCAGAAGGGGAGTAGCTCTTCGCCGGACCGTCGACATACTGCCGGGCCGTTCCGCACCGCGAGGTGGGGGCGTGCCGGGCCGGCGCCCGGAGGCGGCGCACCGCGGGTGCCCGCCAGCGAGACCTTCGGCCGCAGTGTCCTGACGCTGCCGTGCCGAAGCGACCCCTGGAAAGCCCTGTGGTCCCATCGGTACGGCCGCCCCGACCGATCGAGGAACAGCTTCCGTGCTCAGCATCAGCGTCATCGCCGTCGTCTTCGGCGTGATCTTCCTGGCCGAACTCCCCGACAAGACCGCGCTCGCCGGTCTCATGCTCGGCACCCGCTACCGGCCGTCCTATGTCTTCGTCGGCGTCGCGGCCGCCTTCGTCGTCCACGTCGCGCTCGCGATCGCCGCGGGCAGCCTGCTGACGCTGCTGCCGCACCGCTGGGTGCAGGGGGTGGTCGGCGTCCTCTTCCTCGGCGGCGCCGCCATGCTGCTCTTCTCCAAGGACGACGACGAGGAGGAGGTCAAGGCGCCGTCCGACCAGAGTTTCTGGAAGGTCTCCGGCGCCGGCTTCATGCTCATCCTCGTCGCCGAGTTCGGCGACCTCACGCAGATCATGACCGCGAACCTCGCGGCCCGCTACGACTCGCCCTTCTCCGTCGCCATCGGCGCGGTCCTCGGCCTGTGGGCGGTCGGCGCGCTCGGCATCTTCGGCGGCCGCCTGCTGATGAAGCGGGTGCCGCTGTCCCTGATCACCAAGGTGGCTGCCGCGGTCATGGTCGTCCTGGCCGCGCTCAGCCTGTACGAGGCGGCGACGGGCACGGCGCTGCTCTGACCGTCCGCGCACCGGCCGCTGTCGTACCCCGTTCGTAGAGTGGCCGGTGTGAGGGGAACAGGCAGCGGTACGGGGGCGGACGCCGTGCGCGGCATCATCGCGGCGGCGGTCGGCGCGGCGGTCGGCACAGCGAGCGGTACGGGGGAGGGCGCCGGCGGGGGAGGGGCGGGCGGGCTCGCGCGGGTGCGGCCGGCCCGGGCCGCCGCCGCGCGGATCGCCGCGGGCGGCGGGGTGGACGAGCACGCGGCCGAGGAGCTGCGGGCGGCGGTCGAGGCGCACCTCGCGGGTGACACCGGGCGGTGGCTGCGGATGTACGACGCGCTGCCGTCCTACCGCGGCAGCCTGCCCGAACTCCTCGCCGAGCCGGAGCCTTTGGTGCCGCCGGCGCCGGACAGCGGGCTGCGGGCACCCGCGCCGCGCAGCGTGGACGAGACGTTCGCACTCGCCGTCGCGCACGCCCGGCCCGCGCACGCGGCCGCCGTGCTGGCGGCGCTGCCGGACCGGGCGCTCGAACGGCTGCTGTCCGGTGGCACGCTGCCCGCCCCCGCGCTGGTCCGCGCCGTCACGGAGCACGGCGACACCCGCAGCCGTACGGCGCTGGCCCGGCACTCCCGGCTTGACCCGCAGGCGCTGGCGCGGCTGCTCGACACCGGGGACGCGGCCGTCGGCGCGGCGGTCTACCGCAACCCGCGGACCACGCACTCGCTGCGCCGTACGCTCGCCCGCCGGCTCGACGCGGTGCCGATGGACCCGGCGCTGCGGGCCGAACTGGCCGATCCCGCCGCCGATGTGCCGCGCACCTGGCTCGCGCCGCTGCTGTGCTCGGGCGAACCGGAGCTGGTGGCAAGGGCGTTGGGCGCGGGCGCGCGGGGCGCGGCCCAGCAGTACGCGCTGGCTCGGGTGTGGGAGCGGCACGGCCCGGCGGCGCTGCGGACGCTGCTCGCCGATCCGGCGCTCGCGCGGAGCGTGGCCCGCCCGGTGCGGGCGGCGGTGTCGGCGGCGCTGGCAGCGGCGGAACAGGACGCGGGCGGGGGCGCGGGCGAGGGCACGGAGGGTGCCGCGGACCGGGCCCTGCGCGGGCTGTACGAGCGGGGCGAGCCGTACGGTGACCCGGCGCGGCTGCCGGCCCTGCTCGCCGCCGCCCGCGGCACCAGCACGCTGCGCGACCTGCTCGCGGAGCCCTACGCCCACGACCTGGACGCGCTGCACCGGGCCCACCTGGCACACCCGTTCATGCCCAAGGCGTGCGAGGAGCTGGCCCGCCATGAGGCGGCGAGCGACGAGCAGCGGCGGTCGTTCCGGCTGAGCGTCCTCAACGAACCCTGGCGCGCGGGCGGTCGGCGCGGCGGGAACCTCACGGCGCCCGAAGCCCGCCTCACGGCCGAGGAGTTGGACGGCGGCGCGGTCTCCTGGGCGGAGGGCGTGGTCGCGGCGGGGCTGCTCGACCCGGTCGCGCTGGTGCGGACCGCCCGGCCGGCCGAGCGGGCGCTCGCGGCGCTGGGCGCGCTGCGGGAGCGCGGGCTGCTGTCCGCGGACGCGGCCGGGGAGGTGCGCGACGCGGCGGCGAAGCACCTCCGCGAATCGGCGGCCGGGTGGGCGGAGTTCGACCGGCTGCTGCCCGAGTTCACCGGGACACTGCGGGAGTTGGTCGAGGCGGCTGGAGCGGCTGCCGCGGCCGGGGCTCCGGACGGGCCCGGTCCCTCGGAAGCCCCGGCCGAGTCCGGCGGTGCGGCACAGGCCGAAACCCGCGGTCCGGAGCAGGAGCGGTACGAACCGCCGCTCGTGCCGCGCCGCCCCACCGAGCGGGCCGCGCTCTGCGCACTCGACCTGCTGCGGTCCCTCGCCCCGGCCGACGCTCCGGCGCCCGACCCGGCCGACCCCGGCGTGCTGCGCTTCCTGGCCGCCACCGAAGCGGAGCGGACCCCGGGCCTCGCCACCCCGCTGTGGCTGCTGCGCGCCTGCGCCGCGCAGGGCGTCGAGCCGCCGGCGCACGGCTCCTGGTACGCCGCACCCACCGCCGCCGAAGTGCGCGCGAAGCCGCCGGAGACCTGGGGCTCCGGCGCCGCCCGCACCGAACTCGCCTACACCCAGGGCATCCTGACCGCCGACGACCTGCTCGGCTGGTTGCCCGCGCACCGTCTGCTCCTCCTCCCGTACGACTGGCGGCGGCTCGCCTTCCCGGCCGCCTGGCGCGCCGCACTCGCCCGCCGGCTCCACGCCGAGCTCGGCACCGACCCCGACGCCTGGCTCCACCTCGCGGCGGTGGCGCGGCATGCGGCACCGGAGGACACCTGGCTCGACCTGCTGGCGCGGGCGACCGCCTCCCTGCCGTCCTCGCGGGCAGCGGGGGAGCCGGCGGACGGGAGACCCGGACGGAACACGCCCGGGACCACCGCCTCCGAGGGCGCCGTCATCACGCCATCGCACGCCGGCGCGACGGGAGTCGGCTCCGGGCGCGCCGCGGCCGTACATGCCCCGGCGGGCGGGCGCATGGCGGCGGAGCCTGCCGACCGGCCCTCCTGGGACCGGCACTCGGTGCGCCCGCGCACCCCGGACGACGCGCTCGGCCTGCTGGCGCACGGCGACCACCTGTGGGTCTGGCCGATCGGCACCCTGCTGTGCCTCGCCGGCGCCGACACCGTCGACGCGGTGCTGCCCCGGCTCGGCCCCGACGGCCCCTGGTCGCTCGCCGCCTACCTGCTGCGGTACGACCGCACCCCGCGCCCGGCGTACGAGCGGCTGCTCGCGGGCCGCGACCCGCGCGCGCTGCGGGTCCTGGGCACCCAGCAGCGCCGGCTGTCGGACGGCCTTGCCGCGCGGCTGGCCGACGTCGACGACCCCGGCACCGATCTCGTGCTGCTGCGGCACACCCGGGACCCGCTCGTCGTCGACCGCATCGTGGCGAGGTCGGCCCGCCGCTCGGCGGCACCGGGCGGGGACGGCAAAGGGGCCCAGAGCGCCGACCCGGTGGCCGCCGGGGTGCTCGCGTCGCTGCGGGCCGACCCGAAGGCGGGGCCGCCCGGGGGCATGGTGTGGCTGGGCGCGCCCGTGCCCGACCTGGTCGAGGAACTCCTGACCCGCTACGGCACCGAACTCGACTTCGTCCGGCAGGTGCGGGGCTGCCTGAGCCTCCTGGAACACGGCGGCGCGGCCCGCCTCACCTCCCTCGCCGCCCGCGGCGCACTCGGCCGGGCCGCGACCAAGCTCTGCGTCAAGGCGCTTGCCGCGCCCGACCCGGCCGCGGTCCTCAGGGCCCGGGTCGCACGCGAACTCGCCCCGGCCAAGCTGGTGCGGAAACTGCGCGGGGCTTCCCACCGCTGGGTCGCGACGAGCCTGGTGGCACGCCACCCGGGCCCCGTCGACTGGCAGGCGCTGGAAGCCGCGCACCAGGAGGAGCCGCTGCCGCACTGGGAGGACCTCATAGGCATGGCCCCCCTCGAACTGCGCCTGCGGCACCCGCACGTGCTGCCAGAACCCGGGCCCGACGGGCTGCCCGACGGCGCCGCGGCCACCCTGGCCCGGGCCCGCCACGGCCTGGCCGGCCACTACCACTGCGCGGCCGCCACCCAGATCGACGGCCTGCTCGCGTCCGGGCTGCTCACCGCCGCCGACCTGCTGCACGAAGCCGCGCCCGCCGCCCTCCTGCTGGACTACCTCGGCAGCGCCGCCCGCCGCCCCGACGCCCCGCCCCAGGCGGCCGCCGCGCTCGCGGAACTCGCGGACCTGGTCCGCTCCCGCCTCGGCTCCGCCCCGGCGGCCTGGGCGCGGGTCGACGAACGTCTGACCGGCCGCGACCCGCGCTGGGCGCCGCAGTCCACGGTCGCCGACCTGCTCGCGTGACCGGGCGCCATCCCGTTCACGCGTCCTTGCTCTCCAACTTCCCCAGCGGGCTGGGGGCTTCGGCCAGTGCGGCGGCCGCGTCCTGCCAGGCGGCGTCCGCCGGGTCGAGGGCGCTGCGCAGGTAGGCGGTGCTGAGCTGCTGGAGGAGCGCGACGCGCGCCGGGTTCTCGTCGGTGGTGGCGGTCGAGGAGTAGCCGTTGATGCCGCCGAGCGAGTGCTCGGCGCCGTACAGCGTGAGCAGGCTCTTGGCGCCGGGGCTGTAGAGGTAGGGGTCCACGAACCAGTCGGGGCCGCGGGTGGACAGCGCGGACTGGTCGTGGTCGCCGGCGACGATCAGCGCCGGGGCGGTCATGGCGTCGAAGGACGGCCGCATGAACGAGAAGTGCTCGGCGGCGAACGGCGTCAGCTCGTCGCCCAGCCCGGTCAGGGCGAACAGGACCCCGGCCTTGACGCGGGGGTCGGTCAGGTCCTCGCCGGGCACGCCGTCGGCGGTGAGGACGCGGGCGCCGAGCAGGGTGCTGACGCTCTGGGCGCCCCAGGAGTGCCCGGCCACCGCGACGCGGTCGCGGTCGACCCGCCCGCCCAGGCCCGGCACGGCGGCCAGCAGCGTGTCGAGCCCGTCCAGCACGCGGGTCAGGTCCTCGATGCGGAACCGCCAGATGTGCGGGGTGCGGGGGTCCTCGGGCGCGACGGCGAGCGTCCTGGAGTCGAGGTGGGTGGGCTGGAGGACCACGAAGCCGTGGGCGGCCCAGTAGTCCGCGAGCGGGGCGTAGTCGTCCATCGACTGGCCGAAGCCGTGCGAGAAGAGGACGACGGGCAGGTCGCTGCCTTCGGTGGGGGCGGAGACGCGGACCTGGAGGTCCGCGCCGCGCGCGGTGCCGCCGGGCAGCAGGACCGGCCGTACGGAGATGACGCCCGCGGGGGCGGCGGGAGCGGGCGCGGCCGGGTCGTTCAGGGTCGCGGTGGTGGAGTCGGACATGGGAGTGCCTTGCTTTCCTCGTCGTTCACGGGGCCGACCCGGTTTGCGGCGATGCCGCCCGGGCCGGGTGGCGGGCGAGGACCGCGTCCTGGACGGCGCGCCGCGGCAGGAGGACGGCTGGGCCGACCTCCGGTCCGCGCACCACCGGGACGAAACGGAACCTCGCTCCGCAAACGATACGGAACGAGGTTCCGATTCGCAAACGCCTGGGTCGCCGCCCCCCTTACGACCGGCCCGCCTCAGCCGCGCACGTGCAGCCCGAAGCCCGTACGGCCCGCCGGCTCCAGCCCCTCCTTCAGGTGCAGCGACGGGATCTCGTAGTCGCCGAAGTTCTGCGGCCGGAACGCGATCGGCTCGGTGGTCTCCAGGGTGAGCAGGCGCTCCTCCCAGGCGCCGGCGGCGGCCGCGTACTCCTCGTCGGTCATCCGGCCGGTGCTGTGGAGCACGAACGGCGGCAGCACCTCGAAGCCCGGGTAGTAGAGGATGCCGTGCTGGATCGGGAAGAGCAGGTCGTCGATGGGGCCGTTGATGCCGCGGGCGGCGTAGTGCGACGCCGGGCCGCCCGTGGTCACCGACAGCAGCGCCCGGCGGCCGGCCAGCGAGCCCTCGCCGAAGCGGTCACCGTACTTCGTGTCACTGTGCTCGCCGACGCCGTAGGCGAAGTGGAAGGTGAACACCCGGTCCACCCAGCCCTTGAGGATGGCCGGCACCGAGTACCACCACAGCGGGAACTGGAAGATGACCGTGTCGGCCCACAGCAGCTTCTCCTGCTCGGCGCGCACGTCCGGGCTCAGCGTCCCGGTGTCGAAGGCCCGGCCGGAGTCGCGGGCGACCTGGAGCGGGTTCGAGGCGTGCGGGCCGTAGTCCGCGGCGTCCACCACCGCCTTCCAGTCCATCGCGTACAGGTCGCTCACCCGCACCTCGTGGCCGGCGGCCTCCAGCGTGGCGACCGCGAGGTCCTTCAGCGAGCCGTTCAGCGACTTCGGCTCCGGGTGGGCGTGCACGATCAGCGTCTTCACGGGGGTTCCTCGGGGATCGGGTGCGGGTGGATCGGGACGCCTTCGATCCTGGGCGTTGCGTGTCCTGTTGTTCAGGGGCGCCGATTCCGTCGGACCGGACTTCCTGGTACCGGCAGGGCCACCTTCGCCGGCGGCGCGGCGGCCCATACTGGGCGCATGGACGATCTCGCCGGTTTCCTGCGGACCAGGCGCGCCCGGGTCGACCCGGCGACCGTCGGGGTCACCCCGGACAGCCGCCGCCGGGTCGAGGGGCTGCGCCGGGAGGAGGTCGCGCACCTGTCCGGGGTCAGCGTCGACTACTACGTACGGCTGGAGCAGGGCCGCGCGACCCAGCCGTCCGCGCAGGTGCTCGACGCGCTCGCCCGCGTCCTCGGCCTCGACGAGACCGAACGCGACCACCTGTGCCGGCTGGCCGGCCAGCCCCGCCGCCGCACGCCCACGCCGGGTGGCCGGGTCCGGCCCGAACTGCTGCGCATCCTGCACCTGGTCGGCGACACCCCCGCGATGGTCGTGGACCACCGGATGGACGTGCTCGCGGCCAACCGCCTGGCCAGGCTCCTCTACGGCCGGCCGGTGCCGGGCCTGAACACCGCCCGGTACCTCTTCCTGGAGGAGGCCGAGCACGGCCTGTTCGGCGGCTGGGACGACTGCACCACTGACGTCGTCGGGCACCTGCGGCTGGCCGCCGGGAAGTACCCCGACGACCCCCGGCTGGCCTCGCTCATCGGCGAACTCGCCATGGGCAGCGAGCGCTTCCGCCGGCTCTGGGCCCGCGCGGACGTGCGCGCCCGCACCCACGGGCCCAAGTCGTACCGGCATCCCCTGGTCGGACTGCTGGAGCTGCACCAGGAGAACTTCGCGCTGCCCGACGGGTCGGGCATGGAGCTGGTGGTGCTCACCGCGGCCGCGGGCAGCCCTTCGGAGGACGGGCTGCGGCTGCTCGCGGGGCTGGGCGCGGACGGCGCCGAGCCGCGCCCCACGGCCGTCCGCCGCCCGGTGCCGTCACCAGGGGCCGCGGTCCGCGAGGCCCAGGACCAGCGCGGCGACCGCGGTGGCGAGGAAGACGATCCCGCCCACGATGTTGCGTGAACCCACCCGCAGGTGGGCGATGATCGCGCCGACGAAGTAGAGGACCAGCCCGCAGGCGGCGAGCGTGCCGAACACCGGCACCGCGAGCCCGGCGGCCAGCCCCACGGTGCCGGCGGCGAGCAACAGGCCCAGCACCGGCACCCACTTGCGGGCGATCCCCTTCATGTCCGCCTGGGTCTTGGGGTATTCGTGGCCGATCAGGTACGTGACGGCGGCGGCGCCGTTGAAGACCACCCCGACCAGGGTGACCGTGAGGTAGGCGGCGAACACGTGCGCTCCGTTCGGTCGGGCGGGCGCCCCGCTGCGGGACGCCGCTGCCCGAACGAACCGGCGAGCGCGCGGGTTTGTGACACCCGGGTGCGGGCGGGGTGCCGTGGTGAACGGCCCGCGCGCGCGGGGGTGCCGCGGTGAACGGCCCGTGCGCGCGGGGTGCGCGCCGTGAACGGTCAGGTGGCGAACGGTCGGATGGCCGCTGCCAGGCGGTGACCGTCAGGCGGTGACCGTCACCACGAAGGTGCCGTCGTCCGTGAAGCGCACCTGGACGTGCTCCAGGGACGGGGCGTGCGCGCTGGGCTGCTGGGCGGCCGCGCGGGGGCCGACGCCGACGACCCGCATCCCCGCAGCGCGGGCCGCCGCGATGCCGACCTCGGCGTCCTCGAAGACGAGGCAGTCCTCGGGGGCGAAGCCCAGTTCGGCGGCGCCCTTCAGGAAGCCCTCGGGGTCGGGCTTGCTGGCGCTGACGCGCTCCGCGGTGACCCGGACCTCGGGCATCGGCAGGCCCGCCGCGTCCATCCGGGCCCGCGCCAGGTTGCTGTCGGCGGAGGTGACCAGCGCGTGCGGCCGCCCCTGGAGCGCGGCGAGGAACGCGGGGGCGCCGGGGATCGGCACGACGCCCTCGGTGTCGGCGGTCTCCTCGGCCTGGAGCACGGCGTTCTCGGCGAAGTTCTCGGCCATCGGCCGGTCCGGGAAGAGCAGGGCCATCGTGGCGTGGCCCTGGCGGCCGTGCACGATCGACAGGACGTACTCCGCGTCCAGGCCCTTGCGCTCGCACCAGCGCCGCCAGCAGCGCTCCACGACGGCGTCGGAGTTCACCAGGGTGCCGTCCATGTCCAGCAGCAGCGCGCGGGCGCGGAACTCGGCGGACGGGGTGGACGGCGTCATGGAACTGCTCCCTGGGGTTCTGGGGTCTGGGGGCCGCTGGAGCCACGGTGTGCGCGGACGAAGCGGGGGCGGCCGCTCCGGCTGGCGCCGCTGCGACCGCCCCCGACGGTGACTCCGTTACTCCGTGGCCCCGCCCGCCGGTCAGGGGAGGCGGGCGGAACCACTTTGTTCCATCACGATACAAAAGATGTGGCCCGTGCGCCACCCCCGGCTCCGCCGGCCCTAGACTCGCCGCATGCCCACGGAACCCTTCGGGCCGCTCCAGTTCCAGCTGGTGCTGCTGCGGCGGATGGCCGACCACCAGCCGGACCTGGTCGACGACGCGCTGCGCACGCTGGGCGTGAACCACACCGACGTGCGCGAGGCGAACCGCCGCTGGCAGGCGCGGCTGCACAGCCGGACGTTCCCGGGTGGCGAGGCCCGCTACCGTACGGCGCTCGGGCCGCCGGAGGACGTACGCGAGCAGCGGGCCGGGGACCTGGCGCTGCGCGCGGCGCGCTGGCCCGTACCGCTCTGGCCGCACCTGCGGTTCGAGGTGGTGACCCTGCCGGGCGGCGGGGGCGGGGTGGTCAACGAGTGGCTGGTGCGCGCTCCGGGGGCCGAACCGCCCCGGCTCGCGGCCGTGGCGGACCTGCTGCCCTGGTCGTGCACCGTGGACGACGCCGCCCGCGCCTTCCCCCCGGCCGCGCCGCTCCCCCCGGACGCCCCCTCCCGCGCCCGCCTCTCCCTGACCGACCCCCTCACCGCCAACCGCCTGGTCGCCCACTTCACCTGGGGCCTCCTCCAGTACGTCGCGGACCGCTGAGCCCCACCGAGCGAGGCTTGCCGGTGAGGGGGAACCCTCCCCCCGCGGATCGCGCGCCCCGGGATAGTTTGTTCCAGGGCCGCTTCGGGCCGCTTCGGGCCACTTCGGGCTGCGCGGGCCGGCGGCGTGGGCGCCTCGGCGCGCGGGGCGGATCGGACCAGGGGGTCGGCAGTGCTGTGGGACGGTCTGGACGAGTGTTGCGAGAGCGCGCTGAGCAACCACGGTTGCGCGTCGGTCTCGCTGGCCGTGGCCGAGCGCGGTGACGTCGTGCTGGCACGGGCCTACGGCGCTGCGGACGTCGCCGCTCGGCGGCAGGCGACTCCTGCAACCGTCTACGGGCTCGCCTCCATCACCAAGGCCCTCACCGCCACCGCGGTCTGCCTGGCCGCCGACGACGGCTTGCTCGATCTGGACGGCCCGGCCCCAGGGGACTACCCGTGGCCCGCGCCGACGCCGCGCCAGTTGCTCCGGCACCGCGGCGGGTTCCCGGCGTTCTACGCCTTCCACTACGACGCGGGCCCGATGCCGATCGACGTCGACCGTTACCGCACCCTCGTCCGCGCGCCCGACACCGACTTCGAGTACTCCAACCTCGGCTACCGCGAGTTGGGCCGGCTTCTGGAGGCGGCGACCGGGCAGAGGCTCGGCGACCACCTGCGCGAGCGGATCTTCGACCCGCTGGGCCTGCGCAGCTTTGCCTATGGCTCGGCCTATCCCGGGTCGGCGCCGGTCGCTCGGCCCTACTCCGTCGACGGGCGCGCCTACCCGGACTGCTTCAGCGGCCACCTCGCCGCGACCGCCGGCTGGGCCACCGCGAGTGATGTGGCTCTTTTCGCGCAGACATCGGCCCGCTTGCTCAGGCCCGAGACGGTCGCAGCGATGTACGACGCAGTGCCGATCAACGATCATGTCGGCTACGGATTCGGCCGCGTGGTCTCGCACGGTGCCGGGCCTGTGATCCGCAGCCACGGCGGCGGCATGGGCGGCGTCGCCGCCCTCATGATCGAGGTTCCCGAACGCGACCTCGCGATCGCCGTCCTCACCAACTCCACCAGCAAGGCAGCGCGCGACACGATCGTCGAGCACCTCCTGGGCGTCCTGGCACCCGGCGCCTCCGGCGACCACCTCAACCCCGTCACCGAGCGCAACCGTCCGGTGGCGCTGCCGGAAGGTGTATGGGAGGGCGAGATCGGAACCGCGGACGGGGAGGTCCCGCTGCGGATCAGGGTCCGCGCGGACCAGCAGGCCGAGATCCGGTTGGCCCACGGGAACAAGGTCACCACGCCGGTGGCGGCCTCACAGCGCTGGGACCTGCGCGCAAGTGCGCCGATCCAGCTGCCGACGGCCGATGCCCGTTTGAACTGCCCTGACTTCGCCGTCGAACTACGCGCCGAACGAGACCGCCTCGTCGGCCGGGCCATCGCCTACAAGGGCGGTGACCGGAACGGTTGGCTGGGTGCCTACCTCGTCCATCCTTGCGTGCTGCGCTCCCAGTGACTCGGCACCCCACCGGGGGACGCACCTGGTGGCCGCGACCGGCTGAGCCCGGCGGGAGGCTATTCGCTCGGGGTCTGGTGTTGGAGGGCGGCGCGGGTGTGGGGGCCGTAGATGCCGTTGTGGCTGCCGTCGGGGGCGTCGGAGACCCAGTACCAGGTCTGGAAGGTGGCCACCGCCAGCTTGACCTGGTTGTCGAAGACGCCGTCGATCGGGCCGGCGTAGCACCACACCTTGCTGAGGCGGCGCTGGAGGTCGGTGACGGCGGGGCCGGTGTCGCCGACCTGGAGCACCTGCGTGGTGGCGCTCGCGGGGGTCGTGGTGGTGCCCGAACCGTCCGAGGCGGTGTCCGTCGGGGTGGAGGTGCCCGAGGTGCCCGTGGTGGCCGTGGTGGTCGAGCCGTCCGAGGCGGACGGCGGGGTGGCCGCGGTCGCGTTCGCGGCGGACCCGGAGACCTGCTCGGTCGGCGCGGCGCCGGTGGCGGAGGGGGCCGTGCCGGCCGGATCGGCGGTGGCGGACGTCGAGGGCGTGGCCGAAGGAGTGGCCGTGCGGGGCGTGGCGGCCGCGGTGGTGTGGCCGGTCATGGCCGGGGCCGTCGACGCGGTGGCCTGGGTGGCGTCCGAGGGGAGGACCACGTCCGGCATCGAGGAGGACTGGTCGGGCAGGGCGCGGTCGGTGCCGGGCTGCTCGGTGCCGATGTGGCCGCTGACCGCCACGGCGCCCGCGGCGAGCGCGGAGGCGGCGACCGCGGCGGCGGCCACCACGATGCCGCGCCTGCGCCGCCGGTGGCGGCCGTGGGCGGCGGAGGCCGCGTGGAGGTCGGTGTCCTCGTCGTCGTCGGCGAGATCGCCGTGGCCCTGGCCCGCCGCGGGGAACAGTCCGAGGTCGGCGAACGCGGGCCCGCCGTCCGCGGGGCCGGGCGCGCCGTCGTACGGGTCGCCGTACGCGCCGGGCTGGTCGGTGTCGATCAGCTGCCGGACGGTGCTCTCGCCGGCCTCGCCGTCGGGTTCGGCGACGACGTAGGGCCGCAGGCGCAGCGGGTGGAAGCCCTCGACGGCCGCGACAGCCGCCGCGCGCTCCGCGGACCGCTCGGCCGCGCGTATCCCGCCCGCGTCGTCCTCGGCGGAAGGATATCCGGGGTGCCCCGTCGCGTGCGGGTCGTACGGCGGCGGCTGCTGCGGGTGGGGCTGCCCCGTGCGGGCGTACCCGCCGTCGTACGGGCCGTCCTCCGGCCTGCTCGGCTGCTGCGGCGCCACGGTGTTCCCCTCCCGCCGTTCGTACCCGGGTGCGCACGGTCCGTTCACACGGCGTACGCGAAGTCTCCGGTGATTATGCCGATCCGACACGCCCGAGGCACACCGCTTCGGCCCGGACGTGATGTCTTCCGCAGGCCATAACCGAACAAAGGGTGGCAATATGAGTTTCTGGCCCTCGGGGAGACGAGGCGAGGAGCTGCCACATGGCCCACACCAGCACCGCCACCGCGCCGGCGGCGGCACCGGGCGAGCAGCAGGACAAGCGGGCGGTGCGGATCGCGATCGGCGCGCTCGCGCTCGGGCTGCTGCTGGCCGCGCTCGACCAGACCATCGTGTCGACCGCGCTGCCCACCATCGTCAGCGACCTCGGCGGCATCGACCACCTGTCGTGGGTGGTGACCGCCTACCTGCTGGCGTCCACCGCGGCAACCCCGCTGTGGGGCAAGCTCGGTGACATGTACGGCCGCAAGCGGCTGTTCCAGTCCGTGATCGTGATCTTCCTCATCGGGTCGGCGCTGTGCGGGATCGCCCAGAGCATGGGCGAGTTGATCGCGTTCCGGGCGTTGCAGGGGCTGGGCGGGGGCGGGTTGATCGCGCTGTCCATGGCGATCGTCGGCGACATCGTGCCGCCCCGCGACCGCGGCCGCTACCAGGGCGTTTTCGGCGGGGTGTTCGGTGCCGCGAGTGTGCTCGGGCCGCTGCTGGGCGGGGTGTTCACCGAGCAGCTCTCCTGGCGCTGGGTGTTCTACATCAACCTGCCCATCGGCGTCGTCGCGCTGGCCGTGATCGCCGCGGTGCTGCACATCCCGGTGCGGCGTACCGCGCACCGGATCGACTACGCCGGTATGGCGGTGGTGGCCGCGGCGGCGACCTGCCTGGTGCTGGTCACCTCGCTCGGCGGCACCACCTGGCCCTGGGGCTCGGCGCGCATCATCGGGCTGGCGGTGCTCGGCGTGCTGCTGGTCGGGGTGTTCGTGCTGATCGAGCGGCGCGCGCAGGAACCGGTGCTGCCGCCCCGGCTGTTCCGGGTGCGCACCTTCCTGATCTGCTCGGCGATCTCCTTCATCATCGGCTTCGCGATGTTCGGCGCGATGACCTACCTGCCGACCTTCCTCCAGGTGGTGCACGGCTACTCGCCGACGCTGTCCGGCGTCCACATGATCCCGATGGTGGTCGGGCTGCTGCTGTCATCCACCGGCTCCGGCCAGATCGTCAGCCGCACCGGCCACTACAAGGTCTTCCCGATCCTGGGCACCGCGATCACCGCGCTCGGGCTGCTCCTGCTGCACCAGCTCGACGAGTTCACCGCGACCTGGCTGATGAGCCTGTACTTCTTCGTCTTCGGCCTCGGGCTGGGCCTGGTGATGCAGGTGCTGGTGCTCGCGGTGCAGAACGCGGTCGGCTACGAGGACCTGGGCTCGGCCACCTCCGGCACGACCTTCTTCCGCTCCATCGGGGCGTCCTTCGGCGTCTCGGTGTTCGGCACCGTCTTCACCAACCAGCTGTCGCACAAGCTGGGTTCTGCGCTGCGCGGGGTGCATGTGCCGGCCGGCTTCAACCCGGCCCAGCTCCAGGCCGACCCGAAAGCGATCGCCGGGCTGCCGAGCAGCATCAAGTCTCCGGTGCTGCACGCCTACGCGCAGTCCATCACCACGGTCTTCCTGTGGGCGGTGCCCGTCGCGCTGCTCGGCTTCGTGCTGGCCTGGCTGCTGAAGGAGCAGCCGCTGCGCGGGTCGGTGACGGCGCCGGACGCCAACGAGACGTTCGGCACCAATCCGGTGGAGCGCTCCTCGCTGGACGAGATCGCCCGCTGCCTGTCGGTGCTGGGCAGCCGGGAGGCCAAACGGGACCTGTACGTCCGGGTCACCGGAAAGGCGGGCGCGGACATCCATCCGGCCACCAGCTGGCTGCTGCTGCGGATCGCGCACCAGGGCGAGGCCGATCCGGTGGAGCTGGCCGAACACGCCACGGTGCCGGCCGAGATGATCGAGCGGTCCGCGGTGGAGGCGGAGAGCCGCGGGTTCGCGGTCCGGGCCGGCAACCCGCTGCGGCTGACCGACAGCGGGAAGGCGCTGGCCGAGCGGCTCGGGGCGGCCCGCCGCACGGTGCTGGCCGACCTGCTGGGCGACTGGGACACCGCGCAGAACTCCGAACTCGGGGCCCTCGTCACGAAGTTGAGCGCGGAGTTGTGCGGCGGCGACCACGACCGGCCGGAGCCGCCCGATCGGTCTGCGCGGTCGGCACGGCCGGCGCGGTCGGCGCGGCCTTGAGGAAGCGCAGGAACCGCGCCAGCTCCTTGCGGGTGGTGGTGAGTACCACCCCGGGGTTGTCGCTCTCCCTGAGGAGGACCGCGCCCCCGTGTGCGGCCAACTCGACACAGTCCCCGTTGTCCTGGGAGTAGGAGGACTTCTGCCAAGGCAGGAGCGCGGTCATGGGATGCGGCCCTTTCAGGGGTCAGAGGTCTCGGGCGATGCTGTGGATGAAGTCGCGCGACTCATCCCGGTCCAGCGCCACCTTCGTGAGGATCTCGAACCGGCTGAGGTAGTTGGCGAGTTGGGTGGCCGCGTGCAGCAGGATCACGCCGTGCGCGGAGTCGATCTGCACGGTGTCCAACTGGGGGACGGTGCCGCTCGCGTAGAGCATCGCGTGGCTGGAGCCGACATGCCCCTCGGAGGCGAACGGGATGACCCGCACGCTTATCTGGGGCAGGTGGCTCAGCTCCTGGATGTGCTCCAGCTGGGCCTTGGCCACCTTCGCCCCGCCGAACCGCATCCGCAGCGCGGCCTCGTGGACCAGCGCTTCGTACGGCGGGGCGGCCTCGCGGTGCAGGATCGCGGAGCGCTCCATCCGGTGGGCGACCCAGGCGTCCAACTCGTTGTCGGGCAGGGGCGGGACGGCGTGGCCGACCACTGCCCTGGCGTACGCCTCGGTCTGGAGCAGGCCGGGGACGTGGCTCACCTGGAGCGGGCGCAGGTGGACGGCGTGGTGCTCCATCTCGGAGATGTCGAGCATGCCGGCCGGCACCACCCCGCGGTAGGCCTCCCACCAGCCCTTGCGGCCATGCCCGTTGGCCATGCTGACCAGGGCGTCGACCAGGGCGGCGTCCCCGCATTCGTAGAACGCGGCCAGACGCCTTAACCGCTCCTCGCTGACACCGAGCCGGCCCGCCTCGATGTGGCTGACCTTCGCCGGGTCGGTGCCGAGCAACCGCGCTGTGTCGCGGGCGGTGATCCCCGCGGCTTCCCGCATCTTTCTCAGCTCCGCGCCTAGGCGCTCCTGGCGGGCGGTCGCGGTGCTCCTGAGCGGCATGGTGTCCCTTCGTGGTGCTGGTTTCCGAGTGTGCCGTTCCGCTCTCGCGGGGTCCAGATCGTTTCAGGAAATCCGTAACTAATCAGAGACAACGTTGCAGCGGTGCACTATTGCCCCATATGGGCTCGGCGATCTTTACTCTCCCATAGTCAACTCCCTTGCGCAGACGCCGTGTTGGCCGGGGCGTCCGGTGGCGGCGGCCGGATCGCCGCCGGTGGGGCGGAACTGCCGGGTGCGGCGGGAGGGTCGGGCGGGGCGGTGCGTTCACGCTGGGCGAACACCGAGCGCAGTCGCGGACGAACGCAACGTGGCGGCCGTCTGTCGTGTGATCCGGCTGTCCGACATATGCGTTCCACACGGCGATGAGGTGACAACGGTGACTTCACCCGATTCCGCTTCCGTGTCAGTCTCGGTGCCGTCACCGCGAAGAGGGGGGATCGATGGACAACCGCTACGAGGTCTTCTGCCTCGCCGACCGGCACTTCTACGAGAGCCTGGACCGGCTGTCCGCGACCGCCGGGGACACGGGTACGGCGGCCGGGAGCCGGGCGGCGGCGACCGGGCACCCGGCCGCCGTACCCGGGGCGGCGACCGGGGCCGCGGCCGCCGGGAGCACGGACCGCGCCGCCGTACCGCTCTTCGACACCGCGCGGCGGCCGGTACCCGCCGGCTGGCGCACCGTGCGCGAGGGCGACTGGCTGCACCTGGACCCGCCGGCCGGCGAGCGCGCCTACCCCGCGCAGGGCTGGAAGGTGCACGCCTCCGCCACCCTGGAGAGCGCCGACAAGGTCGCCGCGAAGGTCTGGGACTACTGCGTGCCGCGGAACATCCCGTTCAAGTTCGTGCCCGGCCCCCGGCTGCTGCACCTGCGCAACTCCAAGTACGCCGGGCGCGACACCTCGGGGAAGTTCGTCACCATCTACCCGCCCGACGAGCAGGGCCTGCGGGTCGTCCTCGACGAACTCGGGGCGCTCCTGGACGGCGAGCCGGGCCCGTACATCCTCACCGACCTGCGCTGGCGGCAGGGCCCGCTGTACGTGCGCTACGGCGCCTTCGCCAAGCGCTACTGCGTCGGCGGGCACGGCACCCTGGTGCCCGCGGTCGAGGACGGCAGCGGGCAGTTGGTGCCCGACGACCGCTCACCGGCCTTCCACGTGCCCGACTGGGTCACCCTCCCGCCGTTCCTGGCCCCGGAGTTGGCCGCGCGCAACGCCACCACCGTCGCCGACCTGCCCTACCGCATCGAGCAGGCCCTGCACTTCTCCAACGGCGGCGGCGTCTACGCCGGCACCGACACCCGCACCGGCGCCAAGGTCGTCCTCAAGGAGGGCCGCCCGCACGCGGGCCTCGCCTCCGACGGCGCCGACGCCGTCACCCGGCTGCGCCGCGAACGCGACGCGCTGCGGCGGCTGTCCGGGCTCGGCGTCGCCCCGGAACTGCGCGACTGGTTCACCGTCGGCGACCACCGCTTCCTGGTGATGGACTTCGTCGAGGGCAAGCCGCTCAACTCCTACTTCGCGCACCGCCACCCGCTGCTGCGGCCCGACCCCGACCCGGCCGGCGTCGCCGACTTCACCGCCTGGGCGCTGCGCATCCACGCCGGGGTGGCGGCGGCCGTCGCCAAGGTCCACTCGCGCGGACTGGTCTTCAACGACCTGCACATGTTCAACATCATGGTCGCGCCCGACGACGAGACGGTGTCCCTGCTGGACTTCGAGGCGGCCGCCCGCACCACCGACAACGGCCGCCAGGCCGTCGCCCACCCGGGGTTCGTCGCGCCGTCCGACCGCCGCGGCGCCGCCGTGGACCACTACGCGCTGGCCTGCCTGCGGCTGGCCCTCTTCCTGCCCGTCACCACGCTCTTCGCCATCGACCGCGGCAAGGCCGCGCACCTGGCGGAGGTGATCGGCCGCGAGTTCCCGGTGCCGGAGTGGTACCTGGCGGAGGCGGTGGACGAGATCACGCGGACGGCCGAGGAGGCCGAGGAAGCCCGCGGTGAACGGGCCGCCGCCGCAGCCGCCGCCCACGGCCCGGCCGGCGGGTACGGCGTCAACGGAACGGACCTGCGGGCGGGTTCACCCTCCCGCGATCTGCACGTGCACACCGGCGACCTCGCTCCCGCAGAAGACCGCGCCTCTGACCGCTGGTCAGAACGCGCCCCCGACCAGGCCCCCGGGCACGCCGCGGACCATGCCTTCGGCCACGGCGCCGACGCCACCGGCCTGCCCGCCGGCACCCGCCCCGGACCGCCGCGCCGCCACTACCTGCCCGCCGAGCCGGGCGACTGGCCCGCCGCCCGCGACTCCATGGCCGCCGCGATCCTCCGCTCCGCGACCCCCGACCGCGACGACCGGCTCTACCCCGGCGACATCGCCCAGTTCACCCCGGGTGGCGGCCTCAACGTCGCCCACGGCGCCGCCGGTGTGCTCTACGCCTTCGACCAGCTCGGCCTGCCCCGCCACGACGAGGGCGAGCAGTGGCTGCTCGCCCGCACCGCACACCTGCCGAACGGCATCCCGCTCGGCCTGTACGACGGCGTCGCCGGCATCGCCCACGTCCTGGACCGGCTCGGCCACACCGAACGCGCCCTCACCCTGGTGCGCATCCTGCTCGCCGAGAACTGGCAGCGGCTGGCCTCCGACCTCCACGGCGGCCTCGCCGGCATCGGCCTGGTGCTGGACCACCTCGCACTGACCACCGGCGAAGCCGACCTGCACGAACGGGCGTTGGAGGCCGCCGGGATCGTCGCCGCCCGGGTCGCGGCCGAGGCGGAAGCGGAAGCCGCGCGGCGCCGGCAGCACCCGGACGCCCGGCCCACCCGCCGCGCCGGACTGATGCGCGGCACCACCGGCGCCGCCCTGCTCTTCCTGCGGCTGTACGAGCGCACCGGCCTGCCCGGGCTGCTGGGCCACGCGGCCCGCGCGCTCACCCTCGACCTCGACTCCTGCGTCGCCACCGCGAGCGGCAGCCTCGAAGTGGACGAGGGCTGGCGCACCATGCCGTACGTCGGCGACGGCAGCGCCGGGATCGGGCTGGTCCTCGACGACCTGCTCGCGCTGGCCGGCCCCGACAGCCTCGACGAGCCGGTCCGCGCACGCTTCGAGCAGGCCAGGGCCGGGATCGTACGGGCCGCCACCGCGCGGCTGTACGCCCAGCCCGGACTGCTGGCCGGCCGGGCCGGGATGATCCTGCACCTCGCCCGCACCACCGCACCCGGCGTCCCCGACGGCGCTCTGGCCGCACAGGTCGACGCGCTCGGCTGGTACGGCATGGCGCACCGCGGCGCGCTCGCCTTCCCCGGGCACCAGATGATGCGGCTGTCCATGGACCTCGGCACCGGTACGGCGGGCTGCCTGCTCGCCCTCGGCGCCGCGCACGCCGGCCGGCACCCCGCACCCCGGCTGCCCTTCCTCCCCCCACCGCCCGCGCGTTGACCCGCGGGCCCCACGAACCGGTCCGGGCAGCGGCCCGGACCGCGCCAGAACCTGGCGACCAGCCGCCGAACCCCTCGGCGACACCGATGGAAAGGAACACCTGACATGGCCCTTCTCGACCTTCAGGACATGGAGCCCGCCGAGCACGGACACGGCGCCGACAACGCCAGCTCGCTCAGCCTGCTGAGCTGCGTCAGCTCGGTGAGCTTCCTGATCTGTCTGTGACGCGACCGCCCGTGGCTCCACGGCGGTACGACCGGTGACCCGAGGCCCTGTCCGACAGGGCCAAGCCCCGCCCCCAGCACCCGGGGGCGGGGCCCCGGCATGCCCGCCGCCGCGCCCCCGCACACCCCCGCCCCGCCGGAGGAGGACCGCATGGCCGACCACGCCCCGCCGCCCCCCGTGCTGCGGCCCGCCGTACGCGGCAGCCGCACCGCCGTCGCCGCCGTCGCGGTGCTGGCCGGGCTCTCAGTGGGCCTGGGCCTGCTGCTGCCCACGGTGCTCGGCCACGCCGTCGACCAGGTGCTGCGCGGAGACTCCGACGCGCCCTGGCCCGGCGGGAGTTGGGTCTGGACGTGCGCGGCGGTCGTGGCCGGGCAGGTGCTGGTCGGCACCACCAGCGATGTGCTCGCGGCCGTCTCCGGCGCCCGCGTCACCGCCTCGGTACGGCGCCGGGCCGTACGCCATGTGCTCGCCGCGCGGGTGGCGGGCGGCGGCGACCTGGTCACCCGGCTGGTCGGCAACGCCGCCGACGCGGGCGCCGTACCGGCCGCCGCAGCGACCCTGCCGGCCGCCGTCGGCGCCCCGCTCGGCGGAATCGTCGCCCTCTTCCTCACCGACCCCTGGCTGGCGGCCGCCTTCCTGCTCGGCGCCCCGCCGCTCGCCCTGCTCGTGCGGCGCTTCGCCCGCGCCTCCGCCGACAGCGTCGCCCGCTACCAGGACGCCCAGGGCCGGATCGCCGCCCGCCTGGTCGAGGCGATCGGCGGCGCCCGCACCATCGCCGCCGCCCGCACCGAGGAGCGCGAGGCCGCGCGGGTACTGGCGCCGCTGCCCGAACTCAGCACCCAGGGACACCGGATGTGGCACGTCCAGGGCCGGGCCACCGCACAGGCCGCCGTCCTGGTGCCGCTGCTCCAGATCCTCGTCCTCGCCGTCGGCGGACTGCGGCTGGCCCAGGGCGACCTGACCGTCGGCGGGCTCCTCGCCGCCTCCCGCTACGCGCTGCTCGCCTCCGGAATCGGCACCGTGGTCGGGCAGTTGGGCGCCCTCGTCCGCGGCCGGGCCGCCGCCCGCCGGATCGCGGGCGTGCTCGCCGTGCCCGCACCCGCCCACGGCACCGACCTGCTGCCCCGCTGCGGCCCCGGCACCCTCGAACTGCGGGGCGTCACCGTCACCCGCGGCGGCACGACCGTCCTGGACCGCCTCGACCTGACCGTGCCCGGCGGCAGCTGCGTGGCCGTCGTGGGGCCGTCCGGCGCCGGCAAGTCCGTACTGGCCGAACTCGCCGGGCGGCTCACCGACCCCGACGAGGGCACCGTGCTGCTCGACGGCCGCCCGCTGGCCGCGCTCAGCCGCGCCGAACTGCGCGACGCCGTCGGCTACGCCTTCGAACGCCCGGTGCTGCTCGGCGACACCCTCGGCGACGCGATCGCCTTCGGACCGGGCGAGTTGGACCCCGGCGCCGTCACCCGCGCCGCCCGCGCGGCCGGCGCCGACGGCTTCGTACGGCGCCTGCCCGCCGGCTACGCCACCCCGCGCGCCGACGCCCCCCTGTCCGGCGGCGAGGCCCAACGCATCGGCCTGGCCCGGGCGTTCGCGCACGGCGACCGGTTGCTCGTGCTCGACGACGCGACCTCCAGCCTGGACACCGTCACCGAACGGCACGTCGCCCGCGCCCTTCTGCACGACCCGCGCGGCCGCACGCGCCTGCTCACCACCCACCGCGCCGCCACCGCCGCCCGCGCCGACCTCGTCGCCTGGCTCGACTCCGGCCGGCTGCGCGCCCTGGCCCCCCACCGGGAGCTGTGGCAACAGCCCGCCTACCGCGCGCTGTTCGCCACCGCTGCGGCCGAAGGCAGCGCGCCAGGGGAGCCGCTGGCCGCGGTGGCGGGGGAGGGGGAGAAGTGAACGGGATGCGGGGGTATCTGCGGGGCAGGCTCGGGGCGTTGGCGGTGCTGGCCGGGTGGTCGGTGGTGGAGTCGGCGCAGACGTTCGTGGTCGGCTACGCCGTCGCGAAGGCACTGGACGAGGGCTTCCTGCGCGGGCGCGACGCGGCCGGCCTGTGGTGGCTGGCGCTGGCGGCGGTGGCGGTGCCGGTCGGCGCGTACGGGACCGCGCGGGTCTACCGGGGGCTGGCCGGGCTGGTGGAGCCGCTGCGGGACGGCCTGGTGACGCGGGTGGTGCGCGACGGGCTGCGGGCGGCGGTGCGCGGGCGGGGCAGCGGCGAGGGCGCCGTGGTGTCGCGGCTGACCCACCAGGTGGAGATCGCGCGGGACGCCTTCGGCGGACTGGTGCTGGTGGTGCGCTCGTTCGCGTTCACCGCGATCGGCGCGCTCACCGGGATGTGCGCGCTCGCGCCGGTGCTGCTGCTGATCGTGCTGCCGCCGCTGGCCGCGGGAGTGGCGCTGTTCGCGGCCGGGCTCGGCCCGCTCGCCCGCCGCCAGCACGCCTACCTCGCCGCCGACGAGGCGCTCGCCGCGGAGTGCGGCGCCCTCGCCGGCGGACTGCGCGACATCACCGCGTGCGGCGCGGAACCCCTGATGGCCGCGCGCGCCGACGCCCGGACCGGCGCCGCGCTCGACACCGCCCGCGCGCTCGCCCGCTGGGGGGTGCTGCGTGCCGCCGCCCTCGCCGTCGGCGGCCAACTCCCCGTGGTGCTCCTGCTGGTGGCCGCGCCCTGGCTGATCCGCACCCACCGCCTCACCCCGGGCGACCTGCTCGGCGCGCTCACCTACCTCACCCAGTCCCTGCAACCGGCGCTACAGAACCTGGTGCACACGCTGGGCGCGGCCGGCACCCGGCTCGGGGTCGTGCTGCGGCGGATCGGGGGGGACGACGGCGCCGGCGGGGGCAGCGATTCCGGCGACGGTGTGCCGGCCCAACTCGGTCCGCGGGAAGCGGAGATGGGGCATCCGGACCCGCCCGGGTGCGTCCTGCATCTGCGGCACGTGACCTTCGCCTACGGTCCCGGAGCCGAACCGGTCCTGCACGACCTGGAGTTGGCGCTCCACGCGGGTGAACACCTGGCCGTGGTCGGCCCGAGCGGCATCGGCAAGTCCACGCTTGCCGCGCTCACCGCTGGCCTGCTGCGTCCCGACCGCGGCGACGTACGGACCGCGGGCCGCCCCGCGCTCGTCCCGCAGGAGGCATACGTGCTGACCGGCACCGTACGGGAGAACCTGGCCTACCTGCGGGAGGACCCGGTGCCCGACGCCGAACTGCTCGCCGCGGCAGGCGCGGTGGGCGCCGGCCCCCTGGTGGAGGCGCTCGGCGGGCCGGACGCCGAGGTCGACCCGGCCCGGTTGTCCGCGGGGGAGCGGCAGCTGCTCGCGCTGGCCCGGACCTACCTGTCCCCGGCGGGACTCGTCGTGCTCGACGAGGCGACCTGCCACCTCGACCCGGCCGCCGAGGCCGTCGCCGAGGAGGCGTTCGCCCGGCGTCCCGGCGGAACGCTCGTGGTGATCGCGCACCGGATCAGCTCGGCGCGGCGGGCCGGCCGGGTCCTCGTGCTGGACGGCACACACGCGGTGTGCGGCACGCACGAGGACCTGCCGACCCGTTCGGCGCTCTACCGCGACCTGGTGGGCGGCTGGTCCGCCGAGGCAGTGGCGGGTACGGGCGCGGCTACAGGTACGGCTACGGCTACGGGTACGGCGTGACGCGTACGGCGCGGTGCCGTATCCGACCGCCGTGCCCGGCGCCCGCCCGCCCGTACGCCGACGGCCGCCGTCACACCCATCCGGCGACCTGGGAGATCCGGATCGCGTCCACCCGGTTGCGGGCCCCGGTCTTCCGGGTGATCGAGGCGAGGTAGTTGCGCACGGTGCCGTGCGACAGATGCAGCCGGTGCGCGATCTCGGTGACCGGGGCACCCTCCGCGCTCAGCGACAGCACGCTCAACTCCCGCCTGGTCAACGGCATTTCGGCGGCGTGCAGAAACTCCACGGCGAGCGACTCGTCGACGAACCGTTTCCCCTGCGCGGCCTGCCGTACGGCCGTCGGGAGCCGGTCGGCCGACCGGTCCTTGTTCACGAACCCCAGCGCGTGCGCCTCGTGGGCCCGCCGCAGATCGCCGGGCTTGCCCGCGCCGGTCAGCACCACCAGCGCGCACCGGGCCCGGGTCAGCCCGCCCAGGGCCCCCGCGGTGGCGAGCCCGTGCGTGGTGGGGTGCAGCGGGCCGGTGCCGGCGGCTCCCCGCGACGCGGTGCTCCCGTTCGCCGCCCGGCCGCCGCTCACCGTGCGGGACCCGCCGCGGCCGCGCGTCCCGCTCCCGCCCCGTGCGGCGCCCGGGCTCGTACCTGCTCCCGCGCCGGCCGGGTCCCGCACCGGTCTGGCCGGACCGTCGAGCGGGCCGCCGCCCGCGCCGACGTGCTGCCGCCAGCCCGTACAGTCCGCGTCCACCACGCAGACGTCCGGCCGTAAGGCCCGCGCGGCCTCCGCCAGCAACGGCCAGGCCGTGTCCGTCACCTCGAAGTCCGCCTCCCGGCCCAGCAGCGCCGCCAGCGCGGAGCGCAGCAGGCAGGTGTCATGGGCCACCAGTACACGTATCACCGGGTCATCCCCCTCGCGTGGTCGCATCGGTGCGCCGCCCTGATCCCCCTGCGGGTGATGTCCGCGACCCCCGGGACGAACGCGAACCCATTCATACCCGGCGGATCACCCCGTGCGGGTGAACTTCCGTCCCAGCCGGGGGCAGAACAGGAGTGGCAGGAGGCGCCAGGAGCGCACTCTGCGCCGACGCGCGCCCTCCCTTCGAGGTAATCGACGGTAGTTGCGCCGATACCGAACGTGGTCGTGTGATAGGGGTGCGCGTGAGGTGCGCGGCCGGGCCGGGCGAGGGTGCCGCTACGCCGCCGCCGTGTCGAGCAGGCCGCAGACCGTGCGGATGTCCTCCGTCACCTCGGCGACCGAGGTGCGCCCCGAGATCCAGCCGACCAGCGCCGCGTGCCAGGTGTGCCCGATCACCCGGACGGCCGAGAGCAGCGCTTCCGGCGGCTCGGCGGCGGCGACGCTTCCGGCGGCCTCGGCCTCCGCCGCCCCCGGTCGGCCCATCGCCTCCACGATGATCGAGGTGGTCAGCCGCGAGGCGGTGTCCACCTGGGCGCGGACCGAGCGGTCGGCGAAGATCATCGCCCGGAACATCGCGTCGGCGAGCAGCGGTTCGCGCTGGAGCGCACGGAAGGCGCGCAGCAGGGTGTCGGCGACGCGGGTACCCGGGTCGGGGGCGGTCGGCGGCCGGGTGCGCAGCGCGCTCTGCAACTGCCCGAGCTGGTCCTCCATGACCGCCACCAGCAGGTGGATCTTGGACGGGAAGTAGCGGTAGAGGGTGCCCAGGGCGACGTCGGACAGCTCGGCGACCTCGCGCATCTGCACGGCGTCGAAGCCGCCGCCGCAGGCCAGTTCGGTGCTGGCGGCCAGGATGCGGTCGCGCCGGGCCGCCTGCCGCGCGGTCAGTGCCGGGGCCGGTGGCCTGGGGTGTGCGCTCATCCGTCCTGTCCTTAGCCGTGCGGTGCCGAGTCCGGCCGGGGTCGGGGCCGGGGCCCGCCGCGCCGTGGCCGGTGCCGACGCCGCGCGCCCGGGTCGGGGGTGTGTGCATGATGGCAGCCGGGTGCGGGAGGGCGTGCCCCACCCCTGTACGATCTATCTGAAACTTGTTCTAGATTAGCGCGACCGGTTACGCTCCGGCCCAATCGCAGCGAGAAGGGAGCCGGAGTGACCTCTCCGTCCGGGCCACTGCGGATCGCGCTGCTGAGCTACAAGGGCAATCCGTTCTGCGGCGGCCAGGGTGTGTACGTCCGGCACCTGGCCCGCGAACTGGCCGCACTCGGCCACCGCGTCGAGGTGATCGGCGCGCAGCCCTATCCCGTACTGGACGCGCTCGGCGAGGGCGTGACCCTCACGGAGCTGCCCAGCCTGGACCTGTACCGGCAGCCCGACCCGTTCCGCACCCCGCGCCTGGCGGAGTACCGCGACTGGGTCGACGCGCTGGAGGTCGGCACCATGTGGACCGGCGGCTTCCCCGAGCCGCTGACCTTCAGCCTGCGCGCGCGCCGCCACCTCGCCGCCCGCCGCGCGGACTTCGACGTGGTGCACGACAACCAGACCCTCGGATACGGCCTGCTCGGCCTCGGCCTGCCGCTGGTCACCACGATCCACCACCCCATCACCGTGGACCGCCGCCTGGAGCTGGCCGCCGCCCCCGACCTCCGCAAGCGGATGTCGGTCCGCCGCTGGTACGGCTTCACGCGCATGCAGAAGCGGGTGGCCCGGCGGCTGCCGTCGGTGCTGACCGTCTCCGGGTCGTCGCGGCAGGAGATCGTCGCGGACCTCGGGGTGCGGCCCGAGCGGGTGCACACGGTGCCGATCGGCGCGGACGCCCGGCTGTTCGCGCCCGACCCGTCGGTGGCCGAGGTGCCCGGGCGGATCGTCACCACCTCCAGCGCGGACGTGCCGCTCAAGGGCCTGGTCTTCCTCGTCGAGGCGCTGGCGAAGGTCCGTACCCAGCGGCCCGACGCGCACCTGGTGGTCGTCGGCAAGCGGCCGGAGCGGGGGCCGGTGGCCGACGCCGTCGCCGCCTTCGGGCTGGCCGACGCGGTCGAGTTCGTCAAGGGCATCAGCGACGCCGAGCTGGTCGACCTGATCCGCAGCGCCGAGGTGGCGTGCGTGCCGTCGCTGTACGAGGGGTTCTCGCTGCCGGCGGCCGAGGCGATGGCCACTGGCACCCCGCTGGTGGCCACCACCGGGGGCGCCATACCGGAGGTGGCCGGGCCGGACAACGAGACCTGCCTCGCGGTGCCGCCCGGTGACGCGGGCGCGCTCGCCACCGCGCTCGAACGGCTGCTGGCCGCACCGGAGTTGCGGGCGCGGCTGGGCGCCGCCGGGCGGGCCCGGGTGCTGGAGCGCTTCACCTGGACGCGTGCGGCCGAGGCGACCGCCGAGCTGTACCGGGCGGCGATCGCCGCGCACCCGGGGCCGGTTCGGGCGCCGCTGCCCGCCGCGGGCCGTACGCATAGCGCCGCGGACGCGGGCAGGAGTACTCCTGCCGGCGCCGACCCGGCGGCAACTCCCGTACCGGGTGCGGCCGCCCCGCCCGGTGCGGCGGCGGACGGCCGGGACGGCGACGACCGGGACACCGCACATCCCTCAGACCCCGTGGGGAGCAACCGCTGATGCTGACCGTCGACTTCACCCGTTTCCCGCTCGCCGCCGGCGACCGCGTCCTGGACCTCGGGTGCGGGGCCGGGCGGCACGCCTTCGAGTGCTACCGGCGCGGCGCGCAGGTCGTCGCGCTGGACCGCAACGGCGAGGAGATCCGCGAGGTCGCCAAGTGGTTCGCGGCGATGCGCGAGGCGGGGGAGGCCCCGGCGGGCGCGTCCGCGCTGGCGATGGAGGGCGACGCGCTCCAACTCCCGTTCCCCGACGAGAGCTTCGACGTCGTGATCATCTCCGAGGTGATGGAGCACATCCCCGAGGACAAGGCGGTGCTCGCCGAGATGGTCCGGGTGCTGCGGCCCGGCGGCCGGATCGCGGTGACCGTGCCGCGCTACGGCCCGGAGAAGATCTGCTGGGCGCTGTCCGACGCCTATCACGAGGTCGAGGGCGGCCACATCCGCATCTACAAGGGCGACCAGCTCCTGGACCGGATGCGCGAGGCGGGCCTGAAGCCGTACGGCACCCACCACGCGCACGGCCTGCACGCGCCGTACTGGTGGATCAAGTGCGCGGTCGGCGTGGACAACGACCAGGCGCTGCCGGTGAAGCTGTACCACAAGCTGCTGGTCTGGGACATCATGAAGAAACCGCTGGCCACGCGGCTCGCCGAGCAGGTGCTCAATCCGGTGGTCGGCAAGAGCTTCGTGGCGTACGCGACGAAGCCGCGGCTGCCCGAGCGGGCGGCTGCCGCGGAAGCGACGACGGGCGCCGGGTCCGCCGCCGGCGCCGGGTCGGCCGCCGACTCCGGGTCCGCTGTCGGCGCGGACCGCGCGAAGTGACCTCGCCGAGCCGCGGGCAGGGCCGCCGCACCGAGCGGCTGGAACTGCCCGGCGTCCTCACCGCGGAGCAGGCCCGGCGGACGGTCGCCGCGATGGCCGCCGCGCAGCGCAGCGACGGCGCGATCCCGTGGTTCCGCGGTCACCACCTCGACCCGTGGGACCACACCGAGACCGCGATGGCCCTGGACGCGGCCGGCGAGCACGACCGCGCGGCGGCCGCGTACGACTGGCTGGCCCGGCACCAGAACCCCGACGGCTCCTGGTACGCCGCCTACCACGACGGCAGTGCCGACCAGCCCACTGACCTCGGCCGCGAGTCCAACTTCTGCGCCTACGTCGCCGTCGGCGCCTGGCACCACTACCTCGCCACCGGCGACGAGGCGTTCGCCGAGCGGATCTGGCCGACCGTGCACGCCGCCGTCGAGTACGTCCTGGCGCTCCAGCAGCCCGGCGGGCAGATCGGCTGGAAGCGCGAGGCGGACGGCACCGCCGTCAACGACGCGCTGCTCACCGGCAGTTCGTCGATCCACCAGGCGCTGCGCTGCGCGCTGGCCCTCGCCGAGCACCGCCGGGAGCCGCAGCCGGACTGGGAGTTGTCGGCCGGGCTGCTCGGCCACGCGGTGCGCCGCCACCCCGAGCGGTTCCTCGACAAGTCCCGCTACTCCATGGACTGGTACTACCCGGTGCTCACCGGCACCCTGCGCGGGCCGGCCGCCCTCACCCGGATCGACGCCGGCTGGTCCCGCTTCGTGGTCCCCGGGCTCGGGGTGCGCTGCGTGGACCCCAACCCCTGGGTCACCGGCGGCGAGTCCGCGGAACTCGCCCTCGCCCTCTGGGCGGTCGGCCGCACCGACGACGCCGTCCGGGTCCTCGCCGACATCCAGCACCTGCGCGCCGAGGACGGCCTGTACTGGACCGGGTACGTCTTCGCCGACCGCGCGGTGTGGCCGGTCGAACGCACCACCTGGACCGCGGCCGCCCTCCTCCTCGCGGTCGCCGCGCTGGGCGGCGAACCGGCCACCACCGCGGTCTTCGCCGCCGACGCCCTCCCCACCGCCCTCCCGTCCCCCTGCTGCTGACCGCTCCTCGGCCCGGCCTGGCCCGCCGCCACGCCCTACCCTTGGGGGATGAGCGACGGGAATGGGGCGCGGGCCGTCCGGGTGCTCCTCGCCGAGGACCAGGGCATGATGCGGGGGGCGCTGGCGCTGCTGCTGGACCTGGAGGACGACATGGAGGTCGTCGCGCAGGTCGGGGCGGGGGACCGGATCGTGGCCGAGGCGCTGGCGGCGCGGCCGGACGTCGCGCTGCTGGACATCGAACTGCCCGGGCGCAGCGGGCTCGACGCGGCCGCCGACCTGCGCGGGCAACTGCCGTCCTGCAAGGTGCTGATCCTCACGACGTTCGGCCGGCCCGGCTACCTGCGGCGGGCGATGGAGGCAGGCGCGGCCGGGTTCCTCGTCAAGGACGGCCCGGTGGAGGAGCTGGCCGGCGCGATCCGCCAAGTGCTGCGCGGGGAACGGGTGATCGACCCGGCCCTGGCGGCGGCAGCGCTCAGCGCCGGGCCCAGCCCGCTGACCGCCCGCGAGCGGGACGTCCTCAACGCCGCGGCCGACGGGGCGACCGTCGCGGACATCGCCCGGCGCGTCTTCCTCTCCGAGTCCACCGTGCGCAACTACCTCTCCGCGGCCATCGGCAAGACCGGCACCCGCAACCGCATCGAAGCCCTCCGCTCCGCCCGCCAGCACGGCTGGCTCTAGCCGCGCCTTCCGCGACGGCGGTGGCGGGTCGGGGGCTCATGACGCGGGGTTCTTCGTGGTTCCGGCTGCGGTGTGCTCGGTCAGGAGGGTGCGCAGGAAGGTGAGCGACTCGGTCGGGGTCAGTGCGGTGTCGCGGAGCAGGTCGTAGGCCAGTCGCAGCGGTTCGACCTCTTCCGGCTCCTCCAGGACGTGGCTGCCGCAGCTGCTCGGCGCGTACGCGACGGTGCGCCCCTGCGGGAGGTAGACCAGCTCCAGGGAGCCGTGCAGCGGATGCGGCCCGGTGTCGAACGGCACCACGTGCAGGGAGACGCCCGGGAGTTGGGCCATCTCGATGAGGTGTTCCAGCTGCCGGGTCCAGGTCTGCGGGTCGCGTGCCTTCCGGCGCAGCACGGCTTCGTCGATGAGGGCCCGGTAGTGGACCGGGTCCTCGTCGGTCAGCCGTTCCTGCCGCGCCAGCCGCCCGGCCACTCGCGCGTCGGCCTGCTGGGGGCTTCCCGTGCGTGCGGCCCGTACCTGCTCCTCCGCGTACGCGCGGGTCTGGAGGAGGTCCGGCACCGCGCTGAGCGCGTACTCCTGGATTCCGGCCGCCCCGGCCTCCAACGGCCCGAGCCCGATGAACGGCTGGTCCTTCGTCTCCCGTTTGGCCAGGTGCCACAGCCGCACCAGCAGGTCCCCGGTGCCGTAGACCTTGTCCAGCGCGGCGGCCGCCTGCACGGTGCCGAGCCGCTGGCCCCGCTCCAACCGGTGCAGGTACGACTGCTCGTACAGACACAACTCCGCGAGCTGCACCAGCGTTTACCCCGCCTCCTGCCGCAGGCGCGCCAGCTCGCTCGCATACCACTTCCGCGCTGACAGACCCTCCCAGTCGGCGCTCTTAGCGCCACCGTCCTTGCTCATCGCGGACCTCCTGCTGCTCGTGGACGCCGAGTGCGCCGTTGAAGGGGAGGTCACAGAATGTCGTTGATCCCACGCTCAAAGCGACGACACTTGGGGTGTCATTCCGGCGTCATCAAGGGCGTCATTCGGGTGTCATTCCGACCCGCGGCGGACTACCGTGACAGGCATGACGACAGCGACTCCGAACAGCACGCTCCGGGCCGTCCGCATGGGACTGCTCATGAGCCAGGACGAGTTCGCCCGCGCGTTGCGGGCAGCGGGGGAGCGCGCCGGGCAGCCCAACGACGCGAGCAAGCGGCTGGTCCAGCGCTGGGAGGCAGGTACCACCGCGGCTCCCCGTCCTGTCTACGCCCGCGCGTTGGAGTCCATCACCGGCCTGCCGATCGAGTCTCTCGGCTTCGCGCCGGCGATCCCTCAGGCGCGCGTGGTGGAGGACGGCGACGGCGGCCACGACGTCGAACCCGCGCGGCCCGGCGGCACCGCTCACGCCACGACGCCCGGCCGCGGGCGCGCCCCGCAACCCGCGCCGACGGGCAACTACAGCGGGGTGTGGCTGAGCCGCTACGAGTACTACTCCAGCAGCCGCGGGAAGACGTTCACCGGGCTCCACCACGTCGTCGTGCTCCAGCACGGCAACCGGCTGACGGTCCGCAGCATCCCCGGCTCGTCGGACTCGACCCTCACCGTGGACCTCACCATCGACGGGAGCGTCGTCACCGGAACGTGGGTGGAGCAGACGGCCGGTGACAGCTACTACCGCGGTGCCCGCTACCACGGCGCCATCCAGATGCTGGTCGAACCGACCGGGCGCCGTATGGCGGGCAAATGGGTCGGCTTCGGCAAGGAGATGGACATGAACACCGGGCCATGGGAACTGACCTTCGAGGACCCGTCGACGAACAAGGCCACCCTCGCCCGGTTCGCCCGCCTCCCCGGTGAAGCTCCTGGCACCGCCGAGTAGCGAGGGACACCGAGGGGCCGGACTCTGGTGCGGCTAGGCGCGTTTCGGGGTGGGGTTGGGGAGGAGGGGGATCAGGCAGGTGGCGGTGGCGACGAAGGCCGCGGCGATCAGGAAGGCGAGGCCGTAGCCCGAGGTGAGGGCGTGGGCGGGGTCGGCGCCGTGGGTGCGGCGGGTGGTGAAGCGGTCCGCGGCGGCCGTCGCGAGGATGGTCAGCCCGAGGGCGCCGCCGAGTTGCCGTGAGGTGTTGAGCAGTCCGGAGACGACGCCCTGCTCGCCCATGGCCACCCCGGAGGTCGCGGCCGCGGCGATCGGCGTCATCAGCAGGCCCGCGCCGAACATCGTGAGGATGCCCGGCCCGAGGATCGTCCCGGTGAAGCTGCCGTGCACGGTGAGCGTGCTCTGCCACACCAGCCCGGCCGCCGACAGCACCCCGCCGGCCGCGCCCACCAGCCGGGCGTCCGTCCGGCTCATCAGGCGCGGCGCGAGCTTGGAGCCGACGATGATCGCCACGGTGTGCGGCAGGAACGACACCCCGGCGCGCACCGGGCTCCAACCGAGCACGTTCTGCATGTAGAGGGAGAGGAAGTACCAGGTGGAGAAGGTCGCCGCGCCGCACCCGAGCAGCACCGTGTTCGCCGCCGACACCGACCGCACCCGCAGCAGCCGCAGCGGCATCAGCGGCGCCACCGTACGCGCCTCGACCAGGGCGAAGGCCGCGAGTAGCAGCGCGCCCGCGGCCAGCGGCAGCAGCGAGCGCACCGAGGCCCAGCCGTAGGACTCGCTCTGCGCGATGCCGTACGCCAGTCCGGCCACGCCCGCGGTGACCAGTACCGCGCCCGGCACGTCCAGCCGGCGGGCCCGCTCCGCGCGGCTCTCGGTCAGGCAGAGCGCCGCACCCACCAGCACCAGGGCGCCGACGGGCACATTGACCAGCAGCACCCACCGCCAGGACAGGTAGTCGGTGAGCAGCCCGCCGACCAGGCCGCCGGCCGCGCCGCCGCCGGCGCCGACCGCCGTCCACGTGCCGATCGCCCGGGTGCGCTCGGAGCCCTCGGGGAAGGACGTGGTGAGGATGGACAGCGTGGTCGGCGCGAGCACCGCTGCGCCCAGGCCCTGCACCGCGCGGGCACCGACCAGCATCCAGGCGTCCTGCGCCAGCCCGCCGGCCAGGCTCGCCGCGGTGAACAGGCCGAGGCCCACCAGGAAGGTGCGCTTGCGGCCGAAGAGGTCCGCGGCCCGCCCGCCCAGCAGCAGGAACCCGGCGAAGGTCAGCGCGTAGGCGTTGACCACCCACTGCTGCCCGCCGTCGCCCAGGGACAGCGCCGAACGCATCGACGGCAGCGCCACGTTGACCACCGACACGTCGAGTACGACCAGGAACTGGCCCGCACACACCATCGCGAGCACCGCCCACGCGGGAGCTGCCGCACGGCCGCCGGTACGGGAGGTGGGCGCCCGCCGCCCCAGGAGTTCGCTCATACGACCATCCTCCCGGCTGCCCCGCCCCACGGCATCGGGATTTCGACCTACCCGCGACCTACGCCCGACCTACCCCCGACCTACGCCCCGCGCCACCCCCAACCCGCGCACGCGCCGGCGCCAGAAGCCGCGAACCCACCCGCTGGACCTATCGCACGGTGACGACAGCAGCCGAGCATTCCTCGAAAACGTCGCCCGAACGGGGGACTTGCCGAGCGGGACGCCTGACGACCGGCCGCCGCGGACCATCATGAACGCTGGCCCGCACCGCAGTTCGGCCCGATCCGGCGCGGCGCCGACCACGGATCAGCACGGGCATGGCACGGGCATGGCACGGGCACGGACCGTCCCCGAACCGCACGCGCCCGCCGCCCGCAGGCTCGTCGCCATACCTCCGACCGATCACGAGGACCGACGAAGGACCGCCAGATGCCAGATCGTTCACCCGCCGGCCGCCCGGCCGGACCGCACCCGCTCCCCGGCACCCCGGCCCTCGCCCTCGGGGCGGCGGCGGTCTGCGCCCTGGCCTGGGCCGTGCTCACCCTCGGCGCACCACGGGAGGCGCGCGGCTGGGTGCAGACGGTCTCGATCGGCTACGGCGTGCTGCTGGTGGCGGCCGTGATCTGGGCCGGCAGCGCCTCGCACCGCCGGCACCGCACGGCCGACCGGCTCGCCGCCGCCGACAGCAGGAACGCCGACCTGCGCCGCAAGGCCACCCAGGCCGAGGCGTTCGCCGACGGCCACCAGCGGCAGCTGGCACGGATGGCCGCCGACGCGGACGCCGTCGCCGCCGAACTGGCCGCCGCGCGCGCCGAGACCGAGCAGTTGCGGGTCCGCCTGGAAGCGGCGGCCGCCGACGCGGGCGTCCTGGCCGACACCGCGATCCCGCGCACGGTCGAGATGCTCGGCTCCGGCGCCTCCGCGGCCACCGCGCTGGCCGCCGCCCCCGCGCTCGCCGACCCGCGGCACCGCCGGGTACTTGAGGTCTTCACCGCCGAACTCGCCGGCGCCGCCCGGCTGCGCGCGGCCACCCTCGCCGCGTGCGCCAACGCCGCGGGCCGGGTCCAGGCGCTGACCACCACGATGATGGCCGACCTGCGCGAGATGGAGAACCGTTACGACGAGGACGTCCTCGGCGACCTGCTCAAGCTGGACCACGCCACCGCGCAGGCCGGACGGCTGGCGGACAGCATCGCGGTGCTCACCGGCGGCCGGTCCGGGCGGCGGTGGACCAAGCCGATCGTGATGGAGAGCATCCTGCGCGGCGCGATCGGCCGGATCAGCGCCTACCAGCGGGTCCGGCTGCACTCCACGTCCACCGCCGCGGTCGTCGGCCACGCCGCCGAGGGCGTCATGCACGCGCTCGCCGAACTCGTCGACAACGCCACCCGGTTCTCGCCGCCCACCGAGACGGTGCACCTCTACGTCGAGGAGCTGACCACCGGCGTGGTGATCACCGTCGAGGACGCGGGCCTGGTGATGAGCCCCCCGGCGCTGCGCCGCGCCCAGCACGCGGTCTCGCACGACCCGCTGCGGCTGGGCACCTTGTCGGGCACCCGGCTCGGCCTGGCCGTCGTCGGCGGCGTCGCCGGGAAGTACGGGCTGACCGTCAACTTCCGGCCCTCCTCACGCGGCGGCACCGGGGTACTGCTGCTCATCCCGCAGCACCTGATCACGCGGCCGCGGGAGGAGACACCCGCGCACGGTACGCCGCAGGAGCCCGCGGAGCGCGAACGGGACCGGGACCGCGGCGCACCGCGTACGGCGGTGCCCGCGGCGACCGGTCCGGCCGCCTCCGGCGAACCGGTGATCGGCCCGAGCGGACTGCCGATGCGGCAGCCCGGTCACACCGCCCCCACCGCGCCCCTGCCGGTGCCCGCGCCCGCCGAGGGCACCGCCTGGTCCAGTCATCCGCCGGCCGGCCCCGATACCGGCACCGAAACCGAAACCAGCACCGCCGGGACGTTTCCCCACGCGCCCGAGCCCGTACCGCAGAGCGGGACCGTACCCGAACCCGCCGCGCCCCCCGCGGCGGACGACGACCTGTTCGCCCTGCCCAAGCGGGTCCGCGGCCACACCCTCGCCGCCGCCGAGCACGCCCTGCCCGGCCAGGGCCGGCCCGGCCGCGACGAGCCCGTCCCGCAGCCGGCCACCGGCAACATGGGCGCCCGCTTCGGCGCGTTCGTCGCCGCGGGCAAACGCCGGCGCGAACAGACCGCCCGCACCCGCGCCGCCGAGCCCCAGCAGCCCGCGGGACCGCAGCCCGCCGCACTCCAGCACGCTGAGCCGCAGCAGCACGCCGAGCCCCAGCAGCACGCCGAACCCCAGCACGCCAAACCGCAGGACGACCCGTACGACATGCCGCACGGCGCGCCCCACGACACCCCGCAGGACGGCACCCCCTCGCCGTAGGACCTGCGCGCCCAGGCACCCCCACCCGTCAGCGTCAGGACAACAGATTGGAGGAAGGGGCCCGCGACCCGCACCGCCGGGTGGACCTCGACCGCGATGCAGACCACCGACCGCAACCTCGACTGGTTGCTGGACAGCCTCCTCGACCGCACCCCGGGCAGCCGGCACGCGCTCGTGCTCTCCCGCGACGGCCTCAAGATGAGCTGGTCCACGAGCTTGAACGTCGACCAGGCCGACCAGCTCGCCGCCATCGCGTCGGGCATCCAGAGCCTGTCGCACGGCGCGTCCGTGGAGTTCGGGGACGGCAGCGGCGGGGTGCGGCAGTCGATGACCGAGTTCCACGGCGGCCTGCTGGTGATCGTGGAGGCCGGCGAGGGCGCGCACCTCGCGGTCGTGGCCGCGCAGGACGCCGACGCCGGCATGATCGGCCACAACACCAGCGAACTGGTGGAGCAGTTGAGCGACTACCTGACCGCGCCACCGCGCAGCCCCGCCGAGGAGCCCGCGTGACCCGCGCGAGCGTCGGCGGTGAGGACCCCGACCGGCTCTACACCGTCACCGGCGGCCGCAGCCGCGCCGACGACGACCGGCTGGACCTGGTCGCCCTGATCGTCAGCGAGTCGCAGCCCACCGCCGGGATGCAGTCCGAGCACGCCGCGATCCTGCGGACCTGCCGGCGCCCCACCGCGGTGGTGGAGCTGTCCGCGGACCTGCGGCTGCCGGTGAGCGTGGTGCGCATCCTGCTGGCCGACCTGCTGGACACCGGCATGATCACCGCCCGCCACCCCCGTACCCGTGCGGGCGCCCGGCTGCCCGACTCCGACCTTCTGAAGCAGGTGCTCGTTGGACTCCGCAAACTGTGAACCGCCCGCGCGCAGGCCGCTGGCCGACACCGCCGACGAGGGACTGAAGATCGTGATCGTCGGCGGGTTCGGGGTCGGCAAGACCACCATGGTCCGCTCGGTCAGCGAGATCCGCCCGCTGAACACCGAGGAGACGATGACCCAGGCGGGCGTCGGCATCGACGAGGCCGCCGGCGTCGACGGCAAGGCCACCACCACCGTCGCCTTCGACTTCGGCCGGATCAGCCTCAACGCGCGCATGGTGCTCTACCTGTTCGGGGCGCCCGGCCAGCAGCGCTTCTGGTTCCTGTGGGACCGGCTCTTCGCCGGCACCCTCGGCGCGGTGGTGCTGGTCGACCCGCGCCGGGTCGCCGACTCCTGGTACGCCATCGACCGGCTGGAGCACCACGGCCTGCCGTTCGTGGTGGCCCGCAACAGCTTCGGGCCGCCGGTGCACACCCTGGAGCAGATACGGGACGCCCTCACCCTCGACGACGCCGTTCCGCTCATCGACTGCGACGCGCGCGACCGGGAGTCCGGCAAGACCGTCCTGATCACGCTCGTCGACCACCTCTACGCCCTGTCCCGTGCCCAGGAGATGGCCCAGTGACCGACCACGCCCCCGCGGGTGCCGCGCTGTCCGCACCGCCCGCGCACTGCCCGGCCCCCTTCGGCGCCGTGGCCCTCGGCGGCCTGGAGTTCCAGCAGACCCCGGCCCGGCTCTACCAGGAACTGCGCCGCGCCCACGGCCCGGTGGCGCCGGTGCTGCTCGACGGCGGTGTGCCCGCCTGGCTGGTGCTCGGCTACCGCGAACTGCACTACGTCACCTCCAACGACGAGTTGTTCGCCCGCGACTCGCGCCGCTGGAACCAGTGGGAGGCGATCCCCGCGGACTGGCCGCTGCTGCCGTACGTCGGCTATCAGCCGTCGGTGCTCTTCGCGGAGGGCGCCGAGCACCAGCGGCGGGCCGGGGTGATCAGCGACGCGCTCGCCGAGGTCGACCAGTTCGAGCTGAAACGGCACTGCGAGGAGGTCGCCGACCGGCTGATCAACGCGTTCGCCGGGCGCGGCCGGGCGGACCTGATGGCCGACTACGCGCACCGGCTGCCGCTGCTGGCGGCGGTCTGGATGTGCGGGCTGCCGGAGGCGCAGACCGCCGACATGGTCCGCGACCTGACCACGTCGCTGGACGCCGCCGAGGGCGAGGACCCGGTCGCGGCCTACCTGCGGGTCCAGCAGCGGGTCCAGGCGCTGCTGGACCACAAGCGGGTGCTGCCCGGCCCGGACGTCGCCTCCCGGATGCTCGCCCACCGCGCGGGGCTGGCGGACATGGAGATCGTCCAGGACCTGGTCACGGTGATCGCCGCCGCGCAGCAGCCGACCGCGAACTGGATCGGCAACGCGCTGCGGCTGATGCTCACCGACGACCGGTTCGCCGTCACCCTGTCCGGCGGCCGGGGCAGCGCGGGCCAGGCGCTCAACGAGGTGCTGTGGGAGGACACCCCGACGCAGAACTTCATCGGCCGGTGGGCCACCCGCGACACGCAGCTCGGCGGCCGCCAGATCCGGCAGGGCGACTGCGTGCTGCTCGGCCTGGCCGCGGCCAACACCGACCCGGAGGTGCGGCCCGACGGGCCGGCCGGTGCCGCCGGCAACAGCGCGCACGTCTCCTTCAGCCACGGCGAGCACCGCTGCCCGTACCCGGCGCCGGAGTTGGCCGAGGCGATCGCCGGGACCGCGGTCGAGGTGCTGCTCGACCGGCTGCCGGACGTGGAGTTGTCGGTGGAGCCGCACGAGCTGGCCTGGCGGCCGTCGATCTGGATGCGCGGCCTGGAGCGGCTGCCGGTCCACTTCACCTCCGCGTACGTCGGCTGAAGCGGGCCGGCGGGCTCACACCGGGTCGAACTCCACCCGTACCGACGCCGGGCCTCGGGTGAACACACCCCGCTCGACGGGGAGTTCGCCGGCCGCCAGCCGCACCCCCGGCAGGGCGTCGAGCAGCTGGTTCACCCCGACCTCCACCTCCGTCTTCGCCAGCAGCGCTCCGACACAGAAGTGCCGGCCCAGGGCGAACGCCAGATGGTCGGCGGCCGCGGAGAACGCGTTGGTGCTGTTCAGGTCGGAGCGGAAGATGTCGAACACGTCCGGGTCGGCGTACCGCTCCTCGTCGCGGTTGGCGGCGCCGATCAGGCAGGTGACGGTGCTGCCCTTGCGGATGGTGCCGCCGCTGACCGGCACGTCGGTGGCGGCCTGCCGCATGATCATGTGCACCGGCGGGGTGTAGCGCAGCGTCTCGGCGAACGCGCGCGGCACCAGGGCGCGGTCCGCGCGGACCGCCGCGAGCTGGTCGGGGTGGCGCAGCAGGTTGGCGAAGACGCTCGCGATCGCCTTGTCGGTGGTCTCGCCGCCCGCGGCCAGCAGCAGGCTGCAGAACGCCTTGATGTCCTCGTCGTCCATCGCGGTGCCGTCCACCTCGGCCCGGCACAGCGCGGAGAGCAGGTCGTCGCCGGGGTGGGCGCGGCGGTCCCGGATGATCGGGAGCATGTACGCGGCGAACTCCACCCGGGTGCGCTGCCCGGCCGCGGTGACCTCCGGGTCCTGGGCGAGGTTGCCGAGGAACGCGATCACGGAGGTGTACCAGCCGTGGAAGCGGTCGTGGTCGGCCGGGTCCAGGCCGAGCATGTCGGCGATCACGTTGACCGGGAAGCGGGTGGCGTACTGCCCGACGAGCTCGGCCGAGCCGGTCCGCCGGAAGGCGTCGATCAGCCGGCGGGAGTTGCGCTCGATCACGGGCAGGAACTTCTCCTGGAGCTCTCGGCCGCGGAAGGCGGGCGCGACCAGGGCGCGGCGCACCGCGTGCTCGCGGCCGCTCATCTGGAGGATGGTCCGGCCGTGCACGGGTTCGAGCTGCCAGGCGTAGTTGTCGGTGGTGAACGTGCTGTCCTTGAAGGCGCGTTCGACGTCCTCGTAGCGCGAGACGATGTAGCTGCGCATGCCCTCGTGCCAGACGAGGGGCGTCTCCTGCCGCATCACCCGGTAGCTGGCGTACGGGTCCTCGGCGAACTGCGGCGACAGGATGTCGTGGGCCTGACCGGGTACGGGCATGGGACTCCTCGGGCGGATAGGACCGGCGGAACCTGCGCATACGTACGTACCCGGCCAGCGTAGGCACGAACAGGCGTTCCGGCCATACGAGTTGGCCGCCTGTCGCCGGGACCCGGGAGCGGCGCGGCGGGCGGGAGGCGACCGGCCGCCTACGCTGGCGGCATGGACAAGGACGTACGTACCGCCTTCGAGGCCGCCAAGGGCTTCATGCCGCTCGACGAGGGCCTGGCCCTGCACGCCGCCGCGAAGGAGGCCGCGGCCGGCCTCGGGCTGCCGCTGCTGGAGGTCGGCACGTACTGCGGGCGCTCCACGCTGCTGCTCGCCGAGGCCGCCGCGGCGGCCGGCACCGTCGTGGTGACGGTGGACCACCACCGCGGCAGCGAGGAGCAGCAGCCCGGCTGGGAGTACCACGACCCGGAGCTGGTGGACCCGGTCACCGGGCGGATGGACACCCTCCCGCAGTTCCGCCGCACCCTGTACGCCGCCGGGCTGGAGGAGCACGTGATCGCGGTGGTCGGCCGCTCCCCGCAGGTCGCGAAGGTGTGGCGGCAGCCGCTGGGCCTGGTCTTCGTCGACGGCGGCCACACCGACGAGCACGCGGGCGCGGACTACGAGGGGTGGGCGCCGCTGCTGGCCGAGGGCGGCCTGCTGGTGATCCACGACGTCTTCCCCGACCCGGCCGACGGCGGCCGGGCGCCGTACCGGATCTACCGGCGGGCGCTGGCGTCCGGGGCGTTCACCGAGGTGTCGGCGACCGGGTCGCTGCGGGTGCTGCGGCGCGGCGCCGGGCACCTGGACACCGGGCGGCCGGATGCCGGGCGGGCGGGCGCCCCCGGCGCGGACACGGCCGACCGCGGAAAGTGACGCCGGGTGCAAGGTGACAGCTCGGGCCGATAGAGTCGCGGGCGTGTTCAGCAACGGGTCACACGGGGGCGGTCGTGGCGGCGGACTCGCCGCAGCGGCCGTGGTGGCGGCGGCGGTGCTTGTGAGTGGCTGCGGAACAGCGGCGAACTCGGGCTCCGATACCGGCGGCACACGCAGCACCGGCAGCGCGTCGAGCGCCGACGGGAAGAACGCCGGCGGCGGCAGCGCCGCGCCCGGCAGCACCACCCCGTCCGCGACGCCGTCTGCTGAAACGCTTCCCCTGGCCGGGAAGGTCGTCGTGCTCGACCCGGGGCACAACCCGACCAACTACCAGCACACCGCGCAGATCAACCGGCTGGTCGACATCGGTACGAACCGCAAGGAATGCGACACCACGGGGACCGAGACCGACTCCGGCTATCCGGAGGCGACCTACACCCTGGACGTCTCCCGGCGGACGCGGGCGATCCTGGTCGCCCGCGGCGCGAAGGTGGTGCTGACCCAGAACGGCGACCGCCCGTACGGCCCCTGCGTCGACGAGCGGGCCCGGATCGGCAACGCCGCCCACGCGGACGCCGCGCTGTCCATCCACGCCGACGGCGCGCCCGCCGGTGCGCGCGGCTTCCATGTGATCGCGCCGAAGTCGCTGCACGCGGGCGGCGCCGACACCCGGAAGATCGCCGCTCCGTCGCTGCTGCTCGCCACCACGCTGCGGGCGCACTTCAAGGCGGCGACCGGTGAGCCCTTCGCCGACTACCTCGGCGGGGGCAAGGGGTTGATGGTCCGCGACGACCTGGGCGGGCTCAACCTCTCCACCGTTCCGAAGGTGTTCATCGAGTGCGGCAACATGCGCAACGCGCAGGACGCCGCGTCGTTGACGAGTGCCGGCTGGCGGCAGCGCGCCGCCCAGGGCATCGCCGACGGCCTCACCGCCTTTCTGCAGGGTTCCCCCGCGGGGCCTGCCGATGGGAAGAGGTGACAGGGCTGTAGCAGTCCGGTATGGATCGTGCACCAAGACGCATACCTGACACCCGGCCAAAGGTCACACCCGTACGATGGGGCACCGCTTCCCGCCCCGACGAACCGAATCCAGCATTCCGCATCGCAAAGGACAGGACCCGACGTGAACATCCGCTCCCTGACCCGAGGAGACGGCCTGGTGATCGGCTCAGCGGCGCTGCTGCTGATCGCCTCCTTCCTGCCGTTCTACAGTTACCCCAGCGGCTATTCCATGAGCGGTGGCGTCTCGCACAGCTCGCAGAACCTCTGGCACTCGGCCACGTTCCCGATCCTGCCGTCGGTTACGCTGGCCGCGATCATCGCCGCCGCGGCGCTGCTGGTCTCCCGGTCGGGGCAGTTCGCGGGTCGGCAGGTGCTCGGGCTGGCCCTCGACCAGTGGACGATCGCGCTGTCGCTGTTCGTCGGCTGGACCGCGGTGTGGTCGACGCTCTTCAACAACCAGGACAACGTCGACAAGAAGGTCGGCGCCTGGCTGACCCTGATCTTCGGTGTCGTCATCGCGGTGGCCGCGGTGCTCAACAGCCGGCTGCCCGCGCTGAAGGCCCCGCTGGCCGGCGCCCCGCGCCCGCAGCAGCCGCAGCCGTACGGTGTCGGCGGCCCGCAGCCCTACGGTGCGGCCCCGCAGCAGGCCGGCTACGGCTACCCGGGCGGCGCGCAGTCGGTGGACCCCGCCTACGCCGGCGCCCCGGCCCCGCAGCCGCCGTACGGCGGTTCGCCCGCGGCCGGTGTGCACTCGCAGCCGACCACGGCCGCCCCGTCGCCGTCCGCGGACTTCACCGCGTTCTGGTTCGCGGTGCCGGTCCCGCGGCCGCTGTTCGCCGAGGACGGCAGCGGCGGGCAGATCGCCGAACTGGCCCCGGGCACCTGGTACCTCGCGGTGGACCAGCGCGGCCAGGCACTCATCGCGCAGACCCAGGACGGGCGCCGCGGCGTCCTCCAGGACAGCAGCGGCATCCAGCGCGGCTGATCCGCGGCGCCCGACCGCGTCGGGCCGGTTCGCCGGGCGGGCACGGCCGTACGACCGGGCGCCGCACCACGGCCGGCCGCCTCCCTCATGACGGGGGAGGCGGCCGGCCGTCGTCGTGCCGGGACCCGGCCCGGGGTCGGCCCGCACCGGCAGTTGGTGGCAGGTCCACTTCAACAAGACGGCCCCGAGGCAGGTTTCGCCCACCGCGCCCGGGCAACACGACCGCCATGGCCAGACGGTATGGCGGCAACCCCGCCGCGGCGATCATCCTGCTCGCCGCAGACATCGCTGCACTCATCCTGATCCTCTGGATCTTCTTCTTCGTCTTCGACGCGAACCGCGGCAACGACCTCGTCGACGCGGTCCACCACGCGGCGAACTGGCTCGCGACCTGGTCGAGGGACATGTTCACCATCGACAACGCGAAGTGGCGCACCGTGGTCAACTACGGCCTGCCCGCCGCGGTCTACCTCGCGGTGGCCCATCTGGTCGCCCGCCGGGTCAACCGCGCCTGAACCCTTCCGGCTGCTCCTCGACCGGCAGGACCGCGGCGACGCGGAAACCGCCCGCCGGGGCCGGACCGGACGCCAGCGAGCCGCCCGCCGCGGCGAGCCGCTCGGTCAGCCCGCGCAGACCCGTGCCGGTGCGGACCCCGGGGCCCGGGCCGGGCCCGGCCGACGGCCCGGCCCCGTCGTCCGTGATGGTCAGGCGGACCTGTCCCCCGTCGGCGCGCAGTTCGATGGTCGCCTTCGAGGCGCGGCTGTGCCGTACGACGTTGGTGACGCCCTCGCGGACCACCCAGCCGAGCAGCGCCTCGGTCTGCGGCGGCAGCGGCGGGCCGGACTCGCGCACCGCCACCTCGATGTCGGAGGCGGCCAGCGCCGAACGGGCCCGCTCCAACTCGGTGGCCAGGCTGCCCTCGCGGTAGCCGGTGACCGCCTCACGGATCTCGGTGAGCGCCTGCCGGCCCACCGACTCGATGTCCGCGACCTGGGCGAGCGCCGCGTCCAGGTCGCGCGGCGCGAGCCGGCGGGCCGCCTCGGACTTCACCACGACCACCGACAGGGTGTGCCCGAGCAGGTCGTGCAGGTCCCGGGAGAACCGCAGCCGCTCCTGCGCGACCGCGGAGCGGGCCAGCTCCTGCCGGGTCGACCTGAGCTGGTCCACCGCGTGGAAGAGCGTGATGATCACCGAGACCACCAGCCCGGACAGGAACGAGCCGTACGCCAGGCTGATCGTGGACCAGATGCCCTCGTGCCGCAGCCCCGAGACGATCCCGGCCGCCGCGCTGGTCGGGATGAGCAGCAGCCCGAGCGAGCGGCGGCTGCCCGCCACACTGCCCACGCACAGCGACACCAGCACGAACAGCAGCAGGAAGTTGCCGCCGTAGCCGATCGCCAGCGCCAGCGCGGTCGCGCCCAGGCCGCCCAGCAGCCGCAGCGGCACCGGCCCGGAGCGCCGGCGGGCGCTGAAGGCGGAGCGCACGGTCAGTACGTAGAGCGTGCAGAAGACCGCCAGGCCCGCGGCGGCCGGCCACGGCTGGCCCACCCGGCCCTTGAGCAGGTCGATCAGCGGGCCGAGCACCATCAGCAGCCACGGGATCAGGGCGTTGCCGTCGGGTTTCCTGAGCCGCTCGATCTCCTCCTCGAACGGCTCGGAGCGGTACCACCACAGCTTCCTGCGCGGTCCGGCGCACCCCTTCGGTCCGCCCGCGCGCTCCGGTGCGGCGCCGTCCGCCGCGCCGGACGCCTGTCCCGCGTCCCCCGCCATCCCCGTCCCCCGTCCGGTGCCGCGCCGCGACGGCCGTGTGCGGCGCGGTGCTCCGACGGCCGCCCCGCCGACGAGCACCGCCCCACACCGTACCCAAGCAGGTGCCCGAACGCCCCCGGCCCAGCGGCGTGACCGCCCGCACCCTGTACGCCACTCGCCTCGCCGCCCCGAGCAAGCGCGCCGGCCGCTCCCTCCAGGGGCCGGCCGACCAGGAAGGCGGCGCCGACGACGTCCAAGGAGCCGTCTGCTCCCATGCCCCCGCCGAACGCGTCGGTGGCCCGCACGCCGGTGGCCCGCACACCGGGGGCCGGACTACGCCCGTCGCCGCTCCGCTTCGACGACGCCGGCCAGGAGCCGGGCCGTGGCTTCGGGTGCTTCCACCGGGAAGTGGTGGCTGCCGAGTTCGACCGGCACGATGGCGAGGCGGTCGGCGTAGCGGTCGATCGCTTCTTGCGCCAGCAGGTCGCGTATGGCGAACACGGTGATCGGCTGCCTCGTCTCACGCAGGGCCGCGTCCATGTCCCAGCGCACCAGGCCCTCGATGGAACGCAGGCCCGCGGGCTGCCTCACCGCGGCCATCCTCTCGAAGTACGCGTCTATGAGCGCGGGGTCGGTGCCCGCCGGGGAACCTCCCTCGACGAGGCCGCGCACCGCTGCGGGGAAGTCCGCACGGAACGTGTGCAGCATCGCGTCGGTCTGTTCGTCACTTTGGACGGGGAACAGGGACAGGTAGTGCAGCGAGTCGAGCGCGATCACGTGCGTGACCGTGCCGGGCAGCAAACGTCCGACCTCGACGGCGACGGCTCCGCCGAGGGAGTGCCCAGCGACGACGGCGCTGTCCACCGATTCGCTCTCCAGTACCGCCGCGACGTCACGGGCGAACTCCTGCATGGTCCACACATCGCGTGTGGACCAGGACTCGCCGTGCCCGGCGAGGTCGATGGCGAGGACGCGGTAGTTCTCGGGCAGGTGGCCGGTCACCGCGTCGAAGTCGCTGCGGTCGCAGGCCCAGCCGTGGACGAGGGCCAGGGTCGGGCCGCCGGCCGGGCCGCTGACCGTGTATCGGATCGCCGTGTGGTCAGAGCGCCGTATCGTCCGGTTCTCCGTGGTGCGGCTCGCGGTTGTCATGGTGTTTCTCTCCTGTGATCGGTATGACGCGGTACGGGAAGTGGGCTGGGAAGCGGGACGCGTACCGGCCGCGGTCGCCGCCGCGGCCCTCGTCCTACGCGATGGTGCGCGGCAGCCTGAGGCTGAGCAGAGCGGTTGCCGCGGTGGCAGCGAGCCAGGCCAGCAGGGTCACCAGCAGGGCGTCGCGCATGTTCCACGGGCCGAGCAGGGCCAGGAAGAGTGAGCCGATCGTCGCGACGCCGAGGGCGAGCGCGGCCTGCTGGGTCGTGGTCATCACGCCGCTGCCCACGCCTGCGCGCTCGTGGGGTACGTCCGAGAGGACGATGCGGAAGAGGACCGGCAGTTGGACGCCCTGGGCGAAGCCGATGACCAGGAAGGCGGGTGCCAGGCCCCACGCTTGCAGGTGCGGCCAGGAGTGCCAGAAGGTGAACATCAGCAGGACGCCCCCGGCGAACTGCAGCACGGACGCGAACGTCACCATCCGTCCGGCGCCGTGCCGGGCGACCAACCGGGGGCCGGTGAGTGAGGCGGCGAAGACGGCCAGCGCGAACGGGACCAGCGCGAGTCCGGCGACGACCGCGGTCATCCGCAGGCCCTGCTGGAGGGCGATGGCCAGGACGAACATCAGGCCGCCGAAGCCGATCCCGAAGGGCGGCAGGAGCGCCAGGCCGCGGCGCAGGGAATCCAGGCGCAGCAGGCTGGGCGGCACCAGCGGGGTGCGTCCCAGACGGTCGGCTCGCACTTCGACCCGCTGGAAGGCCAACGCGAGAAGCGGGCTCAGCGCGAGCAGCACCCAGGTCCACACCGGCCAGCCGGTCGCCCTGCCCTCGGTGAGCGGTAGCAGCAGTGCGGCAAGTGCCGCGGCGAGCAGGAGGGTACCCGGCACGTCGACCGGCTCGGGACGCGGGGAGCGGGTGTCCGGCACCGTGCGCAGCGACATCAGCAGGCCGACCACGGCTATCGGTACGTTCACCAGGAAGATCGCGCGCCAGCCCGAGCCCCACAGGTCCGCGGTGACCAGGACGCCGCCGAGGATCTGCCCGGCCACCATGGACAGGCCCTGAGTGGCGCCGTACAGGCCCACCGCCCTGGCCCGGCGGTCGCCGGTCGTGGACGCGTGGATGGTGCCCAGGACCTGCGGCATCATCATGGCCGCTGCCGCGCCCTGTGCCACTCGGGCGACGACCAGGGCCCAGGGATCGGGCGCGAGTCCACACGCGAGTGAGGTGATCCCGAAGCCGGCCAGGCCCGCGATGAACAGTCTGCGGCGGCCGAAGGTGTCGCCCAGTCGTCCGCCGAGGACGAGCAGGACCGCGTAGGCCAGGCCGTACCCGGCCACCACCAGCTCGAGCAGCGCGGGGCCCGCGCCGAGGTCCTTGTCGATGGTGGACAGGGCGACGTTGACGATGAAGAAGTCGATCAGCGGCAGGGCCGCGCCGAGCAGCACCGTGAACAGGCCCAGCGCGCTCAGGCCGGGCGGCTCGTGCCCAAAGGCGCCGTTCGTGCCCGCGGCGGCAGAGGGTGCGGCCCGCGGGGTAGTGGCTGGAGTGCCGGGGGAGGGGGAGTCGACAGGCATGTTCGCCTCGCAGTGGTCTGTGCGTTAGTGGCTTCAAGGTAGCACTAACGCAGCGACCGATGCGATTAATTCGCAGTGATCAATGCAATAATGGCGGCATGGCTACTACGGCTTCTGCTCCGTCCCGCACCGGCAACCGGCCCGGCGGCCGCTCCGCCCGGGTCCGCGCGGCCGTCCACCGGGCCATCCAGGAGCTGCTGGCCGACGAGCCCAACGAACCGCCGACGATCCCCGTCGTCGCCGCCCGCGCGGGAGTGCACCCCACCACTGTCTACCGCCGCTGGGGCTGTGTCGCCGACCTGCTCGCCGACGTCGCGACCAGCCGCTTCACCGGCGACATCGTGGTACCGGACACCGGAAGCCTCCGCGGGGACCTGGAACGCTACGCGGACGACCTCGCCAGGGACCTCTGCGATCCCGACACCCTCAACCTGGTACGCGCCACCATCGGCATCGGCGGAGAGCAGGGTGCCGCGGCGTGCCGCGGAGAGCGCGAACAGCAGCTCGAAGCCATCCTCGAACGGGAACAGGAGCGGGGCGGTCAGCCCCCCACCCTCGAGCGCACCACGGACGCGATCCTCGCCCCCCTCTACTACCGCGCCGTCTTCACCAACTTCCGCCTCACTTCCGAGTGGGCACACGGCCTGGTGGCACACCTGCTCGACGCCTGACAGCGGTGGGCCGTCCGCTGCCGCCCTGGGCGGCCACCTCCGCCCCGCACGCGCGAACCTGCTAGCGCCCCGATGACCGCTCGTCGTATGCGCGCTGGGCCGACTGGACCTGGTCGCTGTGCTCGACCGTCCATTCGTGGAGGCGGGTGAAAGGGCCGCGGAACGACTCGCCGAGGGGGGTGAGGGAGTACTCCACCCCGAGCGGAGAGGTCTCCAGCACCCGGCGCCGGACCATGCCGTTGCGTTCGAGCCGGCGCAGCGTCTGCGTCAGGACCCGCTGGGTGACGCCCTCCAACTGCCGCTTGATCTCGTTGAACCGCGTCGGTCGCTCCAGGACCGCCATGGCCATCATCGACCACTTGTCCGCGATCTGGTCGAGGATCGGCCGGCTCGGGCACTCGGCGCTGAACCGCGGAGCACCACGGGGCGGTTGGGGCGAAAGGTCGGTATCCATCGTGATCCTTGGTTGTCGACAAGTGCGTTATTGACCGTTCACAGGGCCGGGCCCAGGGTTGGTATGCATCGCAAACCTACTAGCCCATCGCAAACCTAGGGACATTCATGGACCCGGACCAGTACACAACGCTCCGTGTCGGCATCGATGCCGGAGTCGCGCGGATCACCTTGGACACTCCGCCGGTCAACGTGCTCAGCGGGACCCTGATCCGCGAACTGCACGACGTTCTCGGGGTGCTGCGGGACGACCGCTCGGTCCGCGTCATCGTGTTCTCCAGCGCCAACCCCGAGTTCTTCATCGCCCACGTCGACATCCACATCCTCGACGAGATGGCGGGGCTTGCGGAGATCGCGGACCGCAACCCGGACGCCAACCTCTTCCAGGGGGTCGGCGAACTGCTGCGCCACCAGCCCCAGGTGACGATCGTCAAACTGGCGGGCAAGGCCCGGGCCGGAGGTGCCGAGTTCGTCGCGGCCGCCGACATGGCCTTCGCCGCGCGGGAGACGGCGGGCATCGGCCAGAGCGAGGTGCTGATGGGCATCGTGCCCGGCGGCGGGGGAACGCAGTACCTGCGCGAGCGGGTCGGGCGCAACCGCGCGCTGGAGCTGCTGCTCACCGGTGACCTGGTGGACGCGGACACCGCGGCCGCCTACGGGTGGATCAACCGCGCGGTGCCCGCGTCCGAACTGGACGGGTTCGTGGACCAGGTGGCGGAGCGGATCGCCGCGCTCTCCCCGGAGCTGATCGCCGCCGCCAAGGAGCTGGTCCCGCCGGCGGACCTGTCCGACGGCCTGCGCGCGGAGAACACCGCCTGGGCCGAGCTGGTGAGCGGCGACCTGCCGGCACGGCTCATGACCGGCGCTCTGGAGCTGGGTGCGCAGACCCCGGCGGGCGAGCGCGACCTGGAGTCGCTGATGCGACGCGTCGCCGCCCGTCCGTAGCGCGAGAGCACCACGAGCAAGAGGAGAAGCGAGAAGCAATGAGGGCAGCGTTCTACGACACGTCCGGCCCCGCGAGCAGCGTGCTGCGGGTGGTGGACGTCGACCGCCCCGAGCCCGGCCCCGGCCAGGTCCGCGTCCGCATCGCACTGTCCGCGATCAACCCGGGCGACATGTTCATGCGGCTGAACTCCACCGCGCGGGACTTCCAGCGCATCGGCGAGCGCACCGGCCGTATCCCGCACCAGGACGGGACGGGCTGGATCGACGCGGTCGGCACGGGAGTCGACGCGAGCCGGATCGGCGAACACGTGTGGATCTGGATGGCCGGGTCGGGCGCCCTGTGGGGGACGGCGGCGGAGTGGACGGTCGTGCCGTCCGAGCAGGCCGTGGTGCTGCCGGACGGGACCTCCGACGAACTCGGGGCGTGCCTCGGCATACCGGCGATGACCGCGCACTGGTGCCTGCACGCGGACGGTTCGCCCCGCGACCGCACGGTACTGGTCGCGGCCGGTGCCGGCGCCGTCGGGCACTACGCGATCGAACTCGGCCGGCTCGCGGGCGCGCGGATCGCGACGACGGTCAGCGGACCGGAGAAGGCCGAGCTGGCTCGGGCCGCGGGCGCCGACCTCGTGGTGAACTACCGCGACGCCGACGCGGCGCGGCAGATCCTCGACGGAGTCGGGCCGGTCGACCGGGTCATCGAGGTCTCGCTGACCGGCAACCTCGAGCTGGACCTCGCCGTCGCCGGTCCGGGGGCCACCATCGTGACCTACTCGGCGTCCCCCGACGACCCGGCCCTGCCGGTCTTCCGGCTGATGTGGTCCAACCTGGTGCTGCGGTTCGCTCTGTTCCTCACCGAGCCGCGCGACGCGCTGCTGCGCTCCGCCGCCGAGATCACCGCGGCCCTGCGGAAGGACGCGCTCACGCCCCTGCCCGTGCACTCCTTCCGCCTCGACGACGTGGCCGCCGCACATGAGGCCGTCGAGGCCGGCATCGTCGGGAAGGCGGTACTCGACCTGCGCTGATCACTCCGACGGGCGTCGGCGCGGCCAACGGGTCGGCCCCCGCGACAAGTTCGGCGGTCACGTCGACGTCGGGACTGCGGTGGACAGACCGGCCTGTCTGTTGTTAGGTTCCTCCGGACAGACCGGTCTGTCCGGAGGAGGGGACCGTTGGCATCCCGCCGTGTGTACGGGGCAGCGCCGCTGGAGGTCCTCGCGTCCGCTCGGGACGCTCGGGACGCTCGGGACGGTCAGGGCGGACCCGGCGGACCCGGCGCGCTGGTCCTCGCGAGCTCGATCGGGCACGGGGTTCGGTCCGGGCTTCCAGGGCCCCATCGGCATGGTGACCGCCGGCGTGTCGGACCGCGACAGACCGGCGTCGATGGCCGCCGTCTTCGTCGTCGCCTACCTCGGTCTCGGCGCCGCCGCGATCGTGCCGGGCGCCCTGACGAGTGCGGGGATACCGCTCACCCGGATCGCGGCGGGACTGGCCCTGGTACTGGCGGCCCTCGGCGCCGCCGCGTTGACGACGGTTGTTCCACCACAGGAAAAGGTGAGTCGGATGCAGACTGACACGCGCGGTACACCTCGCGCACGGCTCCTCTCGGCCGCCGCGGAGCTGTTCTACCAGGAGGGCATCCGAAGCGTCGGCATCGGCCGGCTCCTCGAACACGCGGGGGTGGCGAAGGCCAGCTTGTACGACGCCTTCAAGTCCAAGGACGAGTTGGTCGCCGCCTACCTCCGCGACCGGTACGACGGCATGAAGGCGCGCTTCCAACGCACGCTCGCGAGCCGCCGCGACCCACGGGAGAGGGCGCTCGCGCCGTTCGACATCCAGCTGGAATTCGCCGCCGACAGCACCTACCGCGGATGCGCCTTCGCCCGCGCCACCGCCGAGTCGCACGCCGCCGGCGTGGACACCGTCGCCTCGGAGTACCGCGAGTGGCTCCGCACGACGTTCACCGACCTCGCGGCAGAGGCGGGCGCGGCCGACCCCTCGGCGGTGGCGATGCAACTGCACGCCCTGTGGGACGGGGCCGCGCAGTCCCTTCAGATGGACCGCGACCCCGCGGTGGTGCACGCCACGCGCGATGCGGCGGCCGCCCTGCTCGACGCGGCGCTGCCCGCCACCCGGACGGCGCCGTAGCCACCGCGGAACCCCTTGCTCCCTCCGCCTCCCTGTCTCCTTGTCCCTTTGCCCGTTTGTCCGTTTGTCCTTTGCCACGAACCAGGAGCGGCCCAGTGAACACCAGCGGTCCGACGCACCAGGCCCTCGGGCTCACCGCAGACGAGGTCCTCACCACCACGCGCGCGGTGCGCAGGCGCCTCGACCTGACCCGGCCCGTTCCGCGGGAGCTGATCCAGGAGGCGGTGAAGGTCGCCACCCAGGCACCGACCGGCCGCAACCAGCAGCAGTGGGACTTCGTCTTCATCGACGATCCGGCGACGAAGGCGAAAGCGGCCGACATCTGGCGCGCCGGGCTCATGGCCGGTGCTCCCGACGAGCACGACCCCACCCCGCTCCCGACCCGGATGAGCTTCGCCTCGTCGCAGTGGGGACGGATTCGGGGCAGCCTCGGCCATCTGGTCCAGCATCTGCACGAGGTGCCGGTGCTGATGATCCCGGTGGTGCGGGTCGCTCGTCGCGAGGAACTCCTCTCGATCCGGGGGCAGGCGCACAACTGGGGCTCGGTGGTTCCGGCGACCTGGAGTTTCATGCTCGCCGCGCGGGAACGCGGACTGGGAACGGCATGGACCGTCGCCCACCTCACGTTCGAGCGCGAGATGGCCGACCTGCTCGGCCTCCCGTTCGACAAAACCGTCCAGGTCGCGCTGACCCCGATCGCCTACACGATCGGCACCGACTTCAAGCCGGCCCCGCGCGCCGACGACAGGAACTTCAGCCACTGGAACCGCTGGTAGCCGTCCTCGACAGCGCCTCTTCGAGGGTCCGGGACGGCCGGCCGATGAGCCGCGTCAGGTCGCCGGAACTCACGTAGAACTCGTCGCGGGCAATACCGAGTTGGGTGTCGGCGAAGATCTCGGCCACCTTCTCGGGCATGCCCTGCTTCACCAGCATGGCCCGGTAGTCGCCGGCCGGCACGTCGCGGTACTCGACGTGCCGGCCGGACCACCGGGCGATGGCCGAGGCCACGTCGTCCATCGTGTACGAGCGCGCGCCGCCGAGCTCGTACACGGCGCCGGCGTGGCCCTCACCCACCAGCACCTCGGCCGCCGCGTCCCCGAGCTCGGCTCGGCTCGCCGGGCTGATCCTGCCTTTGCCCGAAGCGCCCTCGACCACACCGCGTGCCGCCGCCCGCGGCGCGACCTGCCCGGTGAGTATGTCCAGGTACATCGAGTTGCGCAGCACCGTGAACGGCACACCGGAGTCGCGCAGGTGCGACTCGGTAGCGGCATGCTCCCGGGCCATGGCCATCCCCGAACCGGCGGCGTGCGGCGTACTCGTGTAGGCGAGCAGCTCGACGCCGGCCTCGCCGGCCGCGTCGATGACCGCGGCATGCTGCGCCACGCGTCGGCCGAAGTCGCCACCCGAGATGAGCAGCGCGCGATCGCCGCCGCGCAGCGCCGCGCGAACCGTGGCGGCGTCGGCATAGTCGACACGTACCGCCCGGACGTTCTGGTCACCGAGTTTCGACAGGTCCCGGCCCGCGGCGGTGATGTCGGCCGCAGGGGCACCACGGCGCTTCAGGCCGGCAAGCACATGGCGTCCCAAGTGTCCGGTGGCGCCGAAAACAACAATCGTCATGAGGCCACCGCATCATTCGGCGGGCGGCGGCACCATGATCGAAGATGACGGTTCCATGCGCGGGTGTGACATCTGCGCACCGCGCTCGGACCGGTAGCGGCCGGGCGCGAGCCCGTACTCACGGCGAAACGCGTGCGCGAAGGCGAAACCGGTGGAGTAGCCCACTTTCCGGGCGATCGCGTCCAGCGGTTCCCCGGTCTCCCGCAGCAGCCGTGCGCCGCCGGCGAGGCGCAGCTGCGCCAGGTACTTCATCGGCGGCGTGCCGACGACCGACGCGAACCGGCGGCTGAACGCGCCACGTGACATGGCGCAGGCCGTGCTGAGCCGCTCCAGGGTCCACTGCTCGTGCGGCGCGTCGTGCAGGGCGTGCAGCGCCGGGGCGATGGAGGAGTCGGCCGCGGCCGGCCAGGCGTCTGTCCGCCGCTCTTCCGATGTCCGGCGCAGAAGATGCACCACCACCAGATCGACGAGGGCCGCCCGCATCACCTGTTCCCCCGGCGCCGGCCGGGTCACGTCACGGTCGACGAAGTCGGCCAGGTCCCGCAGGTCGACGTCGCCCTCACCGCGCGGATGCACCACGACGGCCGGCATCTGACCGAGATAGGGATGCAGCGGAACCTGACCGAGCCGGTAGACCCCGCAGAAGAACTCGAAGCCGGTCGTCGCGGACACATGGCCGAGGGCGTGCTCGGCTCCGTGGGGTACGAGCACGACATCGCCGGGATGAACGGTGACCGGCTCCATGCCGGCGGCTGTCAACCGGCCCTCACCCGCGAGCACCACGTGGAAGCCCGTGCCGGCGAAGCGTGGGAAGTGCATGCTCCAGGCCCCGTGCTTGCTGATGCGCCGCCCGTACGCGCGCCCCGCTCGCAGACTGCTGACGACGGTGCCGATGATGTCCACCGAGCCCACGCTAACAGCGCCGCCCGGCGCGATCCGGGCTGCGGGCCGACCCGGTCCGCCCCACCCTGAAGTGGCGTTCTCTTACGGAGAAGGAACGTTCTCCCTTGCCATCCGGCCGGATGCGTGCCACGCTCATCCAGTAAGAAGATAGACCGTTCTTTCTACTCGCAAGAGGTTCCTGTGATCACGCCTGTCATCCGGCGCTCCGCGCTCGTCGCCGCCGCTCTCGCCGCCGCAGCGGCCATCTCCATCCCGACCGCCGGCGCCGCCGCCGGCCACCACGCGACCACGTCCACGCCCAAGCCGACTGTCGTCTTCGTGCACGGAGCCTTCGCGGACTCCTCCGGGTGGTACGGCGCGATGGACCGCCTGCGCAAGGACGGCTATCCGGTCCGGGCCGCGAACAACCCGCTGCGCGGCCTGCCCGGGGACTCCGCCTACGTTCGGGACTTCCTCAACGGCATCAAGGGACCGATCATCCTGGTCGGTCATTCGTACGGCGGCGAGGTCATCACCAACGCGGCCGCGGGCGATCCGGACGTCAAGGCCCTCGTCTACGTGGCGGCCTCGGTGCCGGACGTCGGCGAGTCGCTGGCCGACCTGACGGCCCACCCGGTCGACCATCCCGCGACGGCCCTGCCGTTGCAGGAGCAGGAGTACACCAAGCCGGACGGAACCCAGGGCACTGACTCCTACATCGACCCGGCCCAGTTCCGTAAGGTGTTCGCCGCTGACGTCGGTCCCGCCGAGGCGACCGACATGGCGGACACGCAGGAGCCGATCGACCTGGCGGCCCTCAACCAGGCCGCCACAGCGGCCGCGTGGCGGACCATTCCCTCGTGGTACCTGGTCGCCAAGCAGGACAAGGCGATCAGCCCGGACCTCGAACGCTGGATGGCCCAGCGCATCGGAGCACACACCGTCGAGGTCAACTCCTCGCACGCCGCCATGGTCAGCCACCCCGGGGCGGTCGCGGACCTGGTCGAGCAGGCAGACCACGGCACCAGCTGACACGCGCCCACGCCGTGGGCGGGGAAGGCGGCCGTCCCCGCCCACGGGCTGTCGAGCGGCGCGTCGCCGCCCCCTGCACACGCAATGCATCCCAAGTCACGCCCCCGAGGGCGCGCCGGCGCGCGGCGAACACGCACCGTGCGGGATCGCGGGCCGCAACAACCGCCCTGCGGCCCACCTCCGCTGCGACGGTGCGACGCCGGAGTCGCGGCGCCGAAGCGGACCAGGCAGCCGACTGCCGGGTGCATGGTCACGCAGGGCGGCGGGAACCGCGCCAGAGAAGCCACGCAGAGACGACGAGGCAGAGGAGGCTCGGCGGAAGGAGCAGCGCATCCCGGACGAGACGGTGGCGAGCGGGAAGGCGCGAGAGAGCGAAGAGGGCCAGCGAGACGCCGACCAGGATCTGGGCCCAGGCGCCGGGACGACCGCGAGCGGCGGGGCTGATCGCCGTGGTCCTCCCGAGGAGATGGAGAATTCCTCCCACGACGAACACGACCGACAGAACTCCGCTTGCGATCTGCACTGAACCCCCCGTAGTGCACTTCCGCCAAGACGACGACACCGCCCGAGCCTCAGCCTAGGACGTCGGGGGCTATCGGGGCTGCCCGATACGGGCCCGGGGGAAGGTGTGGGGCAGACGAGTCGGGCTGTACGCCGGGTTCTGTCGCCCGGGCGCCTCGCGGCGGCCGGGGAGACGGCCATCCATCTAGGGCCGGCGTTGCCGCCGACCTCGTGCGGTCTACCCGCGGACTCGGGCGGGCAGCCCTCGAACGTCCGCGCAGAGCGCCGGTGAGGGCGCTCCTTTTGACCTTGCTCCGGGTGGGGTTTACCTAGCTGCCCAGGTCACCCTGGGCACTGGTGGTCTCTTACACCACCGTTTCACCCTTACCGAGGACCGAGGTCCCCGGCGGTCTGCTTTCTGTGGCACTGTCCCGCGGGTCACCCCGGGTGGCCGTTAGCCACCACCCTGCCCTGTGGAGCCCGGACGTTCCTCGGCGGATCACAGGTGATCCGACGCGACCGTCCGCCCGGCTCGTCTGCCGTACCCCCATCCTAGCCCGCGGCGGCCGCGGGCCACGCCTGGGCGGGGTCGAGGAGGACGGTGTCGCCGCGCAGGACGGCGCGGCGGGCGCGGCGCAGCAGGTCGCTGGGGGCGGTCGCCAGCTCGGCGGCGAGGTGGCGGCTGGTGCGGTCGAAGACCTCGAGGGCGGCGGCCGGGCGGCCGCCCTTCTGGAGGGCGCACATGAGCATGGCCGCCACGGACTCGTCGAGGGGCTGGGTGACGGACAGCGCGGACAGCTCGTCGATCGCCTCGGTGTGGCGGCCCAGCCGCAGTTGGCCGTCGACCTTGCGCCGGACCAGGAGGTTGCGGCGCTCGGTCAGGCGCATCCGCTCCAGTTCGGCGAGGGGCCCGGGCAGGCCGGCGAGGGGCTCGCCGCGGAAGAGGTCGAGGGCGCGGGCGGTGAGGCGTACGGCCTCGGCGAGGTCGCCGGTGCGGGCGGCGGCCGCGGCGGCGGTGGCGTGGCGTTCCACGCGGGCGGCGTCGACGGACACGGCGCCGGCCAGCCGGTAGCCGCAGCGGTCGCGGCTGATCACCGGGGGCTGCCCGGCCGCGGCGGCGGCGAGGATCTTGCGCAGCCGGTAGACGTAGACGGGTACGACGTTGGCCATGGGTGCCTCCATGCCCCAGACGCCGTCGAGCAGTTCCTGCGGGCCGAGCGCACGGCCGGGGCTCAGCGCCAGCGCGGCGAGCACCGACTGCTGCCGGGCCGGCCCGAGGTCCACCGGCCGGCCGTCCCGCCACGCCTGGAGCGGCCCGAGCAGGCAGATCCGGAGCGCCTCCTCCTGCGGATCGCGTACGGGGGTGGATACGGGTACGGGAGCAGGCACGGCGGACACGGGTACGGGTACGGGCACGGCAGCGGCTACGGGTACGCACCCCGCGTGCACGCCCGGCCGGCGCGGCCCGCGCCCGGGCACGACCACACCGCTGTCGAACGCGTACACGATCGCGGCCGAGCGGTCCGGCAGCCCCAGCTTCGCCAGCAGGTGCCCGAGCATCCCGCGCACCGCGGGCTCGGGCAGCCCCAGGCACGCGGCGATCTCGGGGTCCCGCAGGCCGCAGCCGACCGCGTGCAGCATCTGGCGCTCCTGCTGGGTGAGGGGGGACACGGTCGACAGCACGGTGCGACTCCAATCTCTGGCCGGTGCCGCCGAGTGTGGGTACGGGGGCGCCCGGGAGGACAGGTCACCGGACTGGCCATATCCGACCGATCCGCGTACACCGCGCTGACCTGCGCGAACACACGGCGGACGAGGCGGTCGGCCGGCAGCGGCGGGGCGGTCGGCCGGCACCGGCGAGGCAACAACGGCCGGGCGCCGCAGGCCGTTTCACCGTGATTTCATCGGCCGCTCCTAGCGTTCTGTCCGCGGTGCTCGACCGGGTGCGCGATGCCGGCCGCGCACCGGAACGGGGGCGAACGGGGGACGGTCGCCGGTGCGGCGGGGGTAGGAGCCGCACCGGGACCGCGCCCCCCGCGCGACTCGCAGCGCAGGCGCCCCCGTCCACGGCCCCGCCCGCGCCCGTCGCGTGGTCGGGGCCGCCGCAAGCGCGCCGCAAGGCACCGCAACGCACCGGAAGAACCGACACCGTTGGAGGACCGCCCCATGTCCCACGCTGGACGGCCGAACCGCCGCTCCGTTCTCAAGGCCGGAATGGGTCTGGCCGCCACCGCCACCGGCGTCCTGGGCGCCGGGCTCGCCGGCGCCGCCCCGGCCGCCGCCGCCCAGAACGGCACCCCGCTGTGCGACCAGGCCGGCGACTCCGCGAGCGCGGTCGGCCTCGGCTCGGGCGACCTCGGCATCCCCTACTACCGCGAGCACGACGGCACCTGGGGCTACGTCTTCGGCGACTCCTGGGCCGGCATGCAGCAGGCGGACGGTACGTACATCGGCTCGCCCGTCATGCTCAACCAGGCCGGCTTCGACGCGTCCGGGGCGACCCCGATCTCCTTCACCTGGGCCGAACCCAACGGCACGGCCCGCCAGTTGCTCAACTACACGCACAACGCGAACAACGGGTTCGGCACCGAGGTCAGCCGCATCCCGAACGACTGCATCGAGTTCGGCGGCCGCACCTACCTCCAGTACACGTCCGTGGCGACCTGGGGGCCGCCCGCCGGGTACGACGGCTCGCTGATGTCCGGCGTCGCGTACTCCGACGACTACGGCGCGACCTGGACCGACTTCCCGTACCACTGGGACGGCGACGTGCGGGGCGTCAACCAGTCGATGTACGGCATGTGGTCGTTCGCGGGCATCGACCCCGACGGCTGGCTGTACATCTTCTCCAAGCGCTGGAACGGCACCCACATCAACACCGCGGACGGCGGCGCGATCCAGCTCTTCCGCATCCAGCCCGGCGACTTCCACGACGGCAACTTCGGCGCGCAGCAGAACTGGGCGTACCTGAACGGCGCGTGGCAGTGGACCACGGCAGCGCCGCCGTCGGTCATCCTGTCCGGCAACAACACCGGCGAGTTCTCGGTGAAGCGGATCGGCGGCACGTACTGCATGAGCTACTTCGACGTGGTCCTCGGGGCGATCTGCACCCGCCGCGCGTCCCGCCCGGACGCGGTGTGGAGTACGCCGATCCCGCGGATCACCTCGCTGACCGTGCCGAACCTCTACGGCGGCTACATCCACCCGGGCAGCGCCTCGGCGGACGCGCTCACCCTCATCGTGTCCCAGTGGAACGGCACCGTGGGCCAGGCCCCGTACTGGGTCCGCCAGTTCGACGGGATCGGGTCCTAGGCCGGAAAAGGAAACGCGGGGGCGGCGGGAATTCGGGGCAGCGGGAATTCCGCGGCGGAACCGTGTTTGCGGGAACGGAAAAGGGGCAACGCTGCTGGACTGCGGTGCGCCGGGCCCGGCGATACAGTCCCGTTGGGGGGAATCGCCCCATATACGACCGGGAGAGCCATGGGTTTCGTGACGACACGGGACGGCACGGAGATCTTCTACAAGGACTGGGGGCACGGCCAGCCCATCGTGTTCAGCCACGGCTGGCCGCTGTCGTCCGACGACTGGGACCCCCAGCTGATGTACTTCCTCGACCACGGGTTCCGCGTGGTCGCGCACGACCGGCGCGGCCACGGGCGCTCCGCCCAGGTCCCCGACGGCCATGACATGGACCACTACGCCGACGACCTGGCCTCCGTGGTCACCCACCTCGACCTGCGCGACGCGATCCACGTCGGCCACTCCACCGGCGGCGGGGAGGTCATCCACTTCCTGGCGCGCCACGGGCAGGACCGGGCGGCCAAGGCGGTGCTGATCAGCGCGGTGCCACCGCTGATGGTGCGCACCGACAGCAATCCGGGCGGCGTGCCCAAGAGCGTCTTCGACGACTTCCAGACGCAGACCGCGCACCGCCGCTCGTCGTTCTTCCGGGAGGTCGCCGCCGGCCCGTTCTACGGGTTCAACCGGGAGGGCGCGACCCCGGACGAGGCCGTGATCCAGAACTGGTGGCGGCAGGGCATGACCGGCAGCGCGAAGGCGCACTACGACGGCGTCGTCGCGTTCAGCCAGACCGACTTCACCGAGGACCTGAAGAAGGTGACGCTCCCGGTGCTGGTCATGCACGGCGACGACGACCAGGTCGTGCCGTACGCCAACGCCGGACCGCGGTCGGCGGAGCTGCTGCCGAACGGCACGCTCAAGACGTACGAAGGGTTCCCGCACGGCATGATCACCACCCAGGCCGACGTGATCAACGCCGACCTGCTCGCCTTCGCCCGCGGCTGAGCCCCGCCGCGCGGCGCGCAGGCCGCCGGGTCCCGTCCGGCCTCTTCGGGACCCGGCCCGACCCGGCTCCCGCCCCCTGACCGGGGCGGGAGCCGGGTGTGTACGGCCGTAGGCTGCTACGGGGCCGGCCGAGGTGCGAAGGCACGGCGGCCGGCCCGTACGCCGTCTTCGGAACCCGAGGGAGAACCCGTGCTCGTCCTGCTGCCGCCGTCCGAGGGGAAGGCCACCGCCGTACGGGGGCGGCCGCTCGCGCTGGACGGCCTGTCGCTGCCCGAGCTGACCGCCGCGCGCGGGGCGGTCCTCGACGAGCTGGTGCGGCTGTGCGAGGGCGACGCGGACAAGGCCGCCGAGGTGCTCGGGCTCACCCCGGGGCTGCGCGGCGAACTCGCGAAGAACGCGGCGCTGCGCACCGCGCCCACCCTGCCCGCCGCCGAGCTCTACACCGGTGTGCTCTACGACGCGCTCGGCCTGGCCACCCTCGACGCGTCCGCGCTGCGGCGGGCCCGGCGCTCCGTCCTCGTCTTCTCCGGGCTGTGGGGCGTGCTGCGGCTCGCCGACCGGGTGCCGTCCTACCGCTGCTCGATGGGCGTACGGCTGCCCGGCACCGGGGGGCTCGCCTCCTACTGGCGGCCGCACCTGGACGCGGTGCTGCCCGAGGTCGCCGGCGGCGGGCTCGTCCTGGACCTGCGGTCCGCCGCGTACGCGGCCGCGTGGAAGCCGCAAGGGGCCCTCGCGGGGCGTACGGCGACGGTCCGGGTGCTCCAGGTGCGGGTCGTGGGCGGGGTCGAGAAGCGGTCCGTGGTCAGCCACTTCAACAAGGCGACCAAGGGGGAGCTGCTGCGCGCGCTCCTCACGGCCGGCGCCGCGCCCAAGACGGTTCCCGCCCTCGCCACCGCGCTGCGCGACCTCGGCTACGAGGTCGAGCACCCCCCGGGTTCGCCCCAACTCGACGTGCTCCTGCGGGGGCCCGGCGACTGAGGTCCTGCCCCTGGCGGCCGGGCCCACCTGACCGTGCGCTGTGGCTCGTCGCGCAGTCCCCCGCGCCCCTTCGTGGTGCGGCTCCTCCGAGGACGTTGCGCGCTCTGCAACGGGCGTTGCGGGGGGTGGTGGGGGCGGGTGAGGATGAGCCGCATGGAGAGTGTGCTGGACCTGGCCCCCGTGGTCCCCGTGGTCGTGTTGGAGCAGGTCGAGGACGCCGTACCGCTGGCGCGCGCGCTGGTGGCAGGGGGACTGCGGGCGATCGAGGTGACGCTGCGCACCCCGGCCGCGCCGGAGGCGATCCGCGCGATCGCCGCGGAGGTCCCGGACGCCGTGGTGGGCGCGGGTACGGTCCTGGGCCCGGCCGAGGTGGAGACGGCGAAGGCGGCGGGCGCGCGGTTCCTGGTGAGCCCGGGCTGGACGGAGGACCTGCTGGCGGCGATGCGGGCCTCGGGCCTGCCGAGCCTGCCCGGGGTCTCGACGGCCTCGGAGGTCCTGCGGCTGCTGGAACTCGGCGTGACCGACATGAAGTTCTTCCCCGCGGAAGCGGCCGGGGGCGCCCCGTACCTGAAGTCGCTGCACTCTCCGCTGCCGCGCGCCCGCTTCTGCCCGACCGGCGGCATCGACGCCGAACGCGCCGCCGCCTACCTGGAGTTGCCCAACGTCGCCTGCGTGGGCGGCACATGGATGCTGCCGCAGGAGGCCCTGCGGGCAAAGGCGTGGCACCGCGTCACACAACTGGCCCGTTCCGCGGCCGCGCTGGCCGGGTGAACCGCCCGCGCCTCACCCGCGGCCGGGCAGCTCCCGCAGGTGCGCGGTCGCGTTGACGTACCGCACGGACGTGTTGCCGTCGGCGTAGTGGTCCACCGCGCTCAGGGCGGCCGGGTCCAGCCGCATCCGGAAGAGCGCCTCGGGCGGGGCGCCGAGGGCCAGCCGGATCAGCGTCTTGATCGGCGTGACATGGCTGACCAGCAGGACCGTCCGGCCGCGGTGCGCGGCGAGCAGCGCCTCCCGGGCGGCCGCCACCCGCTCCGCGACCCGGGCGAAGCTCTCCCCGCCGGGCGGGGCGGCGGCCGGATCGCCGAGCCACGCGGTCATCGTCTCCGGGTCGCGCTGCCGCGCCTCGGCGAACGTCAGGCCGTCCCAAGCGCCGAAGTCCGTCTCGCGCAGGCCCTCCTCGACGGTGACGTCCAGGCCGAGCCGGTCCGCGACCGCGGCGGCGGTCTGCCGGCAGCGGGCGAGCGGCGAGCTGACCACGGCGTGCACGGCGCCAGGGCCGCCCGGCTCCTGAGCGCCCGGCTCCTTCGCGGCCAGGACCTGCGTGCCCAACTCCCGTGCGGCCAGCTCCGCCTGGGCCCGTCCCCGCGCCGACAGGCCCGGATCGGTCCCGCCGCTGCCGGAGAACCGCTGCTGCCCGGTGAGCGGTGTCTCCCCGTGCCGCAGCAGCACGAACGTGGTCGGGGTGCCCAGATCGGGCGCCCCCTGCCCCGTCGCGGCCACCGCCCTACAGCCCGGAGTCGGCCGTACGCACCAGAATCCGGCGGCAGTTCTCGCAGCGCACCACGGCGTCGGCCGGAGCGGCCCGCACTTCGTTCAGCTCGGTGATGTTCAGCTCCAGCCGGCAGCCCTCGCAGCGCTTCTGGTAGAGCCGGGCGGCGCCGATGCCGCCCTGCTGGGCGCGCAGCTTGTCGTAGAGCCCCAGCAGGTCGCCGGGGACGGCGTCGGCGAGCACCTCGCGCTCCTTGGCGACGGTGAAGCCCTCGGCGTCGATGCCCTCCAGCTCGGCGTTCTTGCGCTGCTCGGCCTCGGCCACCTTGGCCTCCAAGGCCGCGACCCGGTCGGCGAGTTCGGCGCCGCGCTCCTGCGCGTTCTCGCGGCGCTCCATCACCTCCAGGACGACGTCCTCCAGGTCGGACTGGCGCTTGGCGAGCGAGGCGATCTCGCGCTGGAGGTTCTCCAGGTCCTTCGGGGAGGTGACCGCCCCGGAGTCCAGCCGCTGCTGGTCGCGGACCGCGCGCTGCCGCACCTGGTCGACGTCCTGCTCCGCCTTGGTCTGCTCGCGGGCGGTGTCGCTCTCCTCGGTCCGGGCGGCGACGAGCAGGTCGCGCAGCTGGGCGAGGTCGGCGCCCAGCCGCTCCAGCTCGGCGTGCTCGGGGAGGTTGCGGCGCTTGTGGTCGAGCTGCGCGATACGCGCATCGAGGGCCTGGACTTCGAGAAGTCGGATCTGGTCGGCGGGCGCGGCGTTCAGCGGGGGGCTCCTGTGCTGCTGGAAGGGGAATTCGGGTTCGGCGACGAGCTGGTCGGGCCGGGCGGCCCGGTCACGTCCGAGGGGTCCGGCGCGGCGGACGGGTCCGTCATGGCGGCGGAGTCCGGCGTGGTGGAAGGCGCGTGGAGCGTCCAGGGGTCGGTGACCGCCCGCGAGACATGGGTCCGCAGATTCCAGCCGTGCCGGTCGGAGATCTCGTCGAGCTGGCCGGCGGCCTGCTCGCACCACGGCCACTCGGTGGCCCAGTGCGCGGCGTCCACCAGGGCGGGCGGCCCGGCCTGCCGGGCCTCGGAGGCGGGGTGGTGCCGCAGGTCGGCGGTGAGGAAGGCGTCCACCCCGGCCGCGCGGACCTCGGCGAAGAGGCTGTCGCCGGAGCCGCCGCAGACCGCGACCGTGCGGACCAGGGTGTCCGGGTCTCCGGCGACCCGCAGCCCGGTGGCGGTGTCCGGCAGGCCGCGCGCGGCCCGCGCCGCGAAGTCAGCCAGCCGCATCGGCACGTCGAGCGCGCACAGCCGGCCCAGGCCCCGGCGGCCGGCGGGGTCGGCCGGGTCGGGCACGAGCGGGCCGGTGACGCGCAGGTCCACGGCCGCGGCGAGCGCGTCGGAGACCCCGGGGTCGGCCCGGTCGGCGTTGGTGTGCGCCACCAGCAGGGCCACGCCGCCGCGGATCAGGTCGTGCACCACCCGGCCCTTGAAGCCGGCCGGGCCGACCGGCGCGACGGTGGTGGTGCCGCGCAGGTAGAGCGGGTGGTGGGTGACGAGCAGGTCCGCGCCGAGCCGGACCGCCTCGTCGACGACCTCCTGGACCGGGTCGACGGCGAACAGCACCCGGCCGACCGTCGCGGACGGGTCGCCGCAGACGAGGCCGACGGCGTCCCAGGACTCGGCCAGCTCCGGCGGCCAGAGGGCGTCCAGAGCGGCGAGCACGTCGGCAAGAGAGGGTGCGGGCACGTTACGAAGGTTACCCGCCGCGCCGGCCGGCCGGGATGCGAGCGGCCGACGCAGCACAACGGCTCGGGTGACAGCGTCGGTTCGCACGGGGCGACACCCTTACGTGTGAACTGTCCCGGCTCGCGTTGATCGTCGTGAAGTACGAAAACTACCGTCCTGAGCTGGAGGTGGAGAACCCACATGACCCTCGACACGACCGGTACCCGCCAGCTTTCGGACCCGACCCCGCCGGAGCGGGCGCCCGCCGCGGAACCGGCGGCCCGGCACCGTAGCGGCTTCACGATCAGCGCCGACGGGGCCTACGCGGCCTGCCTCGCGGCGGCGACCGTGCCGAGCGAGGAGGGCGAGGGGGGCGGCGGCTGGTACGTCGAGCGCTGGTCGCTGGACGGACCCGAGCCCTACGCGGTGGCGCTGCCCGGTCCGCGCCCGGAGGAGCCAGGCACACAGGTGCTCCCCCTCCCCGACGGCCGCGTGCTCGTACGGCGCGGTACGGCGGCCGGCACCGCCGCCGACGCCGCCCCCACCGGGACCCGCCACGACCTGTCCCTGCTCTACCCGTCCGGCACCGGCACCGGCAGCCAGGAGATCGGCGCGCTCACCGGCACCGACGTGCGGCTGCTCCCGCCGGCCCCGTTCGGCGCCTTCGCCACCTGCTACGACGCCGGCGGCGGCGTCACCTCGCTGTGGCAGCTGTGCGACGCGGGCGGCGGCAGCGGGGGCGGCCCGGTGCACCTGCTGACGCTGCCCGGCCGCTGCACCGGCGGCGCCTGGTTGGACCGCACCGGGCGGCTGCTCGCCCTGGACCGCGAACTGGACGGGCGGACCAAGACCGTGGCGGTCGACCTGTTCGCCGGCCAGGTCAACCCGCTGCTCCAGCTCACCGAGGACAGCGACGACCGGCTGCTGCTCGCCGAGCCGGACAGCGGGCTGCTGATCGTCCGCAGCGACGCCACCGGCGAGCCCCGGCTCGGCTGGGGCGTGCTCGGCAGCCGCCACCCGGTGCGCTTCCCCGACACCCTGCGGGTGGCCGGTGCGCTGCTCTCGCCCGTCGCCGCGCAGCCCGGGCAGAGCCTCGCCCCGGAGGCGTGCGTGGTCGCCTTCCGTTCGGCGGTGCCCGGCGGGCGGTCCTCGCTCGCGCTGTGGCGGCCGGGCGAGCGCCGGCTGCACTGGCGCCGTGCGCCCGCGGACTGGCTCGGCCCGGCCGCCCGCTGGCTGCCGCGCTCCCCGCTGCACCTGCCGACGCCCGCCGCCCTGCACCCGTACGACCCGCCGCCGCAGGTCGCCCCGGCGCCGCGCGCACTGCCCGCGCCGCGGGTGGTGCGGGCCCGCGCGCTGCCCCCGGCGCGCCGCACGCTCGCGGTGCTCCCGCTCCAGAACGCGCCGCTGACACAGCAGGCCCCCTGCCCCGGCGGCGGCATGATCCTCGGTAGACTCGCCCGCGTCACCGAGGGTGAACGCCCGCGCGTGAGCATGTAGTCAGGTGGGTACAGGGGGAGAGCAGAAAGATGGCGAACACGACCAGGGCCGATCAGGCGCGCGACCACGCGCACCAGGGAGCGGACGAGGACGTGGCCGGCCGGCACCGGGGCGAGGCCTCGGCGGAGGACGGCGAAGCGGCGGCGCCGCACGGCAAGCACCGTCGTGAGGGAACCGGCTGAGGCCGGACCGGCAGCGGCTCCGGCAGCGGAGCGGCGGACGACAGCGGAACGCGGTACCCGTCGGGTGCCGCGTTCCGGATTCCGGGGGGGAGTCGACGTCGATGGCGACACGGTGGGGTCTGATCGTCGAGGAGGCCAAGGGCGGGCGCTACGGCTTCGTGCACAACACCGTGCTGGAGGTGTTCACCGGCACCCGCGAGGAGGCCCTCGCCCGGCTGGAGGGCCACGCCACCACCTTCCAGCCGCGCCAGCTGCGGCATCCGCCCCGCACCCGGCTGTTCCGCTCGGCCGACGGCTTCCTGCTGGTCGGCAGCGACGTGCCCAGCGAGTACGCCACCGACTGGCACGTCCTGTGCCGGTTCAGCGTCGCGGAGCTGGTGCGCGACAGCGAGGACACCCGGCGCGAGGTCGAGGCGGAGTGGCGGGCCCGGGAGGAGCAGCGGGCCCGGGACCGGGCGGAGAAGAAGCGGCAGAAACGTCTCGGCTACTGACCTGCGTGCCCGATGTTCAGGCGGGATGTGTCAGGCGGGATGTTCAGGCGCGTTGTTCCGGTGCGGGGGGCAGCGGCTCGAGCACCGGGTTGGTGAGGTGCTGGTAGATGATCGAGGTGCGGAAGCCGACGATCTCGCGGCGGTTGGTGAACTGGTCCAGCAGGAAGGCGTGCAGGTGGTCGATGTCCTGGGCCGTGACATGGACGAGGAAGTCGTCGCTGCCGGCCATCGTGTAGACCGAGACGACCTCCGGCAACCGGGTCACCGACTGCTCGAAGGCGGCGACCACGTCCCGGCGCAGCGGCCGGACCTGCGTGGACACCATGGCCTGGACCGGGCGGTTGAGCGCGCGCAGGGAGACCTGGGCCCGGTACCCCTCGATGACGCCGCGCTTGTGCAGCAGCCGGGTGCGCTCCAGGCAGGTGGACGGTGCGATGCCGAGCTTCTCCGCGAGCGCGCGGTTGGAGAGCCGACCGTCCACCTGTAGATGGCGCACGATCGCCGAATCAATGTCGTCCATGACCACCCTCCACGGCCGCCGTCCGAATTTCGTTCGGCATAGCGCCAGTTCGTCCGAGCGTCACTCTAGCTTCAGGCGCATGAGCCACGCGTTCGCACATGAAGAGGTCCTTGTCCGTCGTGGCAGCCGCTCGGGGCTGCCGCTGGTCGTCGCTGTCCACTCCCGGGCGCTGGGCCCGGCGGTCGGCGGGTGCCGGCTGCGCCGCTACGACACGTGGCAGGACGGGCTGGCCGACGCGCTGCGCCTGTCGGAGGCCATGACGTACAAGGCCGCGGTGGCCGGTCTGGACTTCGGCGGCGGCAAGAGCGTGATCGCCCTCGGCCGGGACACCGAACTCACCGAGCGGCTGCGCGAGGCCGCGCTCGAGGACCTGGGCGAGCTGATCGCCGCCATGGAGGGGTCGTACCGGACCGGCCCCGACATCGGCACCGGCCCGGACGACATGGTGGTCCTGAAGCGCTTCTCGCCGTACGCCTACTGCGCGCCAGGCGAACACGGCGGCACCGGCGATTCCGGCGGTCCCACCGCCACCGGCGTCCTGGCCGCCCTCCGCGCGGGCGCCCGGCACGTGTTCGGCAGCGCCTCCAGCGCCGGCCGGACGGTGGTCATCAGCGGGTTCGGGTCGGTCGGCGGCGGCATCGCGGCGGGCCTGGCCGCCGAGGGCGCCCGCGTCCTGGTGTCGGACGTGGACCGGTCCCGCAAGGACACCGCCCTGGCGTACGGGTACGGATGGGTCGAGCCCGATGAGGCGCTGTCCGCGCCCGCCGACATCTTCGTCCCCGCGGCCGTCGGCGGCGTCCTCAGTGCGGCGACCGTGCCCAGGCTGACCGCACCCCTGGTCGTCGGCCCGGCCAACAACCAGCTCACCGAGGAGTCCGTCGCCGACGCCCTCGCCGCGCACGGCGTGGTCTGGGTCCCGGACTACGTGGCCGGCGCCGGGGGCATCGTCTACGCGCTGAGCCGGGAATCGGAGCACTACGGCCACGAAGCCGCCCAGCAGCGGGTGGAGCGCATCGGCGACACCGTCAGCCACGTGCTGGACCTGGCCCGTTCGACCGGCGTGACCCCGCAGCAGGCCGCCCGGCGGATCGCCGAGACCCGGCTCGCCTCCGCCGTCCGTCCGGAATAGGCCGGGGCCGACCGCGGGTTGTGCGGGTATGGAACCGGTGGAAGGTGTGTCCCAGGTGCGAGCCGCGGGGACGCCGCTCGCGGTCGGCGTGCTGGACCAGCAGTGTCCGCGAGCGGTGTTCGACCGGGTCACCAACCGGTGGGCGGTGCTGATCTTCGACGCCCTGTTCGACGGGCCGCGCCGGTTCTCCGAACTGACCGCCGAGGTCGCCGGTATCAGCGAGAAGATGCTGTCGCAGAACCTCAAGGTCCTGGTGCGCGCCGGACTGGTCGAACGCTCCGTGGCGCCGACCGTGCCGCCCCAGGTCACATACAGCCTGACCGCGCTCGGCGCGGACCTGACTGTGCGGCTGCACACCCTGGTGCGCTGGGTCGACGACCACATCGGCCCCATGGTGCAGGCGCGGGAGCGTTACGACGCGGAAGCGCCCTGACGGGAAAGCCCCAGCTTGGGACGCAGCCAGCGCGCGATGTTCGCGACGGTCCGGTCGGCCTCGGGGGCCCGGCCCGCCATCAACGGGTAGATGTGCTGCATCCCTTCGCCCACTTCGAGGGTGACGTCGACGCCCGCGTGCGTGGCCAGGCGCGCGAAGCGTTCGGCGTCGGCCCGCATCGTCTCGTACCCGCCGCAGGTCAGATAGACGGGTGGCAGTCCGGTGGCGTCCGCGTACAGGGGATTGGCCAGCGGGTCGGTGGGGGAGCCGTGCTCGCCGAGGAACATCGCGGCGAGCGCGAGCGTGGTCGGCCGGCTGGCGAAGACGTCGTGCGCGGCGTTGGTGTCGAAGGTCTCACCGGTGGCTTCCATGTCGTACCAGGGGGAGACCGCCACGATCCCCGCGGGCAGCGGGTCGTGGTCGTCGCGCAGTTTCAGGACGGTCGAGGTCGCTAGCCCGCCGCCGCCGGAATCGCCCGCGACGGCGATACGGCCGGGTTCGACGCCGGTGCGCAGGAGATCGCGGTAGACCGCCACCGCGTCCTCGAGTTGGGCCGGAAAGGGATGCTCCGGCGCCAGCCGGTAATCGATCACCAGGGCACGGCAACCGGTCGCTTTCGCGAGATGGGCGGCGAATTTGCGATGGGTGTCTTTCGAGTTCGCGACGAAAGCGCCGCCGTGGAGGAAGAGGATGACGCGGTCGGTCGCCGAGCCGAGCGGTGTGCACCACAGCGCCGGCCGCCCCCCGGCCTCGACCTCCTCGTACGTCACGCCGGTGGGCTCCGCGGACTGCGCCTGTAGTTCGTCCATCATGTCGCGCAGCGTCGGCAGATCCATGTCGGGCCGGTCGCGCATACGGTCGGCCATCGACTGGAGTGCGGCGCGGAGGGCGTCGGATTCGGGGCTCGGCATCACGGAATTCCGATCATTCGGGAAAGGCGCGGGTGGGGACGTGCACGGACGCGGGTATTCGCGTAAAGGTGCACATCGGTGCGGCGGAATCGCCGACTTCCGCAAAGCTATGCCTTTTCCCGATCGGACGTAAGAGCTTACTTTTTTGTCAGGGCCGGGCGCCGGCGAAAGGATCGAGGTCAAGCGGACCGCCGGGCCGGAAACTTCTGGTGTCAGCCCGCGGCCAGCAGCCGCTGGACCCAGGCGGCCCGGGTCGTCGAAGCGGTGCGCGAGAGCGCGGCGTGCGGGGCCATGGCGTCGAAGCCGTGGAAGCCGCCCGGCCAGACGTGCAGTTCGCACTGGACGCCGGCCTGGAGCAGCCGGGCGGCGTAGTCGATGGCCTCGTCGCGGAAGGTCTCCACCGAGCCGACGTCGATGAAGGCGGTGGGCAGGCCGGCAAGGTCGGTGGCCCGGGCCGGTGCCGCGTAGATGCTGACGTCGTCGGTGCCCCGGCGTTCGCCGAGCAGGGCGTGCCACCCGGTCGTGTTGCTGGTGCGGTCCCAGATGCCCTCGCCGTCGAGTTCCCGGCTGCTCGGTGTGACGAAGCGGTCGTCGAGCATCGGGCACATCAGCACCTGGGCGAGCGGCCGGGGGCCGCCCCGGTCGCGGGCCAGGAGTGCGACGCCGGCCGCGAGTCCGCCGCCGGCGCTCGTTCCGGCGAGCACGACACGGTCCCGGTCGCCGCCTATCCGCCCGGCGTGTTCGTGCACCCACAGCAGCCCCGCGTAGCAGTCCTCGACGGGTGCGGGGTCCGGGTGTTCCGGTGCGAGGCGGTAGCCGGCGGACACCACCACGGCGCCGTTGGCGACGGCCCAGTCGAGGACGGTGCCGACCCCGGTGCGCTGGTCGCCGATGATCATGCCGCCGCCGTGCAGGTAGTAGATGACGGGTGCTCCCGCCGCCAGACCGGCGGGCCGCAGGACGAGCAGCGGGACCTCGGGGGCGCCGTCGGGGCCGGGGACGGCGAGGTCTCGCACCTCGACGGTGCCGCCGCGGGTCAGGTCCTCGCCCGGGGCGGCGAAGAGCCCGGCCCGCAGGGCGCCGATGTCCTGGGCGGTGACGGTCGGGGAGAGCTGCTGGTGGACCAGCGCCAGGACGGCGCCGAGTTCCGGGTCGAGGGGCGGGTGGTTCGTCGTCATCGGCGGTTCCTCGGTTGCGGGGGTGGTGTCGGGGATCGGGGCGGGGTGCGTCAACGGGCCGTCAGCGCGTGCGGCCGGGAGGGCTTACGGCGTAGGCGGCTTCGAGCGGGTCGATGACGGTGTCGGCGATCCAGCGCGCGACCCCGGCCGGGTAGGGCGCGGACAGCGCGAGCACGATGTGGCCGAACCCGCCGTCGACCGCCGCGCGGATGGTGGCGCGGGTGTCCTGGGGCCGGTCGTAGGAGACCGGCAGCACGATGGACCGGGTGATCTCGGCCGGGTCGCGGCCGATCTCGGCGCACAGCCGGTCGAGTACGGCGCTGCGGGCGATCGCCTGCTCGATGCTGTCGGCGGGCGCGTTCCACAGGTCGGCGTGCTCGGCCACCACGCGCAGGGTGCGAGTCGCCTTCCCGCCGATCAGGATCGGCGGGTGGGGGCGCTGGACGGGTTTGGGACTGGCGAACGCGCCGGTCAGCCGGTGGTGGCGGCCCTGGAAGTCGAACGGTTCGGTCGCGGTCCAGAGCCTGCGGATGACCGTGCACGCCTCGGCGAGGCTTTCGACGGCGTGCGCGGCGTCGTGGAAGGGGAGGCCGTGCGCCGCGTACTCCCGCCGGGCGGTGGGCACGTCGGGCCGGGAGCCGGCGCCGATGCCGAACTCGAGCCGGCCGCCGGAGACGATGTCGACGGTGGCGGCGATCTTGGCCAGCACGGCCGGCGGCCGGAACCTGTTGCTGGTGACCATCACCCCGAGCCGCAGCCGCTCGGTGCGGGCCGCGAGGGCCGACAGCAGCGTCCAGCCCTCGAGGGCCGGGCCGTCCGGGTCGCCGCCGATCGGCATGAGGTGGTCGAAGAGCCAGGCGTGCTCGATCTGCGGGATGCCGTCCGCTTCCTGCCACACCCGCAGGATGTCGTCGTAGGCGACGTGGGTGGGAGCGGTCATGATGCCGAAGCTGGTCCGGCGGGGCGGCGCGAGAGGGAACCCGGTGTCGCGGGAGGACGCGGTGTCGATCACGGGGCGGACGCCTTTCGGAGGTTCGGCAGGCACGGCGGTGCCCGTGCGGCGAGGCGTCTGGCAGGATGGAAATGCGGAGCCCCGCTCCGAATCACGATATGGAACGTCGCTCCGCTTTGCAAGTGAAGTGAAAGGATGCCTCCGATGCCCACGCCCAGCACCTCGCCCCCGGGCGGCCGCAAGCGGTCCGACGTCCGCCGGAACGAGCAGACCCTGCTGGACGCCGCGGCGGCCGTGTTCGCCCGGGCGGGCGTCCACGCTCCCGTGCGGGAGATCGCCGCGGAGTCGGGGCTCGGCATGGGCACGATCTACCGCCACTTCCCGACCCGCTCGGAGCTGGTGGTCGCGGTCTTCAAGCACCAGGTCGACGCGCTCGCCACCGACGCGCACGCGCCGTCCGCGGAGGTCGGGCCGTACGAGGCCCTGCGGCTGTGGGTTCACCGGTTCGCCGACTTCCTCGTCACCAAACACGGCCTGGCCGAGGCCATGCGCTCGGACCCGACCGGGTTCGACTACCTGCACAACGAGTTCGTCGAACGCCTGCTGCCCGTGCTCGACCAGCTGCTGCGAGCGTCCGCCGCCGCCGGCGCCACCCGCGCGGACGTCCGCGCCTTCGACCTGATGCTCGCCGTCGGCAACCTGTGCATCGGGGTCGACACCTTCCCCGACTACCAGGCCCGCCGCATGATCGACCTGCTGCTCGCCGGCCTGGCGCAGCCCTCCCTGCCGCCCACGGCCCCCGACCCGCGCTGACGCCCGCGCCCGCCCACGCGCTCAGCCGGCGGTGGTGACGCCCAGGGAGAAGTCGTACGCCCCCACGCCATGGCGCCCCAGGCCCATCATCAGCACCCCGGCGCCCTCCAGCCACCGCGCCATCGCCAGGTCGCCGGTGTCCCACGGGCGCAGCCCGATGCTCTCGACGAACGCCGACGTGCGCGCCTTGGCCCGCGCGTCGTCGCCGGCGAGGAACACGTCCACCGGGCGCCCCTGGGCGAGGACGCCGCCGAAGACGGTGTTGAACGCCTTGACGACGTGAGTGCTCGCCGGAGCGGCCTTCGCGATCTCCTGTGCGACGGAGGTGCCCTCGGGCGTGACGACCCCGGTGGCGGCGGAGTTGAAGGGGTTCGAGATGTCGACGACGACCTTGCCGGCCAGCGCGTCCCCGTACCGGCTGACGACCGGCACGGCGCTGCCGGCGGGCACGGCGAGGATGACGATGTCCCCGGCCGGGGCCGCGTCCATGGTGCCCGCGGTGGCGCCGCGGCCCAGTGCGGCGGCCACGTCCGCGGCCTTGGCGGCGTCCCGGCCGACGACCTCGACGGCGTGGGCGCCGTCGAGCGCCCGGTTGGCGAGCACCCGGGCCATCTGCCCCAGGCCGATGATGCTGATGCTGCTCATGGTGAGCGCTCCTTCTCTGCGTCGGGCTCTTGCGTCGGGCTCTTGCGCTGGGCTCTGCGTCGGGTGGTCCTCGACAGGTCCGGCTCCGCCGGATCAGGCCCGGCGCGCTGCGCGCCGTTCCTCGTGGGTGTCCAACAGGCGGGGCGGGGGCCGTGCTTCCCGTCCGTCCATCGATAGAAGGAGGCGCTGCGATAGATTTTCTGCATGCCTGCACGCCCGCTGCCCTTGCGCGGAGCGGATTTCTAGACGACTGGTCTAATCTGCTGCTAGCGTGCCCGTATGGCAGGTACCAAGGTGGACACGGGGCAGAGCCTTCTGGAGACCGCGCGGCGGATCGTGGCCACGAAGGGCTACGCCGCGGTCGGCATCAATGAGGTCCTGGCCGCGGCCGGCGTCCCGAAGGGGTCCTTCTACCACTACTTCGCTTCGAAGGACGCCTTCGGCGAGGCGATGATGAAGAGCTACTTCGACGACTACCTGGCCGTCATGGACGGCATCGCCGCCGACCGCCGCAGGAGCCCCGCCGAGCGCCTGATGGCCTACTGGCAGAGGTTCCACGACACGCAGGCGGCGGACGACTGCCAGGGCGGATGCCTGGTCGTCAAGCTCGGCGCGGAGGTCGCCGACCTCTCCGAGGCGATGAGGGCGGCGACGAAGACCGGGACCACCGCGATCGTCGACCGCCTGGAGCGGATGATCGCCGACGGCGTCGCGGACGGCTCCGTGTCCGTCGAGGAGAGCCCCCGCATGGCGGCCGAGGCGCTCTACGACCTGTGGATCGGAGCGAGCATGATGGCGAAGATCCACCGCAGTGCGCGCCCGCTGGACCGTGCCATGGCCGTCACCCGCCAAGTCCTCCACATCTGACGAGCCCTTCGACGGGCCTTCCCCGCCCCCCGTACGCCGGACTAGTAGACCGGTCTAGTAGAAACGAGGTCACCATGACCACCGAGCTCATCCACCGCGACGCGAGCGGACTCGCCGAGCTGATCCGCGACCGGAAGGTCTCCTCCGTCGAGGTGGTGCGGGCGCACCTCGACCGCATCGAGGCGGCCGATCCCAAGGTCAACGCCATCGTCACGCTCGCCGACGGGGCTCTGGAGGCGGCGAAGGCCGCGGACGCGGCGGTGGCGGCCGGCGTGGCGGTCGGGCCGCTGCACGGTGTGCCGTTCACGGCCAAGGACTCGTTCGACACCGCCGGAGTGCTGACCCAGCGCGGTTCCCCGATCTTCGCGGGCCGCGTCCCGGACCGGGACGCCACCAGCGTGGCCCGCCTGAAGCGGGCCGGTGCGATCCTCCTGGCGAAGACCAACCTCCCGGAGTTCTCGTACTCGACCGAGTCCGACAACCTCCTGACGGGCCGCACGAACAACCCCTGGAACCTCGGCCGTACACCCGGCGGTTCGAGCGGCGGCGAGTCAGCGGCGATCGCGGCGGGCATGTCGCCCCTCGGGCTCGGCAGCGACCTGGCCATCTCGGTGCGCGGGCCGGCCGCGCACACCGGCATCGCCGCGCTCAAGCCGACGCACGGGCGCATCCCGATGACCGGGGTCTGGCCCCGGGCGCCCCGCCGTGACTGGCACGTGGGCCCGATGGCCCGCACCGTCCGCGACCTCGCCCTGGCCTACGCGCTGCTGTCCGGGCCGGACGGCGCCGACGGTCTTGCCAGCGTGCCGCGGGAGTTCGACGCCGGCCTGGGCACGTCGCCGGACCGGCCGGTGCGTGTCGGATGGCTGGTCGACTCCGGGCTCGGCCCGATCGACCCGGAGGTCGCCGCCACCGTGCGGGACGCCGCCGAAGCGCTGCGGAGCGCGGGGGCCGAGGTCGACGCGGTGGACATCCCGGCCCTGGAGCGGGACAACCCGCTCGACCTCTTCTACCGACAGCACGTCATGGAGGTCAGACCGGCCTTCCGGGAGGCCACCGCAGGCCACGAGGACCGGATGGGCAGGGTCTCGAAGCACATGCTCGCCGGCCCCGACACGCCCCTGCACGACTACGTCCTGGCCGAACAGGGCGTCGAACGCCTCCGGGACGCGTTCGCCGCGTACTTCCAGCGGTACGACATCCTCCTGCTCCCGGTCCTGCCCGTTCCCGCACACGGACACGGCGCCGCCCGGCTCACCGTCGACGGCCGTTCCGTGGACGCCGCGCACATCCAGACGGCGACCGTTCCGTTCAACCTGACCGGCCTCCCGGCGCTGTCCCTGCGGTTCGGCACCAGCGGCGAGGGCCTGCCGATCGGCGTGCAGCTGGCGGCGGGCTGGCACTGCGAGTCGACGGTGCTGCACACCGCCTCCCTGCTGGAGTCCCTCAGCCCGGTCCGCGACCAGCACCCCGCGATCTGACCCCGGGTTCCGTGAACGGCGGCCCGTCCGGCAGCCCGTCCTGCCGCGCCCCGGCTTCCGTCACGCCGCGGGCGGCTCGTCCGGTGGGCGGGGCCCGGCGAGTTGGTCGCGGACGTCGCGCGGCACGCTCATGCCGTGGTCGCGCAGGTCGGCGATGAAACGGGCGGCCAGCGGGTCTGGCCGCGTGGACGTCACCGCCACCAGTTGCCGGACCCACCGCGGGGAGAAGGAGCGCACCGCTCCCGGAAAGCCGTGGCTGACCGCGCTCACGGGGCACACCGCGACCCCCAGCCCGGCGGCCGCGAGCTGCGGCGCCGTCGCCGTCACCGAGGTGCGCATCACCGTCTCCGGATGGACCCCCTCGCGGGCGAAGGCCTGGTCGAGCCAGCCGCTGAGGCCGTTGTCCGGGGCGAAGTGGACGAGCGGCACCCCGTCGAGATCCGCGAGGCGTACGGCCGGCCGCCCGGCCAGCGGATGGTCGGCGGGCGCCGCCCACACGATCTCCTCCTCCGCGACGGCGGTGATCGTGAAGCGGCCCGCCGAGGGCGCGGTCAGCACGGCCACGTCGACCTCGTCGGACTCGACGAGACCGAGCGCCTCGTCCATCGCCGTGGACTCGCGCAGCGTGATCGCCACCTCCGGGTGGCGGCGGCGCCACTGGCGGATGACGGCCGCCAGCAGCGGCACCGTCAGGCTCTGCGCGCAGACCAGGCGCAGGACGCCGCCGGCTGCCTGACCGGCCGCGCGCGCCGACCGCACCGCGGCCGCGGCCGCCTCGATCGCGCGCCTGGCGTCCGCGACGGCGGCCCGCCCCGCGGAAGTGAGCTTGACCCCGCGGGCCTCGCGGCGCAGCAGGACCGTCCGCGTCTCCCGTTCCAGCGAAGCGAGCTGATGGGAGACGGCGGGCTGCGACGAGTGCAGCAGCAGCGCGGCCTGTGTGATCGACCCGGAGTCCGCGACGGCGACGAGGCACTCCAGTGCCCGCAGAGAAGCCATCCATGGATCTTATCGCAAGCCTTCGAAGTATGAGGATTGTGGAGGGAAGCCCGCAGGCCGCCCGGTTGCTCTCACCCATGGGACCGCTCGCCACGTCCGGCGAGGGGCTCACACGAAGCGAAGGAGAGAGACATGGCGCAGGTGTTCGTCACCGGCGGTTCCGGGTTCATCGGCCAGGTACTCGTACGCCGGCTCCTCGGCGCGGGGCACGCGGTACGGGTCCTGGTGCGAAGCGAGGCATCGGCCGCGAAGGTCTCGGCGCTGGGCGCGGAGCCCGTGCGGGGCGAGTTGACCGAGCCGCTGACGTGGCGGGAGGACGTGGCGGGCAGCGACGTGGTGTTCCACCTCGCCGCCGAGACCGATGTCACCGCCGACCGCGACCGCCACGAACTGGTGACGGTGCGCGGCACCCGGGCGGCCGTCGACGCCGCTCGCCACGCGGGGGTGCCGCGTTTCGTCCACTGCGGCAGCGAAGCCGCGCTGCTGGCCGGCGACCCGCTCGTGGACGTGGACGAGACCGCGCCGCTGCGGCCCGACTCGGCAGCCGCCTACAGCGCCACGAAGGCCGTGGCCGAGCGGATCGTGCTCGACGCGAACGCCCCGGGCCTCGCCACCGTGTCGATCCGCCCGCGGTTCGTCTGGGGACCCGGCAGCTTCCTCGTCGAGGGCCTGGCCGCGGCGGCGAAGGCGGGCCGGTTCGCCTGGATCGACGGCGGCCGGCACACGACCGACGTCACGTACGTCGACAACGCCGTCGAGGGACTCGTGCTCGGATGGCAGCGCGGCCGGCCGGGCCAGGCCTACTTCGTCACCGACCGGCACCGCGTCACCCTCCGCGCGTTCCTTGAGGCCCAGTTCGCGATCCTCGGCGTGGACGTCGCGGTACCCGACCTGGACGCCGAGACCGCGGCCGGTCAAGTCCCCGTCCCCGCCCGCTGGTTCCTCGGGCAGCAGTGCACCCTGCGCACGGACAGGGCGGTGGCCGACCTCGGATACGAGCCGATCGTCCAGCATGCCGCCGGCCTCGACGCGCTGCGCGACTCCGTGGCCGCCGGCGGGAACACGCCGTCCGTGCTCCCGCCCATCGTGTGACGGTCCCCGTCGAACGGAATCCCGTCGAAACGGAACACCGGCGGTGCGCAACCGTCGCCCGCCGTACATCACGGAACCGACCGCCAGGGAGCGGTCCGACGTTGGGAGAGGCCCATGTCCGAGACGTTCGAGGCGATCAACTGGCCGCAGGCCATGACGCCCAGTCGATCCCCCATCCACTTCACCAACGAGCTGGAGGTCGAGGCATCTCCGGAAACGGTCTGGTCCCTGCTCGTCGATCCCCGCACGTGGCCCTCCTTCTACCCGGGCGTGGGGGAGGTGCGGCTGCTCGACGGCCATGACGCGCTGCGCCTGGGCACGCGGTTCGAGACCAACCTGGCCGGCCAGGACGTGTTCGCCTCCGTACAGGAGTTCCGGCCCCGGACGCGGATCGCGTGGGGCGGCCACCCCAAGGCGTCCGAGGAGTCCAGGGCCTACCACGCCTGGATCATCACCCCCACGCCGACGGGGACCCATCTGTGGACCGAGGAGACGATGCAAGGTCCGCTCTGGGTCGAACTGGCGAAGCAGGACCCCGAGGTCTTCTGGCGCACGCACGAGAACCTGCTCGCGGCGCTCGCCAAGGTGGCGGCCGAGCGGGAGGAGCAGGCCGGTTGACGCGCCTTCGGCGCCTCGCGCCGCTGCCAACGGAACACCCGGAACGCCCAGAACACCCCGAACGGAAGGACGGACGATGTACGACAAGGTGATGTGGCCGGAACCGTACGACCCGAAGACGTCGGCGCTCTACGCCCTCAATGACATCGACGTGAAGGCGCCGCCCGAAGTGGTGTGGAAGCTGCTCGTCGACGCCGAGAACTGGTCGCGCTACCGGGTCTCATCGCAGTGCACCGGGCTTTAGGTGCCGGTACTTCGTCACGAAAACCAAGTGGGCGTGAAGAACGAAGGCACGGTGTCGGCCGGTACGGGATGTTCTGATACTCGGCCATAAACCGACTGGAGTAGGGTGATCGG